>JAGTQF010000016.1:0-18279 GCA_018396655.1 Candidatus Bathyarchaeota archaeon
TCGAGTTATTTAAGGCTCTCTCAACAGAAACAATGCGCCTAAGATTCTTCAGAATAATAAAAGATATAAATCATCATATGGCGGCCAGATACTGCAACATAGATTACGCCCGAGAAATAGGAATAGTTGCTGAGAAAACCGAGAATAATAGACGGCGTTTAATGGGTTTAGCCATGCTAATCGTTCAGCCCGATGGGGAAAGTGGTGAAATATCCGTGGTTGTTGGGGACCCATGGCAGAATAAAGGTTTAGGCACAATGCTAATGAGCCACATGATTAAAGTTGGGATTGATATGGGATTGAAGAGGGTATTCGGCGAATTTCTAGCTGAAAACACTAAGATAGCGCATATATGTAGAAAAATGGGTTTTGAGATAAAACCTATTGATGAGGAAACATGTGTCGCAACATTAAACCTCAAGCCCTAAAATATCAATTTCCTATTGTAAGCCAAGTCTCCTTAATGTCTCAGTCCTCGGGATTCCATTCTCGTCCCAGCCCCTAACCATATAATACTCTTTTAGCATCATATCGAGCTCTTCTGGGCTAATGCGGTTCCCTAATGTTCCACCCTCCCTCAGGCCCTCATACATTATACGATATGGTAATGTGTCGTCCTTCCTTGAAATGCCACATCTAACATTAAACATTCTTTTAATGTTGTATATGCGTTCTCCAGCCTCGATTGAATGCTCTAATGTCATATGTATGCCAGTTACCAGCGTATATAATCCAGGTATGTGGCCGGGCGGTATGCCGAGAAACTTACATATTATTAGGGACTCTAGAACCTCATGCCAATTCTGAACGGTCGCCACTACGCTTCCCTTACCCCTAACCTCAAACCTATCTAAGCGCTCGTAAATTTTTAGGTCTGTTACGCGTTCGCCCTGCTCCACCCGGAGAACCATTCCTTGAAGGTGGCATGCACCCCTATTTGATACAGCATACTGTAGGCCCATACCCTTAAAGGCCCTTGGGTCATGCATCGGCATCTCAAGACCCTTAACATGCATGGCGAATTTCTCGCTTCCACCACCAATCTTTGCAGAGGCCCTTTTAACTCCCTCGGCTAAAATATCACCTAGACCTCTCCTCTCGCCTATATCCTCTATTAGGCGGAGTATTGCCTCCGGGTCTCCCCACTTTAGGCTGATTCCCGCATCCTTCTCTGTTATTATGCCCTTTTCATAGCATTCCATGGCGAAAGCAATGCAGACTCCAGTCGATATTGTGTCTAAACCATATTGATTACAAAGATAATTTGCTCTAACAATAACATCCAATCTATTGTTGAGTAGTAATGAGCCCAAAGCCGTTAAAGTCTCATACTCCGGCCCCCTCTTAAGCTCCAAGCCAGCATAAGGCCCCTCATCAACCCTCACATATCTCCAGCACGCTATCGGACAGTTCCAGCATGACCTCTTGGCCTTAACCATCACTTTATTATAGGTCTCGCCGGATATATGCTCAATCTCAGCCCACTTGCCTAAAGCAAAGTTCTTTATTGGAACATCGCCATACTCGTAGAATGATAAAAGTTCACCACTTGTTCCATAGGATGCGTATATCTGTGTTGTTGGAAATGACATTATTTGGGGATAGATTCTCCTAAGAACATTTCTGATGCGCTCCGGCTCTTTTATCGGAACCTCCTTAGAGCCTCTAACGGCTATAGCCTTAAGGTTCTTTGAGCCCATAACAGCGCCCATGCCGCATCTTCCAGCGGCCCTACCCTCATCGTTTATTATCGAGGCAAACCTAACGAGCCTTTCTCCAGCCGGACCTATACATGCAACCCTAAAGGCTTCACCAAGTTCCTTTCTTATCTGCTCCTCAGTCTCAAGGCACCCCTTGCCCCAGAGGTGGCTAGCATCCTCGATTCTGGCATCTTCATCATCAATGACTAGAAGAGATGGCTTCTCGGATTTTCCCTCAATAACTATGCCATCATATCCAGCCCTCTTCAGTTCACGAGCCCAGAAACCGCTTGAATGGGCTTCGCCCCAAGCGTCCGTTAAGGGAGACTTTGCGCAGACAACATATCTACCAGTACATGGGATTAAAGTTCCAGTTAATGGGCCGGTCATGAAGACGAGCTTATTTTCTGGGTCAAAGGGTGAAATTGCTGGGTTAACTTCATCATAGATTATCTTTGCTGCTAAACCAACTCCTCCAATAAACTTCCTTAGTAAATCCTCCCCAACATTTTCCTCCTTAGTTTTCTCCGAGGTTAGGTTAACCCTTAAGATTTTTCCAATATAACCATACATCATGATAACCCCTATAAGCACCTTTTATATGCCATAAAGTCTCTTTATTAACTCCATATCCTCCTCCGGGATTAAAGGTAGCTCCCTCTTGAATATAGATGCCACAAACTGCGCTGTTGCAACCTCCTCTAGAGTTTCAACAATAGTTTCAGCTTCAAGCAGATTGCTCCCAACACCTACAACGCCGTGATTCATGAGAACCAGCGCTCTAGCACCCTCTATATGCTCACCAATAAGATTCGCAAGAGCGTCTGTTCCCGGAAAAGCCCACGGCACAACCCTAACCCTTCTTAGAACAACCGCTGCCTCAATTGTTACTGGCTTAATCTCTATTCCAGCCAGCGCTAAACCAGTTGTTACCGGATTGTGGCTATGCACGACGGCATTCACATCAGCCCTCCTCCGATATATCATGGCGTGAAAAGGCGTCTCTACAGATGGTCTTAGGAACCCCTCTAAAACCCTACCATCCAAATCAACCTTCACTAGGTCTTCTGGCTCAAGTTCACCTTTAAAAACACCACTTGGCGTTATCCAGAATTCGCTAGAGCCGGGGAGACGAGCACTTATATTTCCGCCTAAAGCTGAAACCAAACCCCTATTAAAGAGTCTCCTCATCGTCTTGCAGATTTCTTCCTTTAACTCCTCCTCAGAACCTAAAGGCAGAAACTCTTCCATATCAATCACTTCTTAAAGGGTGCTTGCTCAATCTTACTAATCTAGAACTGATTAATATTTCTGCATTTTACAGTTTTCGCTGCACTCTGAGAATAAATTTATTTTTCAGGAAAGCAATAGATTATTTCGCCCCAATGATTTGCGATGGACGGACTGAAGTGTGATGAGCCATTGCAGATATGAGGGGCAAAAAATAAACTTTATCCACAACCAATGCATATATTATTTTGGTTTTGATGGAGAGAAATAACGCCGAGAATGATATTTTAGAAAAAATCTGTAGAGAGATTGAAAAAACAAAGAAGGCTACTGATGAGCATCTGGCACGGTTAGCCACGATATTTGGTCAGCGCTTCCAGAGGGCTTGGGAGGCCGTTAAGGATAACAGGGTTAAGAAGTATATCTTTAAGCCCAGTAATAGGGTTGTCTGGATAGTTGTTGGTAGGGAAAGAGATTATATTGTTATGCCAGACGCCGTCTTCTGCTCATGTGACGACTTCTACTTTCATGTGATGAGCAGAAAAGCCCAAATATGCTATCATTTAATTGGGCAAAGAATTGCTGAAGCGTTGGGCTGGTACGATGTGATTGAGGAGAGCGACGACATATATGATTTCCTTATGAGTGAGTGGAAAAAAGCAACGCCTTAAATATTTGATTAATAAAAATTTTTGCGGAGCTGTGCATTGTAAATGGGTGCTGAAGCATTCTTTAGCATATTTGGCTATGGAATATTGCCAGCGCTAATATTTGTTGCCCTAGCATTGGCATTTTTGTATCTCACATATTGCGAGAAAGAGAGGGCGACAGAGACGAAGAAGGAGGAAGTCGGTGGACAGAGAAGAGAGCGGACAAAAACCTAAATATTGACTTTCTCAATATTCTATTCCCTTTCTAGCCTGAATCCCTCTCCTCCAAGGATGCTTTATTTCACACATCTCAGTTACTAGGTCAGCTCGCTCAATTAGCTCCTTGGGTGCGTTTCTGCCAGTTAAGACAACAGTTGTAGGCTTTGGTATATTGCTTAGCAATTCAAGAACATCTTTCAACTCAATCAGCCCTATTGATACTGCTAGGTTTATCTCGTCCAATATCAGTAGGCGGGGCTTCTTTTTAATGGCTTTTTTGGCAAACCTAAGGGCTCTCCTAGCCAAAATATAATCGATTGGGTCTGGATTTTTTAGGTCTATGAACTCTCTGCGCCCAAATTGATGAATCTCATAATTTGGTGCGAGCCTCTTTCGAATTTTATATTCGCCAATATCCTTGCGCCCCTTCATAAACTGAATTATTATAACTTTATAGCCGTGTCCAATAGCCCTCAGAGCCAGACCAAATGCGGTTATAGACTTGCCCTCTCCATCGCCAGTATAGAGATGAATAAAACCCAAAATTTATACCACCATGAAATCAATTAGCTCTATCACTATTCCTAAGATAAAAATTGTGGATTATTTCAGCAGCTAAGCCTAAAGAAAGGTCATGTTTTAGCCTATTTCTTTCCTAGCCATTCACGCATCTTTTGCACATACTGTGGAAATACTATTTCCGGCTCAAGCAAATCGGGGTGCCATCTCTTCTCCCACTCTAGCGTCGCGTAGCCCCTATAGCCTCCTTCAAGCAGTAATTCGAGCATTCTCTTGACTGGTACGTTTCCCTCACCGAGAGGAACGTATTTTATCTTTCCCTGACTATCAATAATCGAGTCCTTAACATGTATACTTACAACGTAAGGCGCTAGATTAGCATACGTTTCTTCCGGGCTCTCGCCTTTTATGCGATATGGATGGTGTAGGTCCCAGAGGACTCTTATGCGCGGGTGGTTAACCTCTCTCATTAGTCTTGCACATAGTCGGGAGTCAACCCAGTCATCATGAGTTTCCAAAGCCAATATAACCCCATAATCGTTGGCTTCATCACCAATCTCCTGAAGGTTTCGGATTAAAATTGGCATAATAGCGTCAAGAGTATATCCCTTTGGTATTCTACCACCATATATGCGAACGACTGGAGCGTCCAGCTCGGCTGCCAAAGCCATATTACGGCGTGCTTCATCAAACTGCTCTCTTCTCTCAGCTGGGTCAACAACAGCGAATCTGGCTGAAATTGATATTGCGGAAACAGATATCCCGTATTTTAGAAGCATGCTCTTTGTTTCCTTTAAATGGCTTGTGAACTCAGGCCGTCTACTAATATCTAGGTCCTCAAGTAAACCGCGGAGCTCGATGGCGTGAAAGCCCATTTCAGCAGCACTACTAATTATTTTATGTAAATCCCAATTTGGGCAGCCAAGGGTAGAAAAAGACAGCTTCATATCAATCAACCCACCTTCTCTCTTAGGAGTGTAGGAAAAATAGATTTAAGCCTTTCTCCTAAAAATCCTATATGGTTATCTTCTTTACGCCATTTCTTGTGCCCACATATGCCATGTGAGCCATACCTATAAAGAGCCCTGTCTCAATAACTCCTGGAATCACCTTTAACCTGTAATTGAGCTCCGCGGGGTTCTCAATCACTCCGAAATCCACATCCAGTATGAAGTTGCCATTATCAGTTATATAGGGCATATTCTCTACTCTCCTTAAGCGAGGTTTTCCTCCAAGCTCCATTATCTTTGAGGTGACTAGTGGTTGGGCAAATGGTAATATTTCAATTGGCAGAGGCTGAGCGCCACCCAATTTATTAACAAGCTTCCGTTCATCAGCAACAATGATGAAGTTCTTAGATGCCGAAGCAATAATTTTCTCTCTGGTTAATGCCCCACCCATTCCCTTAATTAAATTCAGGTTTGGGTCAATTTGGTCCGCTCCATCTATGGTTAAGTCTATTACGGGGTGCTCATGAAGCGTTGTAATCGGGATGCCATTTCTAATGGCTAGGATAAGCGCCTGATGCGATGTTGGTATGCCGAGAACCCTAAGCCCCTCCTCCTTAACCCTTCTGCCAATCTCCTCTATAGCATAGGCGGCAGTTGAGCCGGAGCCGAGCCCAACTATGAAACCATCCTTAATATTCTTAACAGCCTCTATGGCAGCCCTTCTCTTAGCATGCTCAATCCAATCCGCGCACATAATGCTTCACTATCCTTCAACCTCCATCTGACTAAGCCTATTAAGAACCTTTTCAACCTCAGCCATTATCTGCTCAACCTTTTTCTCAGCTTCACTCTTTTCAGCATGCTCAGCCTTAGTGGCTTTTTCCTCCTCTCCAGCTGGCGCAGTGGGTTTAGGCGTCTCTCTTCTCTTTCTAGGCATGGATGTACTAGGTGCAGACGGCTGCGCCAGCCTCTCAGACAGTGTATGCTCTTCGCTCTTCTCCGCTTCTTTACTTGCTTCCCTAGGCTTTGTAATAGGTTTTAGCGGCGCTAGGCCGGCTATTGCTCTTAGCTCCTCAATTCTCCTATTTAGAATATCAATTCTCTCAGAGAACATCTTAATGAATTCCTCCTGCATCCTTTCAAGCTCGCTTAAAGCGATTATCGACTCTCCACGGGCAATCTCCTGCTTTATTCTCTCCAAATCCTCCTTATATTTTGATGCTAGGGTGTCACGCTCCTCAACCGTTATCTTCCCCTCAGCCTGAGCCTCATATAATCTTCGGATAGCGTAGCTCAGAATTTCCCTCTCCAATTCGAGAATTCTAAGCTTATCCCTAGTCTCCTTAACGGTTTCCTCTGGAACGCTCCTAGCAAGGCTTATGGTTAACGGCAACGCTTTTCCAATCTCGGCTAAGCTAGCTCTTTTAAGATTTTCCTTGCTTTCTTGAGGCAACTTTTTCCTTCTCTCGCGCTCCATCAGAAAGAGAACTAGCAATGCTATAGCAACTAAACCGAAAGCCATAGCCAGATAAAACCATATATCTTCCGGCAATCCTTTTAGCCCCTTAACACACAATAATATATGCTCTGCTAATCAGAAATATAATTTTCTATCTTTTAAACGGCCAGAGTCTAAGAGCCGGAATAAAATTCTCATCATCTATACCCTATTTTGTGGCCGTATTTGCCGACTAAAGGCACAAAGGCGACTCCGCCCAAATCCTCCTCAATTATTCTGCCATCCATCATCTTCCTTATGCGTATAAGCGTCTGATAGAATCCAACCTCACCCACTGGTATAACCATTATTCCGCCAGGCTTAAGCTGCTCCTTAAGCGGCTCCGGAATTTTTGGCGCGGCGGCTGTCACAAGTATCCTGTCATAAGGGGCTTCATCCGGATAGCCAAGTGAGCCATCACCGCATATAACGGTAACCCTATCGCTATAACCAGCTCTAGCAATATTCTCCCTAGCAAAATTGGCCAGCCGGGGAATAATCTCTATCGTATATACGTGACCCCATTTATCCTTCGGAACATCGCTTGGCGCAATTATCTCAGCAATTGTCGAAGCATGCCAGCCAGAGCCAGCGCCAACCTCAAGAACCTTATGCCCAACCTCAAGCTCTAGAGCCTCATTCATTATCGATACCATGTCTCACCGGGCTAACCAGAGAGGAATGGTTAGCCCTGTGGTGCAGAAATGGTCTGTCCTTCACCTATAGGCAGCGGTGTATCAATCGCAGCATAGGGCTTCTGGCTCTCCGGCAGGAATAGGCTTCTGGGAACAAGCCTCATAGCCCTAATAACTCTTGGAGATTTAAGAATTCCGCACCTAATTAGGTCGTAAATAAGCCTTTCCCAATCCGTCTCAGACAAGCTAAACCCCTCAGCTCTAATAATCAATCGCATGCTTAAAATATTAATCCCAAAAAGCGATAAGTTAAAGGAGAAAACCTAAATAGCACCTAAAAAGCTATCAGAATTAGAGTTAATTTGCAATTCGCGGCCGTCGTCTAGCCTGGTCTAGGACATCGGCCCCCCGCGCCGACAACCCGGGTTCAAATCCCGGCGGCCGCACCAAAATCTATTAATTCTTTTGAATTATGTCTCAAAATGGCTTTGTTGTACATCTTGGAAAATTGATGAAAATTGTTAAAAAAGGCGATAAAAATGTTTATTTTAGTGGGGGTTCAGACAAGTCGGGTCTCATCATTAATCAGCAATCCTATAATTCATCATCAGCTCTAAGTTTTTTAGACTCATATAAAAAGGTTTTTAGGGGGAAGTCTCTTATATTCCAAACATTCTAATATATTGTTGGTTGGGTATGTCGATTAAAGATTTTCTAAATGATTTAGTTGCCAAAAAGGCGCCGGGACCTAATCCATCATTTAATGTTTTTGATGTTGTTAGGCTCATTAGGTTGCTGGCTAAGTATGGCCCTATGGGGCGGGGGAGAATATCTAGGGAGCTGAGTTTAGGTGAGGGCGCTGTTAGAACGATTCTGAAGCGTTTAGTAGAGGCCGATTTAGTTACTATGTCAAGAGGTGGCTGCTCCCTAACACATAAGGGAGTGATTTTCTGGAGTAAGATTGAGGAGACCTTACACGATATGGTTGAGATTGGAAGAAATGAGCTGACGCTGGCCCCATATAACGTGGCAGTACTGGTTAGGGAACGCGCCCATAAAGTCATGAATGGTTTAGAACAGCGTGATGCTGCAGTAATGAGCGGCGCAAAGGGGGCAACAACAATCGTCTTCAAGGGTAATAAAATGATTGTTCCGGGTGTTAGTGCGGATTTAGAAAAGGATTATCCATTGGCTTTTAGAGAGATAACACGCTTAATGAAGCCGAGGGAGGGCGACGTTATAATAGTTAGTAGCGCAGACTCTCTTAAGAATGCTGAGTATGGTGCGCTAGCGGCTGCATGGTCAATAATATGAGCCTCTTAATACGTTATCTTTTCTCCGCCAGCAAATATTCGTTCCAAAGCGGCATTTAATTCGACAAAACCCTCATTGGTTTTGGCTGAAACTGGTATTAGCGGAAAGTTTAGGCCAAGCTGATATATGGCCCTGCTCAATCTGTGGCTTAGTAGTCGCTTAGTTCCCTCAAGCTTCTCCTCTATGGCTGACTCTAAGGTTGCTCTATCCTCAGACCACTCTATAATTGTCTCAATGCTTTCTTGAGGGATTAAATCACATTTAGAGAGAACGTGCACTTGCGGCAGGAGGAATCTCATATAAACTGCTGCCGAAAGAAACATGTTTGAAACATAATTTAGCGGGTTTAGGGAGAAAACCGAATCGAACAGGTAGATTATAGCTCTAGGCTCCTTACTTATCTCACTGGCTATATATGGGCCGCTTGCCCTGAAAGCAAATAGCTCCATTTGGCCGGGTGTATCCACAAGCAAAATGTCCGGGTCTATCTCCTCTATCTCTCTACTCAAGTTTTCCACTTCACTCGCGATTAAATCAGCGGCCATGATTAGGGCTCCATTTGGTCCAAGCTCGTATTCCTCCATTATTTCGTCAATTGTTATGTAGTCTCGAATATCTATGTCTGGAGTGTATGGCAGCCTTATTACACCAGGGTCTAAGTTTAATGTTGCAACATTTTGTTCGTTGACTTTAAGCCATTCACTAAATGATGCTGTTAGTAGGGATTTGCCTGAACCAGCTGTTCCAATTATGAAGGCTATGAATGCCATGTTTGCCACCTCAGAAGGTTGGAATGTCGTAATGTGAAAATAGTTTTCGTGCTCATATTTGTAGTGGTTTTACTTTTCCACCCTTCTCATATATGAGGTTGGATATCTGCATGATTGCCCTTTCAATTCTCTGTTTAGCCACGTTTGGGTCATCTGATGTTGTTGAGATATGTAGTTCTATATGGTGGGTTTTCTCGGATATTTTTGGGTGGGACTTTATGTAGACATAGGGATTATCATGCATAACATGCTCAATTAATGGCGCAAGTTCAGATTCGGGAACCCCCCTAACATCCAAGCTGGCTTCATAAAAGGTTAGGTTTCCAGCAGCTCTCTGCAGAAGCGGCACAATTGACTCATCGAATATGGCCATCATTTCCTGCGGTACGCCGGGAAGCATAATCATTACTACACCTTCGTATTCGATTAGAACGCCAGGTGCGGTTCCAACCGGGTTTGGTAGTGGTTTTGCGCCTCTTGGTAGTTTAGCCATTTTAAGCCTATATTGTGTCATCTCAAACTTCTCTATTCGCCCCTCGACAACATACTGCTCATACTTCCTTTTAATCATCTCTAGAGCTTCCTTGTTCTCTTCAAGCTCGCGGCCTATAGCCCTTGCAACACCCTCAAGTGTTTTATCATCGAAGGTTGGTCCTAATCCTCCAGTTGTTATGATGAAGGATGGCTTGCGCTGAATAGTCTCCTTAATGGCTGAGGCTATCTCATCCAGGTCATCTCCAACAACAGTTATTCTCCGAACGGATAAGCCTAGGCTTGTTATCCTCTTTGCGAGCCAATGGGCATTGGTGTTCAAAATCTTGCCTATAAGTAGCTCGTTTCCTATGCAAATAATCTCTACTTTTGGTGGGGTTGACAATAGCGTTCTCCCTCAAAATACCCTCTTACCAAATCCAGCCTAATAAGGTTAATCTATGCACATAAAAAATAGGATTTAGGAAAGTTATTTCTTCTTAGATAACCACCAACGCAAATACTCTTTTCTCATTCTACTCCGTTCATCCTCATCAACATTATGGTTCTCCCATGATTTCTCCCTAATCTCAACGAGTTCTTGATATGTGAGTGATAAGCCGCAGCTCTTACAAACATAATGTTTTGTTCGGCTAATGTAAAGCATTTCTCCTCCGCATTCAGGACAGTAGGGCATGGCTGAACCCTTCAACCAAGGAAATAAAAGTATGAACAAAAAGAAATATCTTTTGGTTAAAGCCTTCTGCGCATGTTTAGGCTACTTTTTAGTTAGGTGCTCGATGAGGGTTGCCGCAATATAATAATATGCTGGCTTCGGCGCATAGAACTCATCAAAGATTAAAGCCGCGCCATAACCACTGAAATATCCCGGTATCCATGAGTACTTGTCTGTGAAACCCCACATCACAAAAGCTTTACAGTTATCTGCGGTTAGACATACTCTGAGGATATCACGGTATATCTCCGCCTGCTTAATAAGGTCTTCCCATTTGGCGGGCATTCTGATTCGGACATCCATCTCGGTTATATGAACCTCTAAACCTAGTTCATTTAGGCGCTTAATGTTAGCTGCCACTTCCTGTGGGTTTGGTGGATTTTCTAGGCTTATATGCATTTGTAAACCAACGCCATGTATTGGAACACCCTTCTCCAGAAGCCCCTTAACAAGATTGTATATTGCGTCGGATTTCGCGTTTAAACCTTCAGCACCATAATCATTGTAGAAGAGTAGGGCTTGCGGGTCTGCTTCATGCGCCCACCTAAAGGCCATCTCGATATATTCTGGACCAATATTCCTCAGCCAAACGGTGTCCCTTAATGTTCCATCATCAGCTATAGCCTCGTTAACGACATCCCATGCATATATTCTCCCCCTAAAACGCCCCACAACGGTCATTATGTGCTCACGCAGAATGTTTATCCATTCCTCACGAGTGTATTTTCCCTGCGCAACCCATCCCGGGAGCTGCTGATGCCAAACAAGCGTGTGCCCACGAACCCTCATCCCATTAGACTCAGCAAAGTTAATTATATAATCGGCGTCGCCAAAGGAATAAACATTTGGCTGCGGATGAACTGGACCGAACTTCAGAGCATTCTCGGTTGTCAAAATGTTAAACTCCTGCTTAAGTATATATGCGTAGTCCGGTATATCGAGAAGACTACGCTCTACTGCAGCGCCAATATAAATTCCGCATTTCTCAGCAATATTTCTTAATGGTGGTATCGCCATCCTAACCACCACCATCCGCCTCCTAAACTCTGAGATTTGCTCATATAACTCTTTTATTCCCGCTTCAACCATCATGCCCCTTATAAAGTAGCCAGCAGCAAAACCAATAATTAAACCAATTATCACTCCATAAAGCAGTTTTCTTCCCATTAACCGCATCCCCATTCCCCCAGAAACCAAAATAAACCTTTTAAGAAGGAGAAGAAAAAATTTTAGATGCGCCGGGGTGGCAGAGTGGAAATGCGCTGGACTCGAGATCCAGTGGCCCTTTATGGGCCTCAAGGGTTCGAATCCCTTCCCCGGCGCCAGCGTTTTTATGGATTTATGGTGTTATGGGTGAGTAGCCTTTTATTGGATTTTGAAGAGTCTCTTGGCGTTTTTTGATAGGATGTGTTCTGCTATTTCCTCCGCTGTTTCTATTTTGTAGAATCCTCTTTTGACCATGTGGTCTAGTGCTTCGGCTGCGAGTTTGCGTGCTAACGCGGATTTTCCGTAAATCCATTCTAGCACGTATGCGTCGCTGAAGAATCCGCATACTTTGCCTATAGGTAGTAGCTGAATTCTCTCCAGAATATGTTGGGTTATGCTCTCTGGGAAGAAGCAATACCACCAGTAGCCGTCTAAGTAGACGTTTGGGTAATTCTTGGCTATAATTGTGAGTTCATGAGATTGGAATCTATAGGCTGATATAATATGAAAGTCGACATCGCTATAAAGATGGAAGAACCGGCATAAGTGCTCTAAGCCCCTCTGCCTAAAACATATGGCCAAATCCGGTGGTGAAGCACCGGGCAAATCCCTAGCAACTCCAACCATTATCTGAATTGGGAGTTTATATTCTCGGCATATGTCAAGAACAAGCGATAGAGCGGTGGACCTCAAATGAGCCCTTTCAACTCCGGAGAGCGGCTTACCAGCATACAGTTTAGCATAGGCTTCGTTGCCTAAACCCCTATGCACAGGCTTATAAACCTCGAAGCTTTGGAATGAGATAGCGGCTGATGCAGCAAATCCCTTGAAAACCTTAAATCTGCTCGCGAGTAAATCCCTAAAACCCTCAAACGTTTGAGCCGAACCTCCGGCAGCGCTTTCAAGCTCCCTTATAGAATCTGCTGATAAACCGCCCACAAGTGGGTCCAATCTTAAAGAGGCTACATATAGGCTCCTATCAAACTCAGGCTTAGATTCGGTTAGAGGATTTATAGTTAGAAAGATTTTTTCCAAAACGACCTTTTCTAGAATTTTCTTAGGCCAATCTGGTTTAGAGGTTCTCTCCATAATTATGTCTTTAAGTTTAAGCCAATTGCTTGGTTCTGGTTCCTCATGGAAGTCGTAGAGGTCATTGAGTATGCGTTTGAGGCACCAGTATGTGGCGGTATTCCGTATGAGCCTAAAGTGCTCGATTAGGTCGCCGACAGGGTCCGCGCTTTTAGCCCTAACCTCCTCGACGGGTATGCCCATTGACCTAAGTTCAGTCGCAATATAATGGTATAGCATGATTTGGGACGGCTCGGTAGCTATTGGTCTTCTGAAGTTTATATGTGTATGGACATCAATTAGAGGGATTCTGTTAACAAAATCCTCAAAGCTCAAATCTAACTTCACCTCTTGTAAATTGAATTATTGGAGAGGAATGAAATTAAAGATTTACCTCAAAAAGTCACATGGTATTTAGGTTGATACCTCCCTATCTTCTGGTTAGCCTCTCCCCCCTCCTCTCTACATTTTAGTTGGGTTCTCTTGCATTAGTGTGGTGTTTTTCGGGTTTTACCCGGGGAAATAATTTAGGTGGGCATAAGAATTTATTTTTGGCGTTACATTTAATAGCGTGTTTAGCGGAGGTCTACAAGCTTGGAGTCGATTCGTAGCTTTATAGCCTTTGATATTGAGGATGAGGGCATTATTAGAGAGTTGAGTAGAGTTCAGTCGGTTCTTCTTGGGACTGGTGCGGACCTTAAGCTTGTTGAGCCGAAAAACATTCATGTAACGATTAGGTTTCTTGGTGAGATAACGCCAGCCATGATTAATAAGATTTATGGTGAGATGGTCAAGGTTGTTTTCTCACCATTCGATATTGAGATTAGAGGTTTGGGAGCATTTCCAAATATGAGACATATAAATGTTATTTGGGCTGGAATAAGAAGAGGCTTAAATGAGCTGAGAAACATATATTATCAGCTTGAGCCAAACCTTCAAAGGCTTGGCTTAAGGCCTGATGATAAGGGCTTTAGCCCCCACCTAACTATTGCCCGGGTTAGAACCAGTAGGAGGAGGGATGAGCTTGCTAAGATTATTAGGGACTTTGAGAATCATGAGTTCGGTATTGTTAAGGCGAGATGCCTAAGGCTTAAGAAGAGCATTCTGACACCGCAGGGTCCTATTTACTCGACTTTGAGGGAGGTTTGCCGCTGAAAGGGGTTTAGGATTCTTTGAGGTGAATCTTTTGGTTAGAGTAGTTGGCGCTGACTTGAGGGCTAAGATTGATGCTGTTTGTAGGGAGGCTCTTAAGAGAGCTACCCCAAGTGAGGCTGAGCGCCAGAGAACCCTTGAGTTTACCGGACGCTTGGTTGAGGCTTTGAGGTTTGAGCTGCTCAGGGAAGGGTTAAATGCTGACGTTCAGATTGAGGGCTCTATTGCTAAGGATACCTGGCTTGCTGGCGAAAAAGATATAGATATTTTTGTGTTGCTTCCAGCCGAGTATGGTAGAGAAATTTTTCATAGGGTTCTTGAGGCTGCCAGAAAGGTTTCTGGCGGAAATTGTTTAGAGGCTTATGCTGAGCATCCATATCTTGAAGCATACCTTAATGGTTTTACTGTCGATTTCGTCCCATGCTTTAAGGTTAAGAGTGCCGGTGAAGCCAAATCCTCAGTTGATAGGACTCCATTTCATACGCTGTATATTAAGGGTAGATTGAATGAGCAGATTAAGAATGAGATAAGGCTGCTTAAGGCGTTCATGCATGGCATAGGTGTTTATGGCGCCGAGATTAAGGTTGGCGGCTTCAGTGGGTACCTATGCGAGCTTCTCACATTATATTATGGCTCATTTCTAAGCGTTTTGGAGGCGGCGTCTAATTGGCGTAGAGGCGAGGTCGTAGATATCGAGGGACATTACGCTAATCCGGAGGATGCAAAGAAAATATTTAGGGGCGAACCCCTAATAGTCGTTGACCCCATTGATAGGGGCCGAAATGTTGCTTCAGCCGTTAGGATTGATAGGCTACATGAGTTCATTTTAGCATCCAGACTCTTTCTCGAGAAGCCTGATATAAGATTCTTCTATCCAGAAACCCCAGAAGTCTACTCGGTTGACGAGCTATTACGCATTATGGGCTCTAGGGGCTCAGCATTCATCTTCATTAAGACCGGACCTATAAGGGCTGTTCCAGATATACTCTGGGGTCAACTCTTTAGGTCTCAGAGGTCTCTTATAAACCTCATTGAGCAATTCGATTTTGAGGTTATACGCAGTGACATCTGGAGCGATGAGAAGAGCGTAAATATATTTCTCTTTGAGGTCTCCTCACGCTTTCTACCCGCAGTTGAGCGTCATGTTGGTCCACCAATAGAGAAGATTAATGACTGCAGGAGATTTCTTGAGAAGCATTTGGCATCTGAGAATGTCTTATCGGGTCCCATGGTTAATGGCGATAGGCTTATTGTTGAGAGGCGGAGGCGCTATACGGATGTTACCAGTCTTCTAAGAGATAAGCTCAGTAATGGCGGCAGAAGTATTGGTGTTGCAAGCCTCGTCTCAAAAGCTTTTCTGGAATCGATGGAGATTCTAGTTAATGAGGAGATTAAGGAATTTTACGCTTCAAACTCCGATTTCGCCCTATTCCTAACAAGGTATCTCAGGGGTAAGCCGAGCTGGCTCCTTTAGAGCATCAACCCAAAACATTTAGCAATTCGATATTGTCAGAGTTTTGGCTGGAATTAAGCCGCAAAACAACCCTTAAATATCCTCAAATCGTAAGTGAAAAGATGATGAGCTATGTCAGAGTTTCTAGAGTTTTTGGATAGGGACTCTAATAAAATGTTCAGTCAGCTGAATGCAAGGCTTTCTAGGGCTGAGAGGACGCAGTTAAGCCGAAAATTGGATGAAGTGAGCACCTCTTAGCCTATGTTCCCTTAAAGAAAAAGAAGGGGGATTTCTCTCATCATCTTTGGTGTTCTCCTATGATTGTCTCCCTAGAGAAAATTGCATCTGCTGAGTATGGGTTGATTATATGTTATCCAAGATATGACCCTAATGAGGTTGAGAGGCGGATTGCCGAGATGAGAAATCTTGGCGTTGTGGCAGTGTGCTTCGGCGGGGATAAGATTGTTGCAGGTCTTCCAGTTCTGGGTAAAGGTTGTGTTGGCATAGTGATTCAAGCGGTTCTTAATGATGGGCGTAGGGTTGCCCTAAAAATCCGTAGGGTTGATTCTGAGCCTGAGAGGATAATGCATGAAGCGAGGATGCTCCAGATGGCTAATAATGTCGGTGTTGGTCCGAGGCTTCTGGGATACACAAACAACCTTCTAATGATGGAGTATATTGAGGGGCTTCTTCTCCCAAAGTGGGTTAAGATGATGGGTTGTGAGGAAAGCGCGTCCATAAAGCTTCGGGGTGTGCTAAGGGATATTCTTGAGCAATGCTGGAGGCTTGACTCAATCGGCCTAGACCATGGGGAGCTTAGCTGGGCTGATAAGCACATAATTGTTGATAGTCATAATGGGGCGCATATACTAGACTTTGAGACCGCAAGCGATAGGAGGAGGGCGGCGAACGTGACATCAGTAAGCCAGTATCTCTTTATCAAGGGTGGATTAGCGAAGATTATAGAGGAGAGGATTGGGCGCGTTAATAAAGATGCGCTTCTACGGCTCTTAAGAGCCTACAAGATTGAGCGCTCCAGAAAGAACTTCGAGCTAATTCTGGATGCTTTAGGCTTGATAGCCTAGTTTAATGGAGAATGGAGATTGTTATTATGTGCTGGTAACCGAGGATAAAGAGTTCTTAAACCTAGTTAAATTCAAATTTCCCTTATCTCGCATTTAATCTGTTTGATTATCTCCTCGGCCTTAGCTGGGTCGACCTTCAATGTATAGAGCATTTTTGGGGTTCGCAGCTTCAGCTTAACCGTGTCCTTCAGCCTCTTTATTATGCAGTATCTTGCCTTCTCAGATAACTCTATAAACTTTTCAATATCGAAGATTTCAGTTGGCATGGGTATGGGCATCCTCCATGCTCAGCGTGATAGAAGAATTTGGATTCATTGGCAATAAATACTTTTTGGCGCTAGCATACTTTGATTCCCTCAGTGGTGGCTGAGCGGTAAATTGGGTTCTCTTTAGCCTCGCGGCTCGTTGCCAAATGTATCTCGAAGGGATGATATAATGGTAGCCCTGCCTCCTCTTCTATATGCGCTTTTAGGTTACCCCTCTCCTTGCATCTTTCTGGAATGTTATCGCTGACTATTAATATATCGACATCGCTTGAGCCAACATTTAACCCCTTAACCACGCTTCCGAAAACATAAACTTCGCATTGACCAAGTATGCTCTTCGCAGCATCACCAATTCTCTTAGACCAGAATTTCCAATCCTTTACCATCTCATTGAGTTTAAGTCTTGCCTCTAAGAGCTTCAACAAATTTTATGGCCTCCTCGGCGAATGATACGAGCTCTTCGGCTTCTTCTCTCTCATACTCTCTTGGAATATACCTTGAGTTTATATATGCATCTTCAAGTCTAATTATTAGGCTTCGGTTATCCCTCACAAACTGGTCTATACTTTGTTGGTTGAGGGTTAATTTAAGCGCATTAAATAGGTGCCTTAAAACATGAGTGCGTGGTGTTTCGCCGGATATCTCCAATATTACTGATTTCAGGTATAATTGGATTGATTGGTCAGCTAGGAAAACCGCTATATCATAATCTCCACTTGATAGGCTCCTCTTAGCCTGAATGAGCATTCTTAAAGCTCTATCTCTTAGAAGATTAACCTCCTGATAGCCCATCATGGATTAACCTCCCAAAATTAAATTAGGGTTATTTTTCTACGGGCTTCGAAAATATACTCGTGGAATTCCCTATTAACTTCTGGCGTGCCCAGTCCCAGCTTGGCGTATAGGTTTCTCACAATTAGATTCTCAACAAATTTCTCTCCACCATTACCGAGTATACTTTTGAGGGCTAATGAGAATTCCTTAGGCTTTTTCGGTATTTCATGCTTATCTATATGGAATTGCTCCTTAATCAACAGTAGCAGTGTTGCCTTTACTGTTTCGCCCAAAATATTTAATCCATCATCTACGGCCTCGACCATAATCCTTTCAAATTCCCCAATTTTCTCATCACTATTTCTCGGCTCATAATTCTTCAGCATCATCTCCTCCCACTACACATCATAATATTGGCGTCAGCTTAACTTTGGTGCTCTCCCCATCGGTGCAAATCTCAACATTCAGTAGCGGGGTTCTAGGCTTTATTCCCTGAAGAAAGATTGCGCCACATATCTCCCTAACAACTATGTGGGCGCTGGCTAAAGACCTTAGATGGTTGGCTACGGAGCACTCAGGCCTA
>JAGTQF010000016.1:18660-33216 GCA_018396655.1 Candidatus Bathyarchaeota archaeon
GCCGTCACCCTGAATAATCGCTCAGGCGGCAATGTAACATCCCCCTCAAACTCCAGTAGATTATAGCATCCACTCCTAAACATCACACCCATTATTCTATCAAGGTCCCGGATACCCGAGGAATAATAGTCCTTGCCATGCGGGATAACCTCAAACTTCTTTATTGGCTCTGGAAGCCCTCCCATAATTAGCGGTCTGAAAACTTTGAAGCCGCCCTCTAATGTGAATGCTAAGCGTGGTTGCTGTATTTCTGTTCCGCGGGCCTTAAGTATTCTTAGGCATCTTAGGAGCGCTCCATCAACCTCAGTCCTATAGAGATGAATTATGAAGTCTGATAGGAACTCCGTTGGCTCATAGGTTTCCTCAGCAGTCATCTTCTCAATTATTATCATTGTTGTGCAGCCCATCTCCCTAACAATCTTACTCAGAACCGTATGGACGAGTATGCGCGTGTCATATGGCTTCTCTATAACCTGCGATATCGCCGAAAAGGAGTCTATAACGAGCATGCTCGCCTTTACATCGGAAATTTCACGTATTATCTGCTCGAAAACAGCTGGGATCCCAATCTCCCTAACAGTGACCATCTCAAGAAACCTAAACCTTCCAGAGCGCTCAAGCCTCTCAAAATCTAAGCCCAAACCACGCATATTCTCAATAAAGCTCCTTCGCCCTTCAACGAAACTCACATATAAGCCGTTACAGCCAAGCCTCTCAACACCATTATAAATCCAGCTGGCAGCAAAAATAGTCTTACCAGAACCCGGAGGACCAGTAACCGCCACCAGGCTGCCAGCTGGAAAACCACCATCAAGAACAGAATCAAGCACCATGTTTCCAGTGGATACACGGTTCATAATATCGCCCCAAATCAAAATTCAATATTAATGAGCCCGCCACCAACAAACACTTAAGCCAAGAGAATTATTTAATCTTTATGAGGTGCTTCTCCAGCCAAAATTACTCAACCATCCGAAAACCTCGCCAGCTTTCTACCCTATATTATTGGCGTCAGCTTCGGCATAGCGTAACCCCTCGATACGTCCATCTCAAGCACATAAAGATTCGTTCCAGGCTTCACACCATAGACTAATGCGGCTCCATGCTCCCGCGTAACCTTCAAATGCACGTCTGCGAGTGCCCCAAGAATCTTAGCCAATCTTGGGTAGCCTGGCTTGAATATAAATATGCCTAAACCCTTCGTCTCCCTTATTCTTGTGGCTCGGTCTCTAAGAAATGAAATCGTCTCTTTAACTCCATATATGTCTATGAGCGTATCCGCGCCAATTATATTTAATACTGGCTGACCGGTCAACTTCATTAACTCTTGCTCAGTCTCCATATACCTTGCATAATCATCTAAAATATTCTCACCCTTAAGCATTAAAGTATAGGGTTCAGGCTTGAAGCCAGCATATTCCTTAACGCATATCCTTAGAAGCCTATTTATCTCTTCTCTTGTTAGACCCACATCTTCAAACCATCTCTTCACAAGATTATGGTCTACGCCTCTCGAGGGTATGGCAATTACACCCCTACCATGAGCGAGAAAGTTACTATCCGTTGGAGCTACAATTAGGTGGCATTGTAGCGCTGAGATATATTCGTCAATCTCAATGAGAACTGATGAGCCTCTTGGGTAGCCTCCACCGAGCATTTCGTCCAAATCTAGTGAGCCTGTTGAGAAGCGTTCTTCCGTGTCCGGTCGGGGCTGGAACCTGCTTGGCTTCTTAATCGGCTTAGGCTTGAAAGGCGGGAAAACTTTGAATCCATCTTTGAGTGTGAAGACCGTCAACGTCTCCTGGACCGGTGTCCCCCTCATCTTAAATATTTCTAGTTCTCTCAGGAGCCTATCAGCAAGCCTACTCCTTTTTAATAGGATTATTCCATCCGCAACGAACTCCTCTATACCGAAGCCTATCCTATCCTCTCCATAGGGATTTTCCACTATTAGAAGTGTTGTGCAATCAAGAAACCTGGTGACCCTACTTAGAATAGTATGTAAGATAATTCTGACCTCATGCTTTTCCTTAAACATTTGGGCTAGAGCCGAGAAGGAGTCTATTACTAGACGTCTAGCGCCAACCTCACTCACCTCCCTAAGTATGGTTTCTATAATCGCCGGCGCAGCCTCCTCCCTAGCAGTTATCAAGTCTAGGAAACGGAATTTACCCGCCCTCTCGAGCTTCTCAAAATTGAAGCCGAATGCACGCATATTACTGAAGAATGTCTCACTGTTCTCGGCGAAACTAACATATACACCCTTCTCACCATAATCAACGATACCCCGATATAGGAAGCTTGCTGAAAAAATTGTTTTACCTGTTCCAGGATTCCCAGCCAAAACTATTAGGCTACCTCTCGGAAAGCCCCCTCCGATAATCTCGTCCAGCCCATCTATACCGCTTGGCACTCTATTAACACTCACTGTTTTCACTCCAATCCACTTCCCTCATTAACACGGGGGAACTTTTAACATTAGCATGTAATTTTAGAGGCTTATAGTCTTTTAGCCTTTATTCACATAAATTCTATACGTGAACTCTTTATTGCTTAAGCCCCTTTATCATGATTGAGCTTGAATGAAACCATTCTACACGAAACCTACTAACCACATTATTCGCTTACTTCTCTCCCACCTAAATTGAGAGACGATGTCCTCTAGAAGAATACTTTAGATTGAGGTCTATGTTCTAGGCTTCCTTGGAGCCGCGAGCTCCGACGATATGGTTTCGAGAGTCCTTAGGATGCGCTTACCCTTCTCCGTTATGAAGACTGATGTGCGATTCTTCACGGTTTTGCGCTCTATAAGCCCCTGCTTCTCAAGATTTGTTAGTATCTCATTAAGAGGCTTCCAAGAGATGTTTGCAGCGAACATAACTCTAGTAGGCTTATTGACACCACGCTCAATTATCCTTAAAACATCCACGTAGATTTCCAGCTTGCTCCTTCGATGGCTTGAGCTTAAAAGACTTAGACTCGTTTCCACTCCCTTCTCCCCCATAATTTATAAATTTTTCCTCCAATTATTTTCATGGAAAGATTTTTATAAAAAGATTAATATGTAACATTTGTTTGTTGCATTGATACAGAGAGGTTAAACCATGTCGCCGGAAGAAATCTTAAATATGCTTCAGGTTTATGGTTTAACAAAGATTCAAGCCCAGATATTTATCCATTTAATCAGAACGGGACCAAGCAGCGTTGGAGCACTCGCAAAAGCTCTAAAAACAAATCGAATGAGCATTTATCGTAATCTTAGGAGAATGCAGGATATAGGTTTAATAAATGTTATGCCAGGTAGACCGATGAAGTTTTCGGCTACACCAGCCAATATGGCCCTAGACATACTATTATCAACAGCTAGGAGCAAAATTTTGGAGATGGAGAGCAAATACGCTCAAGTTTTAGAAGCCCTCTCAAAACTCTCAAGCCAACAACAGCAGGAATACGCTATTGAAACGAAATTTAGGATTCACAGTGGTAGGAGGAGTGTTTATGCGGTTATAATGCAAATGCTTGAGGAGAGTAAGCGGGAAGTCTGCATTCTGACAACACCAAATGACCTATTATGCCTATCACTCTATGGGCTTGATGATATGCTGAAAAAACTATGCGCTAAAACAATTAGAATTAGGATACTCACAAACATCACTGACAAAAAGATGGGGCTCATGCTAAGAGACTACATGAAGTATGCCATGATAAAACACACAGACATACAAGTTAAAACGCGCTTCATCATAGTTGATGATAAGGCGGCATTCACATCCCTCACAGCGGATACATCAATAAACCTGGAATCAGAGAGCGACTCAGGCTTCTGGACTGACTCACCCCATTACATACAATCCATAAAAACGTTCTTCGAGATTGCTTGGCGAAGCGCCCAAGACATATCAATAGTCCTCCAATACCTAAGGACCGGAAGACCAGTAGAGAGGACAATAGCATTTAACGACCCGGAGGAATATTATGAGTATCTCATTGGAATACTGAGTAGGGCTGAGAATGAGGCTCTAGTATGTCTCAAGCTCCTGAAAGAGCCATACATCACTGGGGATTTCATTCAAGCCATAAAAAATGCAAGTATGCGCGGAGTAAAAATAAAAATATTAACCAGCCTAGATGAACCAGCCAATAACATTGCTGAGATACTTAATGCTGCCGAGGTCAGGCATATAAACTTTAGACATATTGGCGTGTGCTTCTTGGTTAATGATGTGGGTGAAAGTTTAATGTGCTTTCCGTTCAGCCCCATAGGCGAGCGCATGCCACAAATACAATGCCTATGGTCGAATTTTGCAGGTGTCTCAACAGTTTTAAGTGGAATCTTTATGGATTTATGGTCGAAAGCTCTTAGCTCATCAATAAAGCTGGCGGAAATGCGCTTCAGAAAGGTTATAGGAGAGCTCCCAGAGAAGTTAAAGCAGATAGCTGATGAGAGGGGTTGGCTTATAGAGATGCCCGCAGTAATTAAGGGCCGGTCCGGTCTAAACCAGAAGTTCGATATAGCATTAAGGGCAAGGGGCTCGATGGAGGAGCTTACTGTGGGAGATTTCTTCCCAGAAACAAGTGAGACTAAAGTAGCGCTGATATCTCTGCATGTAAAGGCCATCGATGTAAGGGCTAATCGAAGGTTCTTCATCATTCCAGGAAATGACTGGTTAAGCTTAGAGGAGAAGGAGCTGGCGTCAGCATACAATATAGAGCTAGTGGAAGGCTTGGAAGCTGAGGAGATAAGCCAAAAAATAATAAAGAAGATGAGTGGAGCGCAAAATCCGGAGAATCTATAAAATAGAGATGAAAGATTGTTTCTTTCTTTTGTTTCACAAACATTTTATAAGACATTGAAGCATTCAATTTAATGGTGTCCTTTAAATGTCCGATTCAGAGAAGATGAACGCCCTAGACTTCGTAATCAATGTGCTGAGAGAGCACGAGAAGAACCTAGACGCACTCATAAGTAAACTAGAAGAGTTGCTAGCTGGACTACCGACAGCAATCGCCGAGACGCCGGAAGCAGAGGAGAAACCAGAGGAAGCGAGAAAGACGCCGAAGGCAGCCGGGGCTCCAGTAAACATTGTGTGTGAGAGTTGGAGCGACTTTAAGGAAGCGTGCAATGGAGCCGAGATAATAACATTCCACCAGAATGGAATATTAAGCGTGAAGGCGCTACAAGGAAACATAATGTACGAGTATAGGGAGGCGCTGCCAACTCAAATAGGAAGCTTACAATGCGGAATACCAGTTAGGCTCCAAGCAAATCTAGATGCATCAGAGATAAAAAAGACCCTCTCAAGGGAACTGAGCGTCCCAGAGAACAGAATTATAAAGGGCGAGATGCAATTCCCAAAATAAAAAAAGGATAACGGGGAAATATTTTAAAGTCTACTTCTTCAATGGTTTAAAGACCCCAACATCTAAACCGCCAATTTTAACCCAGCCCTTCACTTTCTCACCGCATATAAGCTCCTGATACTCCTCATCTAAGAAGACCCGCGCAGCCTCCTCATTATAATTTAATGCAAAGATGATCTTTCCATTCGGACCAATTCTCTCTACAACCTCAAGACCGCTTGTCGGAGGAAGCGCTGGTCTAATCCCAGCAGTCTTTATTAACCAGTCAATAAGAGCCATATAGAAAGCTTCGTTTAAGAATGTTCCGAGATAAATGGCGATTCCATCCCCATACCTATTTATTGTTGCAGCCGGCTTACCACCATAAATTCCATCCCTATAGATTGCGAGAATGCCAGCCCCTCTTGGAAGTAGCATCTCAGCCCAGCACCTGCCCTCACCAATTGCTCTATGGCCCAATATCGACTCATTAGCCTCAACACAAACCCTTCCATTATCAGGCAGACCACTATACTCCTCAACATTCATGCCAAATAAATCGGATAGAACACCGGGCAACGTCAATTCTGTTATAACATTATTCCAGTCTTTAGCGCCAGTTCTAGGCGTCGCAACCAGTATTCCACCGCCCTTAACATACGCCTTCAATTTATCCTCTATAGGCCTGCTCATCAACATCAATGAGGGGACAAAGACAATCCTATATCCAGATAAATCCTCCTTAGATGGCTCAACAAAATCCACCGCCAAATTCCTAGAATACAAAGCCTTATAGAGGTCTAAAGCAGGCTCCCAAGAACCCATTCCATAATAGTTCCTCCCACCATACGCAACCTCAAGATCCCAAGCCCAGAGATTATCATAAATTAATGTGAATGCTATTTCAGGCTTAACAATCGTCCTCTCGATGTGTGGCGCAATCTTCTTAAGATCTTCGGAGGTCTTTTTAATCTCAGAGAACCTTCGCCTAGGAATTCCATCATGGTCGAGTATGCCATGCCAGTATTCTTCAGCACCGAATCTGCATGATCTCCACCTAAAGTATAATATGCCATCAGCGCCTCTGGCGATGGACTGAAAGGTCCAAAGTCTAATCTCACCGGTTTTCGGCGTGGGTGCCATGTGAGTTTTAATTGCTCCACTTTGCAATTCCATAACCCAATATGGCTTCTTCTTTAAGCTGCGCATGATATCATGGGCCATAGCAGACCTTGCATAATCAATGCTTAGACCCCATTTTGGATAATAGTCGAAGGAAACAATATCCAGCGGCTCAGCAAGTTTGAAGTAATCCAACTCCTTATATAAGCCCATGAAATTATGTGTTATTAAGTGATGTGGTGCAATCCTTCGGATTATATCGATCTGAATCTGCTGGTATTTTATCCACGAGTCGCTCATAAATCTGTGCCAGTCTAAACAGAGACTTGGATTCTGCATATCAAAGGGCGGTTTGGGGGGCTGAATTTCATCCCAATCACTATACTCCTGGCTCCAGAAAATTAAACCACACGACCTATTAAGGTTCTCTAGAGACCCGTATTTTGTCCTAAGCCATTCCCTGAAGGCCTTAACGCAGTTATCACAATAGCATATGTCGATTCCAAACTCATTATCAATCTGCCAACCGATGATATTGGGATTATCTTTAAAGTGAAGCACCATCTTCTCAACTATTCTTTTCGTATGCGTAATATAGTTGGGGTTATTTGGGCAGTAATTACGCCTAGTTCCAGCAGGGCTTCTAACACCGTTACGGTCTAAGCGTAAGATGTCCGAATGCTTCTTGATAATCCATGGTGGTGGAGCAGCCGTTGGGGTTCCGATTATTACCTTTATGCCCCTCCTAGAGAGGATTTCTATAGCCTCATCAAGCCACTCAAAATGATATTCACCCTCCCTAGGTTCAAGCTTACTCCAAGAGAACTCGGCAAGGCGCACAATATTAAAGCCCACCTCAGCCATTAAATCCGCATCCTTAACCCACCTCTCTTTCGGCCAATGTTCCGGATAATAGTCTACACCGAATTTTAATCCGCTAATGGCGCTCATACGATAAAAACCCCTTTTTAACTCGCCATTTAACGTTCCACTCTATTGCTGCCCCTTACATTTAAAGTTCACTATGGCTCTAACAATTTCTCTGCATATTTGCATGTCAGAAGCATTCACTATAGGTATCTGCGTCCCCTTCTCAATCTCTAAAATCTTATTATACTTTGGAAACCTTGAATAACATAGGTGGCTTATGTAGAACTCGCCTCTCTCAACCTCATATTCTAAAGCCTTCTCGTAAACCTCAAGACATAGGAGGAAGCCGTCAACCCAAAAAAGCCTACTTGCACCAAAAGTTATTGCGCAAAAACCGATGTTCTCCGGCTCCCTCTCATCCAAACCTAAAATGACAACCTTTCTAGTCGGCCTAATAATAATCTCCACATATAGCACCTCAATAAAGGAAAAATAAGCATCTAGAACTTTATCCTTCCTTTTTTCTCATCTGATTTGAGAAGCGCGCAAATATCTTTAGATGTTCAATACCGCTCTCAGTAGTTTTATATAATGACCCTCCATTCGGGTCTTTAATCTCAGCAATTAAACCATCCTCAAGAAGCATATTAAAATACTTACAGAAGCTGTAGTAGTTCACGTTGGCCATATGCATTATGCGGGTCTTTTTTGCACCATTAATGGCAGCTTCAAGAATATCGGCGATAATATCATATTTGCTTCTATAAGAGCGCCCCATAAACAAAATATATACATAAAAAGTATATTAAAGATTTACGAAAAAACAGTTTAATTCTCTCGCCCAATTCTTAATAGCTAGTCCCTCATCCACTCCCACATCTCTAAGAGGCATGTTTATTATTTTTCAAGCATTTTTATCATTTTAAACGTAAGCGTGAACATCACGTTATGAGCAGAATAAATGCGTTTTCACCCAAAAGCATATTAGTTCGGGCGAATAAAGATTATGCCGACTAAAGAATTGAGAGTAAGTGTATGGGAGAATCAGTTAAAGTCCAAATTTCGGGTTTTGCTCAGGCTAGCACTCCTTTCGGGCCAACACCAGTTCTTCTACTTGAAGATAGTATGGAGAGAATTCTGGCAATAGTTATTGGTGGAGCAGAGGCTTCATCGATATCCGCGGCTCTCAGAGGTTTCCAGCCGCCAGTTCCTAATACCCACGATTTTATAATGAGGTTACTTAATGAAGTGAACGTTAAAGTTAAGAGGGGAGAAATCTATGGTCTACAATCGAATAGGTTTTTAGCGCGAGTTATAGTTGAGTCTGGTGGAAGCGAAGTCGAGGTTGATGGCAGACCGAGCGATATTATAGCGCTCACCGTGAGGGCTGGTGCAGACATATATGTCGCTGAGGAAGTTATGAGGGAAGCAGCCATAGAGAAATCAGCATTACTAAAAGAGGAGGGCGAACCCTCAGAAGAGAATAAAACAAACTAACAAAGCAAATAAAGATATCAGTGTTTTCTATCGCACTTCGAAGAAAAGCCTCTTAAGAATCTAGCCTAACCTATGGTTATAGTTTCACTCACTCGCTCCTTAATGTTTATTTAGACTCGATAATTCCGGACGCTAGATTCTAGAGGATAAGTTAAGTGATTTATCTATTGATTCAGCGACCTTGTAGAGGTTTTCAAATATGCGGTTTATGTCTCGATGCGCCTCCTCAATTGTCGATTTTAGGCTTCTACCTCTCAACTTATAGGTTCCCTCATGATATATCACCAGTCCGCTTCTAATCATCTTATTAAGGTGGTGCACCATTGTTCCCCTGGTTAAAGATAGCTTCGCCGCCAGTTCGTCACTTGTAAGTCCCCTATCATCTTTTAAAGCCTCAAGCAGAGCCTTAAATATTCTAAAGGCAGTCTTCCTCTTATCTCTTGGCTCTAGAAAACCCAGGCTCCTACAAATCCATTCTAAATCTTTCTCTGGGTCGACCTTCGAGAGTAGGCGCATGGCTAATATTCTATATTCAGCTAGAGCATCTTCATTCACTGACATGTTAAGTTTTTTTCTCCCTAAGTAATCTTAAGTCTTCTTGTTTACAATTTTTAGTTTTAGTAAAACTTATATTTTTCGTTTTCATCAATAAGATAAAGACTTATCAGAGAATAATGTGGGGGAATAAATATGGCGTATCTCGCCCAAACAGCATCCGGCCAACCGGTCTTAATACTGAAGGAGGGTACCGCTAGAAGCCGTGGTAGAGAAGCTCAACGCAATAACATTATGGCTGCTAGGATAATCGCTGAGGCTGTTAGAACAACCCTTGGTCCGCGTGGTATGGATAAGATGCTCGTCGACAGCTTAGGAGACATAACGATAACAAACGATGGCGCAGCGATTCTGAAGGAGATTGAGGTTGAGCATCCAGCCGCAAAGATGATGGTTGAGGTTGCGAAGACACAGGACGACATGGTTGGTGATGGAACGACAACGGCTGTTGTCTTAGCTGGTGAGCTTCTAAAGAAGGCTGAAGAGCTTCTTGACCAGAATATTCATCCGACAGTTATTGTTAGTGGTTACCGTAAAGCCGCCCAGAAGGCTGTTGAGATTCTAGATAAAATAGGCAGGACAGTCGACATGAATGATAAGGAGACCCTAAAGAAGGTTGCATTAACATCAATGGGTAGCAAGGCCGTTGGGACAGCAAGAGACCACTTAGCTGAAATAGCCATCGAAGCCGTTAAGCAGATAGCTGAGAAGCGTGGTGAGAGCTGGGTCGCTGACATCGACAACATTCAGATAATAAAGAAGGAGGGAAAGAGCCTGCATGACACGGAGCTCGTTCGAGGAGTGATTCTTGACAAAGAGGTTGTTCATGCTGGTATGCCTAAGCGTGTTGAGAATGCTAGGATAGCGCTATTAAATTGTCCATTAGAAGTCGAGAAGACAGAGTTTAGCGCAGAAATAAGGATAAGAGACCCATTGCAGATGAAAGCCTTCCTAGACAAGGAGACAGAGATGCTGCGTGGTATGGTTGAGAAGATTAAGAGGGCTGGTGCTAATGTCGTTATATGCCAGAAGGGCATAGATGACATGGCCCAACACTTCCTGGCTAAGGAGGGCATATTAGCCGTAAGAAGGGCGAAGGAGTCTGATATGGAGAAGCTTGCTAAGGCTACTGGTGGTAGGATTGTTACTAATCTTGATGACCTTAAGCCTGAGGATCTCGGCTATGCTGAGCTGGTTGAGGAGCGGAAGATAGGCGATGACAAGATGGTCTTCATTGAGGGATGCAAGGACCCACGCTCAGTATCAATCCTCATACGAGCTGGCTTAGAGCGCATGGTCGATGAGGCTGAGAGGGCAATGCACGATGCGCTTTCTGTTGTTTCAGATGTTATAGAGAAGAATAAGGTTGTTCCAGGTGGCGGTGCCGTTGAGGCTGAATTAGCTAAGGAGCTGCGTAGGTATGCTGCTCAGATTGGTGGTAGGGAGCAGCTGGCTATAGAGGCATTCGCAGAAGCCCTGGAAATAATTCCGAAGACCCTTGCTGAGAACGCTGGTCTAGAACCGATTGACATAATGGTTGAGTTGAGGGCTGCTCATGAGAAGCCTGATGGATACGTGTATGGTGTAGATGTCTTCAGCGGTAAAATAGCCAACATGTATGAGAAGGGTGTCATAGAGCCGCTGATAGTTAAGGAGCAGGCAATAAAGTCGGCGACCGAGGCTGCCTCAATGATACTTAGAATAGACGATGTCATCGCGGCAGCAAAGCCTAAAGAGGAAGAGAAGGGTAAAGGTAAGGGCGCTGAGAAGGAAGAGGAAGAAGAGACTAAAACAGAGTTTGACTAAACATTTTTAAGGGCAGAATTTTATTTTAGTTTCCCCTTATTTTTCAGAAAAATTATTCTGGGTGTCCATATGGCTGAGATACATGAAATACCTACTGGTCTCCAGCGTTTTGAGAGGATAGGGGCTCATACACACATTAAGGGTTTGGGCTTAGATGAGAATCTCAGGGCTGTTAAAGTTAAGGATGGTATGGTCGGGCAGGAGAAGGCTCGTGAGGCAGCGGGTCTAGTTGTCCAAATGATTAAGGAGGGTAAGCTAAGCGGAAAAACGGTTATCTTAGCCGGTCCACCGGGAACTGGAAAGACCGCTATAGCCATAGCGATATCTAAGGAGCTTGGGCCCAATGTTCCATTTATACAGATGAGCGGGAGCGAGATATATAGTGGTGAGAGGAAGAAGACCGAGATACTTATTGAGGCTATGCGTAAGTGTATAGGTGTTGAGATTCATGAGATGCGTAAGGTCTATGAAGGCGAGGTTACAAGCCTAGAGATAAGAACCGCTCCACATCCATATAATCCATATCAGAGGGTTCCAGAAAGCGTAAGGTTAACTCTGAAGACAACAAAGCAGGAGAAGACTATTGAGGCTGGTGCCTCGATAGCTCAGCAGATAATTGCACAGGGGATAACTGAGGGCTGCGTGATACAGATAGATGCTGAGACTGGAAGGGTTGTAAACTTGGGCTTAAGCATGGAAAGCGATAAAGGCAAGATTTATGAGGTTGACACCCGTGAAAAGGTTCCCAGACCCTCGGGGGATGTCTTGAAGGAGAAAGAGTTCGTTTATACGCTCACTTTGGACGATTTAGATAAGATGCATGCCAGAAGCAGAGGTGGGGGCTTCTTCTCGCTTCTCTTCGGTTTTGGTGAAACAAAGGAGATAGATAGTGAAGTTAGGGCAGCTGTTGACGAGATGGTTAAGAAGATGGTTGATGAGGGAAAAGCCTTCATACATCCAGGCGTGCTCTTCATAGACGACAGCCATCTATTGGATTTGGAGGCCTTTAGTTTTCTTGGCAGAGCCCTAGAAAGCGAGCTTGTTCCAATAATTATACTTGCAACAAACCGCGGAATAACGACAATACGTGGAACGGATGTTAAAAGCCCAATGGGCTTCCCACTGGACCTCTTAGATAGGGCAGTTATAATAGCAACGCATGAGTATGATGCTGAGAGCATAAGGGAAATCTTGAAGATAAGGGCCAATGAGGAGAAGATTAAGCTGGAAAAGGATGCTCTCGAAAGGTTAACTGAGATAGGCTCCTCCTCATCGCTAAGGTATGCCGTCCAGCTTTTAAGTCTCGCGGCCCAAAACGCAAAATACATGAAGCGTGATACTGTCACGCTTAGTGACGTGGAGAGAGTGCAATCCTTATTCATGGATGTAAATCAGGCAGTAGAGCATCTAAAGAAGTATGAGATGCGGATGTTATATTATTAGTAGCACTCTTCCTCTTTATTTTTATGAGATTTCTTTAAAGCGCCTATCCCTAAGCCACTTCATATAGGCTTCATCATAATCTGCGCTTGTAAGAATATACTCTCTTATATATTCGGCATGAAGCCTTACAAGCTTAATGAGTCTCTCATCGCTAATAACCGTACCTCTCCTAAGCATTGCCGCTGCTTCACGCATTAAAGTCTCCAGCGGCGTAAAATAATATGGAAGAAAAATGTAGTATAGGGTAGTCTCTCCACGTAACTCTCTAATCCTTCTTAATAGATGCTTCCCCGAAAAGTCGGTTATGCATATGGCTCTTCGCTCCCTAGCGGCATCCTCATTATAATTCCTAAGGATATATTCTGCCTCATCCTCAATCGATGCGGATGCCTCATCTATGATTCTATATATTAATCTTCTCCATTCCTCAACATCAACTTTGCCGGTAGAATTCACCCTAAAAGTTAATATGGCTATTTCTTCAGCCTTCCTAATTGATAAATCATCGAAATCCGGGCTCTTATAGCATATAATCCTCAAACCCGGATTCTTCAGCTTAATTCCCCTTAAAACTTGGAGTAGTGGTTTAACGGTCTTCTCCCAAGGTTTCATGGTTTCACGTAAAATCCCTAATCTCCTTATTTCCTCAATAAAGTTCTCGTATGGAACCCCGAGCGCTAAATCCTCAATTAATCCCTCAAAATCACGCCTAATATTCAAATACAAATCATCAAATTCCACTCTTCTTAGAAGTTCAGCAGCTCTCTCATAAGCTATTCTTAAATTATGCGGTAAAACCCATATCTCAAATTTTCCAGCCATAATGCAAAAAAACAAAAATTTTGCGGGGTTTAGATTTCCTCCGAAATCACATTGCTTCTAATCAAATTCTCCGCTTTCAGTCTTCTCGGATTCTTTAGGTGTCTTTGGCGTCTTCATTTTTCCAGCAGCTATAACATCGTCTATCTTCAGTATCATCGTTGCAGCCTCAGTGGCAGACTTAATCACCTGCCTCTTAACGGCTAGTGGTTCATAAACATCTAGTTCACGCATATCCCTAACCTTTCCGCCGAATACGTCTACTCCAGCCCATATCTCGCCCTTTTCATGCCTAGCCCTCAACTCAGAAAGAATATCAATTGGGTCCAAGCCAGCATTCTCAGCCAAAGCTGTGGGAACAATCTCTATGGCTTCCGCGAAACTCTGAGCGGCCAGCTGCTCCCTTCCGGAGAGACTACTCGCATACTCCCTTAAAGCCCTTGCAACCTCAATCTCTGGTGCACCGCCGCCAGCCAGAATCTTCGGCTCTTGGACCACATCCCTGACAACACATAGCGCGTCGTGAAGTGAGCGCTCAGCCTCATCAACAACGCGCTCAGTCCCACCCCTTATTAGAATGGCAACCGCACGCGGATTCTTGCATCCCTCAATGAAGACCATCTTGTCATCGCCTATCTTCCGCTCCTCAACCAGCTCAGCATAGCCGAGATCCTCAGGCTTAAGGTCATCAAGATTAGTAACAATCCTACCACCAGTAGCCTTAGCAAGCTTCTCCATATCAGACTTCTTAGCCCGCCTGACCGCTAGAATTCTTTCTCTCGCCAGGAAGTGTTGGGCCATGTCATCTATGCCCTTCTGACATATAACGACATTAGCACCAGCCCTCTTAATCTTCTCAACCATACCACGCAGCATATTCTCTTCTTCCCTTAGGAATGCCTCCATCTGCTCCGGAGTCTCAATGTTAATTTTAGCATCAAACTCTGTCTTCTCAATCTCAAGCGGACAATCTAATAGCGCTATCCTAGCATTCTCAACACGCTTAGGCATACCAGGATGAACAACCTCCTTATCGAGAATCATGCCTTTAATCAGCACGGTGTCCGTTATTGATTCTCCTGGCTTCTTCTGGACCAGTATATC
>JAGTQF010000017.1 GCA_018396655.1 Candidatus Bathyarchaeota archaeon
ACAATTACCTTTTTCTCAATGTCAAGCGGAAAGCTGGAGTCTGTGACCAGATCCTTAGGTAAGTAAAGGTAGTGCCTTCCATCAGTCTTATATATCCTTGACTCAGCCTCTTTAACCATATTACCTCTTAAATGCAAATATTACATAAAACTGTATAAAAATTTTTCTAAACTTTAGTATGTAAATTTTTCATAAGTATTTTCTATACAATGGTTTAGAAAAGTTTACATTTTGGTTCATACTTTAGTATAAACCAAGGTTTAAAAATTTGACGGGGGTGAGAATATGCAGCTAAACTCTCTTAAGTTGAGTGTAGCATTGAGGTTGAGGATTGAAGGATATAAGGTAGAGTTTAACAAGGTGTTAGGAGAGCCACGGCCTATAAGAGGCACACTCTAATATTCTTGGATATGGAAAGGTTAAGGAGGGTCAATAGAGGGGGAAGGATACAGCTTATTTTCGCTGGTAAGGCCCATCCGAGAGACGAGTCCGGGAAAAGAATTATTGAGGAGATATTTAGGTATAGAAGTGCTCTTGGAGGTGAGATTGAGATCGCATATCTGGAGAATTATGATGTGGAGGTTGCGGCTAAACTTGTTTCAGGTGTTGATATTTGGCTGAATACTCCGCTCCCCCGCTGGAGGCTTCCAGAACAAGCGGCATGAAGGCGTCCCATAACGGCGTGATAAACTCAGCGTCTTAGACGGCTGGTGGATCGAGGGCTGGATAGAGGGCGTCACCGGATGGGCGATCGGACCAGCGCCCGAAGAACGAAAGCGCATGCCTATAGAGGAGCAGCTGGCGATGGAGCTAAACGATTTATACGGAGAATTAGAGTATGTAATCGCTCCGCTATACTACGGGCGGAGAGACGAGTGGATAAAAAATCATGGAGAACTCTATAGGTAAACTCGCATCCCACTTTAACAGTCAAAGAATGATGCATAGATACTTGACTGAAGCGTACCTATGAAGCATTCCCAGCTTGATTCCTAAAGTCCCAAGATTTCTTCTTTTATGGCTTTATGGCTTTGGATTATGGGCGCAGAGGTGTTCATGATATAGGTTTCTAGCGAGTTAAATAGTTCCCTAAAGAACCTTTTCCTTAAATTTGTCTTTAGCTCATCTCTTACAAGCATGTGAGGGTTACAGAAGTCAACCGACTCTATGTAGCGGGAGTTCTTCTGGCGAAAGCTTACTAAGAACCAGATTGTCTTTTGGATCCCGCTTAAGCAATATGGTCTTCCTCAAAGTCGTCATAGGTAAAATCCCTTCCTTGCCTATAATCCACCTTATTTTTACGACGGTTCTGCCCTTCGAGTCGAATTCAGCCTTCTCCACAAGCCTCTGATATTCACCCCAGACCTCGGCTATGTCCGCTTGAAATATAAAAGTTTCTCTCTGAAGCAAATGCAACTTTCTTCTTAAGTCTCCTAGTCTTTCATCATGCATTATTCGACTGGAAAATTCCTATTAATGGTGGTTGTAGCAGAGAATTAATTCTAATAATCCCCACCCATTATATTCTGATTTTCCTCATAGTAATCTGGTTTAAATGGTGTCGGGTTTGATACGCATTAAACCCGGCACTTTATCATATACTTTGTCGAATGAGATTATTTTTCTATCTAGGCTTAGTGCTGTCGCAGCATAGTGAGAATCGAAGAACGAGAGGTTTAATGTCTGCCTTAAATATACGCTTGCAACGGCTGTATCAGGGGTTAATGGCACATATTCTACATGCGGTAAAGCCGCCAAGGCCGCTAAATCCCTCAGAAGCCTTTCTTCCATCCTCTCGCTTCTATAAATTAGCTCCATTTCAATTAGACTAACGCTTGAAATGTGAACACTTATCTCTCCTTCCTGAAGTTTCCTAAATATTCTCTCTGCAATAGGGTGATTGGAATCATACTCGTTTAGATAGGCGAAGATAACGTCATTTTCCAAGAGCGGCATTACATCATCAACCCTTTATTTACCTGCCTCACCCTCAGCCAACAACTCCGCCTGCCTTCTGAGCTCCCTAAATGGCTTGTTGACGTTAAATGCGCCATGAAGGGTTTTAAAGGGATCAGAGGGTAACGGAATTATCTTAAGATGATCGCCAGCATTTATAACCAAAACCTTCTTCCCAAAGTTTAAAGACTCTCTGATCTCCTTAGGTATAGTTAGCCTACCCTTATCGTCAATCTCCAATATGTTCATTTTCCCACCAATTAGGAAAATTTAGATAAAGTGGGATTTATATTTTATTCACATAATATACCCACAATCTACCTTGTTAGATGGTTTTGCGGGAGATTTCTCCAGCCGTCCCTGGTTCAAGTCCGGTCCGCAGCACCACCTATGCATCTTTTCATCTCAGGTAAGAGATGAGATTGAATAATGTTAAGTGGAGGAAGCATGAACCTTTATCGTTAATTTGTGGGTCTTTAGCGTCCTTTTTTCTTAGAAGGATGCTGACCTCTGTAACATTATTGGCTTCCTTCTCTCTTGGGCATTATAGCGAAAAAAAGATGCGCTGCAAGTGATGCGCGCCCATTCCTCCGCTAAACCTCTCTTCTTTAACCCAGTTATATATTTTCTTTAGAGCATCCCCGTGAAAATCTATTTAAGGAGAATTATTCTACTCTTAGGGTTAATGGTTGGAGATGGTGTGAGCGGCTCTCCTAACCCTGGGATGGTGAGAGTAGTAGATGTGTGGTTGTGGGAGCTTAGGCCCAGAAGGTGAAGATTGTGAGGATAGACATCAACATTCCTCATGGTATTTTACTTCAGCGGGAGAAACAGAGGCCCTTATCCCCGCTCAAGGGCCATTCGGCGAAATCGACGCAACCCTCCGTGAAAGATAGCGCTGGGAACACGTCTCAGGCAAGCTCTTTTTATGAAACATTCAAGGAATGCCTATTATCCTTCAATTTCGATTTTATAGGTTTGATAGCTGGCTTAGTTTTGGCTTCTCAAATAGAGCTTCTTAGGTTTTCGCCTTGGATTATATCTGTTTATCCAGCGATTCTAAGCGCTAAGGGCATGATAGGCGGGATGCTCGCTGGGAGATTGAGCACAGCCCTTCATGTTGGAACAGTTTATCCAAGGTTCTTTAGGAATACTAGGACATTTTATAGGATTTTTGGCGTCATAATCGTGATAACGTTGGTGACCAGCATTTTTATGAGTTTGGTTGCGATACTACTTAGCATGCTTTTATGGAGCATAGATATACTAAGTTCTCTCAATATAATATTGACGGTTATTGCAACAATGGCTCTTGGGTTGACCATAGCTCTTCTGACAATATTAGTTTCCATCCTATCATTTAGAAGGGGATTAGATCCAGATATAGTTGTTTATCCGATTATGTCCACTGTGGCGGATGCAATAATAACGGTCTATTATATTGTTGTCGTGGCATTGTTTTTTAGTGCTGAGACTGGAAAAATTTTAGTATTTCTAATTAATCTGCTGTTTTTTCTGCTTACGGCCGCTATTTTTCTGCGAAATATGAGAGACGGAGATTTCCTGAAAGATATCAGGGAGACCATTCTCACTCTGGTGATAGTTGCATTTATAGTTAATTTTACCGGAACCTTTCTGGGCAAAATAAGCGACATTGTCGAAAATAGAAGAGAGATATACACGATTTATCCAGCGTTAATAGACATGATTGGTGATGTGGGCTCAGTTATAGGCTCGGTAACTACAACGCGCCTCGCCCTTGGGCTTCAAAGGCCCTCAATCAGTGATTTAGGTTGGATTAGGGAGCAGGTATTTGCTTCCTGGGCGGTCTCGCTGATAATTTTTGTTGCGCTGTCCTTTTTCTCGCTTGTGTTGAATGGTATATTTGGGTTAATGGCTTTTGTAGGTCTGACGCTCATTCTAGTAATGACGAATATTATCGCTGTTCCTATGATAATATTTGTCTCCTATATGACTTCTATTCTAACATTTAAGGGCGGCTTAGACCCGGATAACTTTGTCATTCCAATAGAGAGTTCGCTTGCCGATAACGTGACGACAATAGCGCTTCTAATAGTTCTGCTCATAACAGGTCTTTAGGTTCATAAGGATTAAGTTGAGAAAGGAGGTAAATTTAAAGCAGGGTTCAAGAATATTTAGGATTTGAGGGAGCGAGATTATAAGGATGCGTAGGAAAGAAAGAGTAAGATATCAACCCATATCTGTTAGGGAAATTCTCCTTGAAATGAAAAATCTATCCGAACTTATGATTGACTTAGCCTATTCGGCGGCATTATTTCATGATAAAGATTTAGCGGAGGATGTCATCGAGCTTGAGGAGAAAGTTGATACACTAGCATACCTCTTAGATATGGGTATAATGATAGCTGCCAGAGATGCTGAAGATGCTAAGATACTGTCGGGAGTAGCTAAGGTTGCATCTGCCACAGACAAGATTTCGGACGCTGCTGGCGATATAGCGGCTGTGGTCCTACAGGATATTGGCGTCCATCCAGTCATAGTGGAAATTTTTGAGAGGGTTGAGGAGAGACTGGCGAGAATTAAGGTTCCAGAGGGCTCGCCAATAATTAACGTTAAGCTGGGCGATTTAGACCTGGCTTCGATGGGGATTGATGTGATATCTATAAGGAGAGATAAGGATTGGATAATAAATCCTAAGAATAATGAGGTTATTCAAGCTGGCGACATTATAATTGTTCGTGGCACACAGAGCGGAATAAACGAGTTTAAGGAGAAGGTGGGAGAGAAGGCTCCTGGGGCTGACGTTGCGCCCTCTAGGGCTGTAAGAGATGAGGAATGGCTTAAAAGGATTGTTAAGAGCTTCGTAGAGCTTAAAGATACATCTGAGCTTATGATTGACTTAGCCTATTCGGCTCTCATGCTAAATAGCAAAGATCTCGCTGAGGAGGTTCAATTGCTTGAGGAGTATGTTGATAAACTGCATACATCATTCGAGTTGCTCGTCTTATCTGGGAAATTCAGCGAGAAGGAAGCTAAAGGTGTGCTCGGATTGATAAGGCTTGGGGTTGCGGCTGAGAAGATTTCGGATGCAGCTGCCGAAATAGCGGAGGTTATTCTTAGGGGGATTGAACCCCATCCAGTTCTAAAAATGACGATTAAGGAGGCTGAAGAGACTGTGGTGTATGTTCGTGTTGATGAGGGCTCGCCGCTTGTGAATAAGACTCTACGTGAGTCTCAGATACCGGATGAGACTGGCATGTGGGTTCTCGCCATAAGAAGGGGAAATAAGTGTATAAGGCCTAAGCCTGATATGAAAATTGAGGCTGGCGACATTATAATAGCGTCGGGTTACTCGGGGGGTAAAGAGGACCTGATAAGGTTGGCCTCCCCAAAAACTCCAAGCCCTAACGTGGAGAATATGAAGATAAACGTGTGTGAATAGGATGCGTTACCGCTAACTCTCTACTAGGCTTTTTATTCCATCCTCGAGGGTTATTTTTGCTTTAAATCCTAGAATTCTCTCGGCTTTAGATGTATCCGCCAGCGTATGATAGACATAATTTTTAATGGGGTTTGGCCTATAAATCGGTTTTACATTCTTCCCTAGAATTCTATTAATTAAGTTTACTACGTCATTGAAGCTATGCGCCACACCGGTCCCAACATTAAATATTTCGCAATCAAATCTACCCTCAGCCGAAAGCATGAAGGCCTCAACAACATCTGCAACATGTATGAAGTCGCGCGTCTGCGTTCCATCACCAAATATTACTGGAGGCTCATCCCGCCTAATCATCCAGAGGAATTGTGAAACTATATTTGCGTATTCACCCTTATACTGCTCTTTAGGCCCATAGACGCTAAAGAGTCTCAGACCAACCGATTTAACATTATGGAGTATATTGTAGAGTTTTGCTAGGCGCTCAATAGCGTATCGGCACTCAGTATAGTAGTCTGTTACGTAGATTGGCATATCCTCTCTATAGGGTGGAATATTACCATTGTATAGGCTGCTTGTGCTCGCATAAATAACACTGCAGCCCTCTTTCTTCGCAAACTCAAATATGGCTATAGCATCATTTATTGTTTTACCCACCAATTCGGGGTTCCTTTTATACATTGGTGATGATGAGGGCATTCCTAAATGGAAAATTAAGTCGACATTGGATACTAGGAACCTCATGTTTTCATAGGACTCATTAAAGAACTTTGCATCTAAGCCCTCAATATTTTTTGGGTTACCAGTGCTTAAATTATCGAAAACTATGACTTCATGACCGGTTTTAACTAGCCGCTCGACGAGGTTGCTTCCGATAAAACCGCATCCACCAGTTACAATAATCCTCATAAATATTATATCCTCCCAGTAAATTCTTAGTTGAATTAGCAATATATTGCTTTTGAGATTAAAGTGATTATCGATTGAAAATGTATGTAGCGCTTATCAACGCTATTGTTCCAATCAGATTTATGAATATGTCCAGAGATGGGCCGACAGCATCCTTTAGGGGGTCGCCTACGGTATCACCTATGACGGAAGCCTCGTGGGCTGAGCTCCCTCTACCACCATACCCGCCAGTTTCGATATATTTTTTGGCATTATCCCATGCCGCACCGCTTATGCACATGAAGAGTGATAAGGGTAACGTTGTCACAAGGTTTCCGGCCATTAATCCTCCTAAAGATTCAGGCCCAAGAAATATTCCAACTGCGAATGGAACTGCTATAGAGAACGCTGCTGGATAGAACATGCCCCCTAAAGCGGCTTTCGTGCTTATACTTATGCAGCGATTATAGTTAGGTTTTAGTTCACCATTCATGCTGCCATTAAGTTGTCTACGTATCTCCCTAATCATTACATACGCGGCTCTGCTAACAGCTCTAATAATTAGCGAGCATAGAAAGAAGGATAATACGCCACCAATAAGCATACCGGATATGGTCTTTGGACTAGCTGCATCAAGTGCACTAAGGTGCGCGGCATTAAGATAAGCTGAAAATAGGGCTACCTGAGCCAAGGCCGATGTCCCAATGGCATAAACTTTACAGATGGCCTTTGTGATGTTTCCAACCGAGTCGAGCATATCCATTGTTCTGCGGAGATTATCGCCTATTCTGGCCATGGTGACAAGCCCATTGGCGTTATCGACGATTGGACCGTAGGATGCCATTGAAATGAATGTTGCCATTATGGATAGGAAACCAACAGCTACGAGCGTTATGCCATAAAGGCCCTCGAAAAGGTAGGCTAAGAGGACGGCTGTCGAGAATATGATGACCGGAAGGGCTGTTCCTTCCAAACCCACTGAGAGTCCGGATAGAATGTTTACTGCTGGCCCCGTTCCCGATGCTTTTGCGATAGCCTTGACTGGCTTTTTCTCTGGTGAAGTGTAGTATTCAGTTGCGTGGGTGAGTAGTAATATGGCTATTATTCCGGTGAGCGTGGCATAGAAGACACTTAAGCTACCAAATAATGCCATAGAGAGCAGGGCGGATGCTAAAGATGCTAATATAGCCGAGGCGTAAACCCCAGAATAAACTGAGAACCTAATTCTTTTGCCGCCTAACCTAAGGAATAATGAGCCGGCAGCTGAAGAGAGAAGCCCAAAACCTAAAACTGCCAGCGGATACACAATTCCCTCATCGCCATACAGAGAGGAACCGAGAATCATGGCCGCAATAGATGTGCAAACATAGGATTGAAAGACATCCGAGCCTGTTCCAGCAACATCGCCAACGTTATCGCCAACCTGGTCGGCAATTGCCGCTGGATTACGTGGGTCGTCTTCCGCAAGGCCCATCTCAACCTTCCCAACTAAGTCTGCGCTTATATCGGCGGCTTTGGTGTAGATTCCTCCTCCAACTCGTGCAAATAGGCCTACTAGGCTGGCTCCGAAGCCTAAGCCTACAAGTGATGCAGGGTTGCTATAGCCTAGGCTTGAGAGCGCTAGATATAATCCGCTTATAATTAGGAGGCCGAAGCCTGTTAACGATAGCCCTATTGCTGTCCCATATCTAAAGGCCGTTAGAAAGGCATAATGGAACCCTTTATTGGCCGCTCTGACGGTTCTAGAGTTGGCGTTTACGGCTATGAGCGTGCTTATATACGCTGAGATAGCTGAGAAGGTGGCTCCGAGGGAGAACGTTACTGCCGTAAGTAGACCAAATGCTAAGCCTGCCATCACGGCTAAAATCGCGCCGAATACTGCGACAAAAAGAAACTGCTTATTTAAGTAGGTTATTGCGCTATCCCTAATTATCTTAGAGATATCCATTATAATCCCTGATTTACTAGATTTATGAAAAATGGTGTGGGCTAAGAGAGCGGAAAGGAACTGTGCTATGACGCCTGCTGCTGGAGCGACGAGAGCGATAGTATTCATGAACCTTCCCTTTCCGAGCATGGGTGAAGGTTAATTGTTCCTTCAAGGTTGAAAATGCAGGGAGCCTTTGAATGGGCGATAGCAATTATTGTCGAGAACCGAAATAAAGGTTTTTCGCTCACATTTAATGGAAAATATTTTTAAGCATCAAATCTATCTGGAATAGCGTATGTCAGATGAATCTGATGAACCGCCTGATACTAAAGTGGAATCTATAGGCAGATACAGAGATAGGATTGTTAATGGACCAATTATCCGCATGCTTCTGTGGCTTGGTGCGCCTCCGCTTCTAAATCAACTTATTGTCGTGGCGTATAATACTGCGGATGCATATTGGTTGAGCGCTTACAGCGAGGTTGTAGTCGCAGTCCCTAGGCAGACTTGGCCAATAATAATGCTTTTTCAGGCATTAATTAATGCTCTGACAGCCGCCTGCTTAAGTATGGTCTCCCAATATATTGGTGGAAAAGCCTATAGAGAGGCAAGCCGCTCAGCATCACGGTTCTTTACGATAGCGTTCTTCGCCGGAGGCATCTTATGTGCAACCCTCCTAACATTTAGGGGCTTCATTTTCACATGGATTCTATCTACTCCCCCGGAAATTTTTGATGAGGTTATGAAGTACTCTGGCATAATATCGTTCGATATTTTCCTAAATTATCTAGCATTAACCTTTACAACATTACTGCAGAGCGTAGGCGATACTAGAAGGCCGGCGATGATTAATGCTTTTGCTGTCAGCCTAAATGTTCTACTGGATCCATTTTTAATTTCGGGTATAGGGCCCTTCCCAAGATTGGGTGTTATAGGTGCATCTCTTACAGACGTTATGGGTAAAACCATATCTACCCTCACGTTGGCATATATTGTTAGAAGGAATTATCCTGAGCTTAAAATAGCGTTCACCAAGGACATAGATTTAGAGTGGGCTCTTCTAGTCATGCGGATAAGCCTACCTATACTAGTGCTTGGCTTAACCAACGGCTTTGCCTTCCTAATGCAGCTGAGAATCGTAAATATGCTGGGCATAGTTGCGGCTACAGCCTACGCAATAGGCTTCATTATAATGGATATTGTTGACGCAGCTCTCTTCGGCCTAAGTGGTGCAACATCGATAATGGTTGGGCAGAACCTTGGGGCTGAGAAGATTGAGAGGGCGAGAGAAATAGCCTTTAAGTCTGCCCTTCTATTATTCGCCCTTGTTGCTTTAGGCGCGTCTATAATCTATCCCATTAGGGAGGTTTTAGCCGATACATTTGCTGAGGACCCGCTAATAATAGCTGAGACCGTTAGATTCCTGCAAACGCTCCTACCCACATTACCATTCTTCGGCCTCTTCATGACTGCAATGTCAACTGGCAGAGGCTCCGGCCACACACTTATTCCAACATCGATTGGGATATTTAGGCTGTGGGGATTAAGGGTTGGTTTAGGCTACGTCCTAGCGTTCACAGCTAATATGGGTCCATTCGGTGCCTGGCTAGCAATAGCATTAAGCAATATAATAGGTGGCATAATATCCATCGCTTGGATAAAATATGGAAGGTGGGCTAAGCCGGTGATAAAGGGAAGCCAGCAATAAAAATATTGTTGGGAGGATAAAAATGCTATCTTTTGGCAGGTTTTGGAAGGCTTAAGCCCCTCAGTGTAATGGCTTTCGGCATATAATAGTTCACCGCAAGCATCGCGCCCCAAGCCGCAAAAGAGAGAACGGACATAGCTGTTCCAACGATTGCTATCTCATGAAGCATAACTGACATCTCCGATGGAGTTGCCATAGCAGTTAAGAACGGCGGCCAGGGAACAATTTCCCCATGCCAAGCATGCTCAGCAGCTAGAAGGATTACGCCTCCCCAAAGTAATGCATTTAGCAGATTGAGCTTAAGTTTCTCAGCCACACCTTTAGATGCCTTTTGTAGAGCGGTTGTTATAATTGCCAGAACCATTGGAACCAGGAAGCAAGCCAATTTAGTTCACTCCTTGGTAACACAAATTTTAAATTTCGTAACACCAATATAAAGTTTTAGAATTAGAAGGAGAAGAAGCGTGTGTGGCTTATAATATTGGCCCTAGCGGCAACTGTGGCCACGGCCATATGGTATTCTAGGGCTGAAGATGATAGATATATGCTTAAATTTCTCGCTCTAATGCTTTGGGGCGCAACATTCATGGTTTTCGTTGACCGCTTAATTGGATATCTAATAGGCGATGGAGCCTTTATTGAATTGACTGCTGAAGCGGTTGCCTTAGGCATAATTTTATTGACAGTATCTCTGATGTTCTGGGAGCTGATTTTGCTGCTTAAGGACCCGAGAGGTGTATTATATAGGAGGGGGCACTCCCCTAACTCTTAAAGTGATGCTTCATCTATGCTCATACTCTTCCATAAGCCTTAAACATACCTTTAGAACTGTTTTTGCTGATTCCAGAGCCTCTTTAGCATCTAGTAGGCTATATAGCTGGTCTGGTGGTGTGCCAGTCTCTTCGTCGCCATACATGCTTGGCTCCCTTTCACGCCTAAGCTTTCTGGAGATTGAGGCAATTTCATCAATCCTATCCCTAAACCACTGTGGGAAAAGCTCCCTGTTCCTCTTAATTATTGGGCCTACATCATGCCATTTTGGAGGCTCTATAGTTAATAGCCTTAGTACACCTTTCAAGGCTAGCTCAACAGATTCCTGACTCTGACGTATCGTAAATGCGTAATTACCAGTTTCTATAGCCTCCTCAGCATGCTTGACCCTTTCCTCAGCCTGCCTAAAATACGACCTAGCCATTTCAATATTATTCAATCTCCACAACCTCACCGAACTTTATATTGGGCTTTAGAATCCAATACCATTTGTTACCAATCCACTCTCTTCTCGCACCAAGCTCCTTAAGCCTCCGCTTAAGCCTCTCTAAAATATTTCCAAAGAAGCCCTCTTTATCATAGAGTATTATTGCATCCTCAACCATATCGAGATATATTGGTCTAATCTTGGATGCCTCCTCCCTGCTTAGGATTAATGGCGAAAAGTCCACGTAAAAACCCCTATCCCATAATTCGTTTATGAGGGGTTCAAGAGAGCTCTCGATTTCAAGAAACATTCTTTGACGTTCCATACGGCTCTTAGGAAGATTCTCAGCAACTATAAGTATGTCTATATCACCGTCCTTTCGAGCTGAACCACGCGCAACACTTCCATAGACGACAACTGATACGAGATTATCGCGTAGACTCTTATGCAAAAGTTCCATTAAACTCTTAAGGAGAGACTTATAGGGTTCATTTATGGATTCTAGGCTCAATCTCGCTCAAAATACTATAGTATGTGGGCGCTTAAAATGCTTATCCAAAACCTCAACGTAAACAGTTTACTTGAGAACCCAATCACGAGATGCGGAGGGAAGGAGAGGGAGAGGCTATCCAAAAGATAGGGAGGTATCAACTTACGCTTTTCTAAAAATCGTTTTTAAGTCTATGAGGATGGAGGACAGTAGAATTCCTAAAGAAGAAAAGACTCAAGGTTAATGAGAAGATAGCCCAAGCAATACTTATTTAGTTTCCCCCGGTAAAATAAGTTGAGATTCCATTTAGGTGAACTGCGGTGAAATATGCCATAGCAACTCTTGGAAGCCATTCAGCACTCCAAATATTGAAGGGCGCCAAGGATGAAGGTTTCAGAACAATTGCTATATGCAAAAGTGACCACGCATTCGTTTATAGGCACTTTGGTGTTGCGGATGAGATTATTGAGATACCTTCATACAGCGATTTCCATAAGGTTGAGGATGATTTGATAAAGCGTAATGCCATTTTAATCCCGCATGCCTCCCTAATAACCTACATTGATTTAAGGGTTATTGAGAATATGAAGGTTCTCTATTATGGCAATAAAAGAATACTTCATTGGGAGAGCGATAGGGATAAGCAGCGGATTTGGCTAGAGAAGGCTGGTCTCAACCTACCTAAAGTCTTCAAAGACCCATCCGAAATAGATAGACTTGTGATAGTTAAGTTTCAAGGCGCCAGAGGCGGCCAAGGATACTTTCTAGCTAGAAACGAAAGGGAGTTCAGGCGTAAGATAGGTTCAGCAAAGGAGTATATCATACAAGAGTATATTGTTGGCATACCCGTCTACATACACTATTTCTACTCGGTCATACGCAGCGAGCTTGAGCTCATGGGCTTCGATAGGCGATACGAATCGAATGTGGATGGAATTGGTAGAATACCCGCTAACATGCAGCGCGACTTAAAAGTCACATATACTATTGTCGGAAACTTCCCACTCATGCTCCGAGAATCCCTCCTACCGGAAGTCTTCAGAATTGGGCAAAAAGTTGTTGAGGCATCTAAGGAAATCTGCAGTCCAGGAATATATGGACCATTCTGCCTAGAGACCGTTGTAACTCCAGACCTAAAATTCTATGTCTTTGAGATATCAGCCCGCATCGTTGCCGGAACCAACGTATTCATGGAGACATCTCCATACGCGCTTATAAAACATGGTAAACCAATGAGCACAGGACGCAGAATAGCGGTAGAGATTAGAGAGGCTATAGAGCAGGATAGGTTAAAGGAAATATTAGGGTAGGAGAATAGTATATTTCGCGGTGATAACATTTGACCATTAATAGAAGCGAAATCCAAAAAATCGTCTCAGAATATAACCCAGAAAAAATAACAATAGGTGTTTTAGGCTCCCACTCAGCCGAAGAGGTTGGCATATCGGCTAAGGCATTTGGCTTTCCAACCATTGTTGTCTGCCAAAAGGGGCGCGAAGCCCTCTATGCAAACTATAATAGGCATTTATTCGACCACGTTATTCTCCTAGATAAATTCTCAGACATAATAAGAGATGATATTCAAGAAAGAATGCTGGAATTAAACACAATATTCATTCCCAACCGCTCATTTTCAGTTTACGTCGGATACGATAATATTGAGGGAAAATTTAAGGTCCCAATTTATGGGAGCCGCTTCCTCCTTAGGGCTGAGGAGAGGAATGCCTCAAGAAACCAATATTGGCTCTTAGAGAGAGCTGGCATAAAAATACCTAAGAAGTTTGATAGGCCGGAGGATATTGATAGGCTCGTCATAGTTAAGGTTCAGCAAAAAAAGAAGCCGCTGGAAAGAGCTTTCTTTTACGCTTCCTCGCCCGAGGACTATTTTAGGAAGGCTGAGGAGCTAATAAGAAAGGACGTTATAGACGAGGAGGGCTTAAGAAGAGCGCGCATAGAAGAGTATGTTTTAGGACAAAAGTTCAACGCGAACTTTCAAGGCTGGGCATTGAAAGATTACTTTGGAGACTTTGATTTTCTAGGCTTTGACGATAGGAAGCAAACGAATCTTCATGGAATCTTAAGCCTACCAGCGAGAGACCAGCTAATGCTAGATGTCCCAATAAAAAATGAGGAAATAGGCCATTACGGCCTAACGATGAGGGAGTCTCAGAAACCCCTTGTTTATGAGGCTGCCGAAAAATTTAGGAGAATATGTGAGCAGGAACATCCACCAGGCATGATAGGGCTATTCGCCCTTCAGGGAGCCATAGCCTACGACGCCGACGACCCGGAACAGAAAAGACTAGCATTCTATGTTTTCGACGTGAGCCCTAGGGTCCCTGGAAGCCCATGCGTTGGGCCAACATCACCGGAGATGCGCAGGCTTACGCTAAAATACCAGAGGATTATTAGGCGGTATGGGGTTGATAGGATAGAGACACCAATGGACCTTCCAATGCTTGAGATTAAATATGCTGCTGAGAATAATAGGCTTAGTGATATTGTAACTTAGCCCTCAACAAAAAGAAGCGTGATTACATGGCTTCCCCAAGCTTAATATGCGACATTTTAAGTAGGATTGAGGGGTTAAAAACCGAATTAATATCACTCACATCAAACCTCATAAGATTTCAAACTATTTCTCCACCAAGCGATACTCTTGAGAGCGCAAAATATGTTAAGTCATACCTTGAGAGCGCTGGCATAAAAACCTCTCTTTATTCCAGGGAAGACAAAAAAGTGAATGTTCACGCCAGAGTTCCCGGCAAGTCGGGTAAGAGCATAGTTTGGCTTGGCCACTTAGATGTTGTCCCGGCTGGAACTCGAGAAAGATGGATTTACGACCCCTTTAGCGGGGTTATTGAGGGCGAGAGGATTTATGGTAGGGGCGCAAGCGACATGAAAGGTTCATGTGCAGCCGCTATGGTGGCAGCGAAGGTTCTAAGCGAGATTGAGATTGATAGCCGAACCACAGTTGATTTCTGGTTTACATGTGATGAGGAGGTCGGCTCGCCGGATGGAACTCGCTGGCTCATTGAGAGCGGCCTAATAAATGGCGACGCATGCTTGATAGGCGACTCACTCAGTAGAGCACCATCCACCGAGCCATATATTGACGTTGGCTGTAAGGGTTATCTGCGTCTCCGCCTCAAGGTTTCTGGGAGAACAGCGCATGGAAGCATGCCCTTTTATGGGGATAATGCCATAGATAAACTGCTTCTGGCAGTTGAGCGAGTGAAGAGAATTAGCGAATATAGGCTTAGCCTACCAATAGATTTAGAGGAGATGGTTAAATCGAGCGTGGAATATCTCTTAGCCGATAAAAACCTGACAAGTGAGCAAATGAATGCTATAAGGAGGACATACCACTATCCAACCGTTAGCCTAACGATGATAAGCGGTGGAGTAAAAGTTAATGTTATTCCGGATTATGCTGAGGCATCCTTCGACATAAGAATATCTCCCGGCGTAGACCCTAAGAGTATCGCTGACCGCATACATGAGATTCTAGACCCCCTTAAAGTGAGGGGTGTTGAGGCTGAAGTATATGGCTTAGAGGGCGGATATTATGAGCGCTGGGATTCGGATTTCGCCATAAGCTTAAGAAGGGCTGTTGAAATCGCAACTGGCATTAAACCCAGACCGAAAATACTTTTAGGTGCAACCGACGCTATACCAATAAAGAAGGCTTTGGGCATACCCTGCCTAGGTTTTGGTGCTGGCATAGAGGAGCTGGCGCATGCCCCAAACGAGTATGTTACTGTTGATGGATTGATTTCAGCAGCTAAAGTTTACGCCCTTCTACCGCTATTATTCTAGCCTACTAATCGCTTCGATGCTTAACATGTTCCTTCTCTCTGCGCATTATCTCCTCAGCCACTATAACCCCACTGGCGCTCGCCTGTATTAAGCCGCGCGTCACACCAGCACCATCCCCTATAGTAAAGAGATTCTTTATCCTAGTCTCTAAGTTTCCATTCAACTCCAGCCTAGAAGAGTAGAATTTCACCTCAACACCATAAAGCAGGGTATCCTTCGAGTATATTCCCGGCGCAACCTTATCAAGCGCCATAAGCATCTCCTTAATATCCGCAAGATACCTGTAGGGTAAGACGAAGCTTAAGTCCCCGGGTGTTGCAACTTTAAGGGTTGGCTTAACAACACTCCGGCTTATACGCTCCTCAGTTGACCTCCTACCTAACTCTAGGTCACCTAAGCGCTGTATTATCACACCACCACTCAATAGATTTGCCAGTCTAGCGATGTATTCGCCATACGCTATCGGCTCCCGAAATGGGTAGGTAAACGATGTGCTAACCAATATAGCAAAATTCGTGTTCTCCGTCTTTCTTTCAGCATAGCTTTGCCCATTAACGCTTATCACACCACCATATGATTCGGTGATAACCTCACCATAGGGATTGACACAGAAAGTTCTAACCTGGTCATCAAAAGCCTTCGAGTAATATATGAACTTCGGCTCATATAATGCGTTTGTGAGCTCTTCCATCGTTACTGCTAAAACCTCAACCCTAACACCAACATCAACCGGATTATTAAGGGTCTTTAATCCAAGAGACTGGGCCTCGCTCTTCAACCACTCAGCACCACTCCTCCCAGGCGCGACAACAACATACTTTCCATAAATCTTCTCACCGTCAACGATTTCAACACCCCTAGCAACACCATTCTTTACAAGTAAACTCTTAACCTCGGTCCTAGTTCTAACCTCAACACTATTATTTAGTTCACGGCGCATCTTCTGAAGAACCTCAGCGCACTTCTCCGTTCCAAGGTGGCGTATCTTCTGCTTAACAAGCGTTAGACCCGCGAGCGCTGCCTTCCGCTCTATCCTTTCAACTTCATCTAAATCTTCCCCGTAAACCTTTTGTGTTCCACCATACTTCACATATATGCTATCCACGTAATTTATCAGCTTTGAAAGTCTTTCCTCACCAACATATTCGCTAAGCCATCCGCCAACAGAAGTCGATATGGTCAGTTTTCCATCACTGAAAGCTCCAGCACCACCCCAGCCAGAAAGTAAAGAGCAGGGCTCGCAGTTCACGCATCCTAACCCTCTGGTTGCGGGGCATCTGCGCTTATCAATGTCTGGACCCTTCTCAAGCATAATTATTTTAAGGTCTGTGCTCTTTGCGAGCTCTAAGGCGCAGAATATTCCAGCCGGACCGGCACCGACAATTATCACATCATACTGTTGCTGCAAGGCTTATCCTTCCAAGAGGAGACTTAAAATGGAAGACCAAATATATGCTTTCTCAATGTTCACTATATATTCTTCTCCCTCTAAAACAGCATTTTGTGGAGGTTAATTAGCGCGTCAATGCCCTCTTAATTCTCTCACATGCCTCTTCTATGCGCTCTTTAGGCTGAGTTATCGAAAACCTAATATACCCCTCACCATACTTTCCGAATCCTATTCCAGGAGCAACTATCACACCGGCATCTATAAGTCTTGATGCGAACTCTATCGAACTCCCACCACACTTCGCCCAAACGTAGAATGTTGCTAGGGGTTTCCTGGCTTCAAGCCCAACAGCCCTTAAGCCCTTAAGCAGAGTATCTCTCCTCTCGGCATATACCCTATTTACCCACTTCAAGTATTCTGGCGGCTCACCATCAACGTAGCTTTGCAGCGCCTTTGCCGCAACCTTTTGTATATAAACTGGTGGGCCCGAATCTATTTGAGACTTAACTTTCACAAGCCCCTCTATCAACTCGCTATTTCCAACGGCAAATCCTATTCTATCACCAGTCATATTAAATGTCTTTGAGCATGAATGGAATTCTATAGCAACCTCCATTGCGCCATCAACCTCAAGTATACTAGGCGCCTTATAACCATCAAACGCTATCTCAGAATATGCATTATCATAGCATAATATCACATTCTTCTCGCGAGCTAAATCAACAATCGCCTTAAGCTCACTCTTAGTCATAACGCTTCCAGTTGGATTATTCGGGTAATTAAGGAAAACCATTTTAATGCCACTAAGATTCAGCGACTCTAAATCCGGCCTAAAATCATTCTCCTCAAGCAGGGGCATTGAAACAGGTATTCCATCACTTAACAGTGTGCTGCCATTTGCATAAACGGGATAAGCCGGGTCTGGAACAAGAACTTTATCTCCAGGATTAACAAAAGCTCTTGAGAAGTTTGCTATACCCTCCTTAGAACCTATTAATGCTATAACCTCCTTTTTTGGGTCTAAGTCAACTCCGAAGCGCCTCTTATACCATTCTGCAACAGCCTCCCTAAAATATGGCTCACCTTGACTAAACGAGTAGTTATGGTTCTTCGGATTCGCACTCTCCTCTTTAAGGGTCTCTAAAACGAAGGATGGTGGCGGTAAATCCGGGTCGCCGATGCTCAATGATATCAAGTCAACGCCCTGCTGCTTCTTCTCGCTTATTATCTTCTCCAGCTCTGCAAAGAGATAGGGTGGAAGTCTCTTAACCCTATCAGCTAGCTGAAACCTCAAATCAAACCCTCCAAATCAATAATACCTTTATAGACTGTTTCAGCTGGACCCGACATAAATATTCTATCACCTTCATCATACTTTATTTTAAGCTCTCCGCCTAAGAGCTGAACAGCGCATTCGCGATTTACTTTCCCAAGAATTTTTCCAGCGACAACACTTGCACATGCCCCAGTGCCACATGCGAGCGTCTCACCAACACCCCTCTCCCAAACCCTTACCTTAATTAAATCTTGCCTAATCACTTGAACGAACTCAACATTTATCTTCTTCGGGAAAAGGGGATGATTTTCAATTTTGGGTCCATAATATGTGACCGGGAAATCGTCCACATTCTCAACGAAAATTACACAGTGCGGATTACCAACTGATAGGCACGTTGCCCTAAAAACTTCACAGTTAACTCTCAGCTCCTCATCTATGAAATCCCCCTCGCCAGCAACTGGTATATGCTCCCTTCTAAATACTGGGCTACCCATATCTACGGTTACAGTCCTAACCCTATCATCCTCTATATTAAGCCAGACGGTTCTTATTCCCGCAAGAGTTTCTATTCTCATCTCATCCCTCTTGATTATTCCGTTTTCATAACAGTATTTTGCTATGCACCTTATACCATTCCCACACATCTCCGCCTCGCTTCCATCAGCATTAAATATTCTCATCTTTACATCAGCAACATCGGAATCATAGACCAAAAGTAGCCCATCGGCCCCAACGGAAAACCTCCTCCTACAAAGCTTTTGAGCTAATAGGCTAAGAATCTCCTCATGTAATCTCCCATCCCTATTATCGATTAAAATATAGTCGTTTCCTAAGCCATGCATCTTCCAAAAGATGAGTTCAACCATCTCCATTCGGCACTCCAACACGAAGCAGCCTACCATCTTTTTTATGAAGAGACATATAAGCGTTAATGGGATTGTTAGGGAAAGTTTATATGCCCGCTAGTTTCTATAACCATGTTATAGGAGAGATTAAGAATGAAGGCAGAAGTTGAAAAGGTGATAAAGGAAATTCAGCCAAGCCTAAGAGCGGATGGAGGAGACATAGAATTAGTCGATGTTACAGAAGATGGAATAGTTAAGGTTAAGCTTAAGGGAGCATGCGCTGGATGCCCATTCTCAATGATGACATTACAATTTGGCGTGGAAAGATATTTAAAGGCAAGAATCCCGCAAGTGAAAAAGGTTATGGTTGTAGGATAACCATTAGTATATTGGTATCCCCTCTTTTGGGTCGCGCACAATCTTCATAAATTCCTCAAGAATCTTTTCTGTAATTGGCCCTATTCTCCCTTCACCTATTCTCCGCTTATTAACCTCCCTTATCGGCATTATTTCTGCACCAGTTCCAGTTAAGAAGGCCTCATCCGCGCTATACAACTCCGCAACCGTCAGATTTCGCTCAATAACTTTATATCCTAACTTTACAGCTATCTTTTTTATTACGCTTGCAGTTATTCCTGGCAAAGCACCGCTAGACCTTGGTGGAGTATAAAGTTTTCCATCTTTCACGATAAATATATTTTCGCCAGTCGCCTCACAGATATACCCATTAATATCCAATATTAGCGCCTCATCAGCTCCAACGTTATTAGCCTCAATCTTGGCCAATATGCTATTCAGGTAATTCAAGGATTTTATCTCATGCGATGTCGCATCAACCGGGTCTCTCCTAATCCACGAAACAATCATACTTATACCTTTTTTACGCTTCTCCTCATCATAGAGACTAAGCATCGGCACGGCTATAATTACAACCGATGGTTTAGAGCACTTCCTTGGATCTAAACCTAAATCCCCAATACCTCTAGTTACCACAAGCCTTATGTAGGCATCGCGGAGATTATTTTTCCTCAAAGTTTCAAGAACAGCCTCTATCATCTCATCCTTAGTTAATGGTATATCTAGCATTATTGCGTGGGCTGAGTTGTAGAGGCGGTCTATGTGCTCCTTGAGCTTAAAGACTACACCATTGTACGCACGTATACCTTCAAAGACACCGTCTCCATAAAGAAAGCCATGGTCAAAAACGGATATTTTCGCTTCATCCTTAGGATAATATTTACCGTCAATATATACTAACAGATCATCCTTTGAGGTGGACAATTCAGCATCCTCCTTAGGGCAAATACAAGAATAATTTTGTTATGGCTCAGCAAATATATCTATTTTCCTTTCCTAGACTATTTAGCTGTCAGCCATAGAAGCGCGGTCTCTTAGAGAGGGCCATTGGAAGCGTTAGGGGCTTAAAGGGCTTATCCTCCGTTTCCTTTCTTATCTCGTCTATTAATTCCTCCAGACGCATTCTTCTAATCTTACGCTCACCTCTCAAGCGTCTATCTCTAACGGCTAGCATTCCGGTTGAAACCTCTTCTTGTCCAATGACGACTATATATGGAATCCATTCCATCTCTGCCTCCCTAATCTTTTTCTGCATTGTTAAAGGTCTATCGTCCCAATCAGCCCTAATCCTCCGCTTCGATATCTCCTCAGCCATTTTCTCCGCTTCATTATAAAAGTTTTCACTAACCGGTACAATTCTAACCTGCGTTGGTGAAAGCCAGAGCGGTAGCATCGGCGTTCCACCCGTCTTCTGTATTTTATAAGCCTTCTCTAGCAATGCATATATGTCTCTTTCAATAGCGCCACTGGGCGAGCAATGCAATATTAGCGGATATTTCTTTTCGCCTTTCTCATCCACATACGTTATTCCATATCTCTCAGCATTCTCTATATCTATTTGGTCGGTTGATAGAGCTGATGCCTTATCTAAGTTGTCGACGAAGTTAAATTCCCACTTTAAAACGAAGTAGAAGAAGCGTTCATCCCACATTTCAACTAGGGCTGGCTTGCCAAATAGGCTAACAAGCGAGACTATAAAGTCCCTATTTGCCGCATAGAAGTCTTTGGTGAATCTTATCGCCAATTCGTAGTCTTCTCGAGTTAATCCTATACCCTCAAGAGTCTCCATACTCAGCTTAAACCTTTTGATGGCTTCCTCCTTTGCCTGCTCCATATCAGCACATAATGCATGGCAATCGGGCATTGTAAAAGCCCTAAGTCTCCTCAATCCAGCAAGTTCACCGCTCTTCTCTCTACGGAAGCTATAATGTGTTAGTTCATATATTTTGAGCGGTAGATGTCTGTAAGAAATCTGTGCATCATGAAGCATTAAAAACTGTCCGAAGCACGCGCTGAAGCGTAGAAAGAGTTCCTTATCCTCTGACTTGACTATATATTGGCGGGCTGGAAACCTATGCAAGTAATTCGCCAAAGCTGGATGCTCAAGGTCATACATTATTGGGGTTTCAACCTTTAAAGCTCCATAAGCAATAACCTTCTCTGTTACAAATTCCTCTATAAGGGACTTAATTAGATTGCCCTTAGGATACCATCTAAAGTTTCCGGGGTCACTTGCATCCTCATAATCCGCCAATTCAAGCTTCCTCATCAGGATCACATGCGGCGGTGTTTGCTGCGCGGCTCTAGACTTAGATATTTCGTAGGCAGCAAATTTCCTAAGATTCTCATGTCCAGCAAAATCAAACTCCTCAACCGGAACCATGCTTCCATCGGGCTTAAGAATGAACCAATGGGACACTATTTTCTCCTCAGCCTCTAAAGCCTTAGATATAACTTCGCCCTTTCCAGTCTTCCCCCCACCTAAAACTATCGATTTGAATTGCTCTGCTAGCGGGTGGCCTTTAACCGATATCGAGAACTCCTTACACCATCCAAAAGGCGCACGATAGGCTTCTATACCAAGCTTACTAGCGTAAACTCCCATCTCCTCCAGAATTTTTAGAGCTTCAGAGGGCTCCGCGAGCTCGGAACTTAGATGGGCATAGGGATAGATTAAAATTCGATTCACTTTCACTTTATTAAGGAACTCTTTCACCTCATCTATGGCTTTATAAGCCGTTTCAATCGTATCGCCCTTTTCAACACAAGTGAATAAGACAACCAAATCCTCTAGGCGATAGATTCTTTTATCAACATCCTCAGCTGAGGAAATTTCCTTCTCAATCGGACGATATTCGATAAAGTTTGAGTGGAGCTGGAGTATTTTCAAGGATTATACACCGTCGAGACGCGGATAACAATTATACTGGTATCCACTTATTAAAATAAATTTTCTGTAGCATGGGCATTAGGGCATTGCTCTCCTCCATTTATCGACAATCCTATCCTTCTTTGTCATCCTCTTATACTCTTTATAGTGTTCTTTGCAGAGAAAAACTCTCCTTTCGCCCCTAACTTTTAAGCCAGCCGCATAAACCTTTCCGAAGTCTAGAGAACGAATAGCCTCTTTATTACATCCCTCAACACCGCATTTTGCGCCTTTAGAAATCTTCCCCATTTAAAGCGCACCTTCCATAATTCTATCTAAGTGTCTCTTTATCCGTTAGCCGATGGTTAAAGCTTTCTCATATACTTCCATCGCCCTTCTATGGACATCTCTTTTACTCCTAAAACCTCTAGGACCAACCTTCTCAATTAAGAATGAGGATGCGGCCACCCCGACACACGCACACCATAATGGATTTTCGCCCCTAATATATTCGGCTAGAAAGGCACCTATGAACGCGTCTCCAGCACCAGTTGGGTCTACAGCGATTTTAGGTTTAGCGGCTGGCACGCTAAAGATTTTATTATTAAAGGACAATAGCACACCTTTATCGCCCATTGTAGATATCGCTATCTCTACACCATATTCTCTAACCTTCTTAAGTGCTTCGATAGTATTTTCTCTTCCAGCTAAAACCTTTATCTCCCTCTCAGAAGATTTAAAGATTCTAATGTGCTTAAGAAAATCCAAGTTTTCTACTCCATGTAAGCTCACTCTTCCCTTATCATCGAAGTGTCTAAGCAATCCTTGTGGGTCAAGCGTCAAAGTAGGTGTAAGATTACTGGCTTCCCTTATTAAGTCTGCTGAGACTTCACCAATTATAGGTGATATATGAATTGCTTTAGCTTCTAATGAGAATGGTAAATCCTCAATGTGAATTGGTGGAGCCTTATTTCTGAGAAACATGTCTCTTCCACCATCCGAACGATATTCTATCACGAAACTTGTCGTCCTAGAAAACTTGCATATTTTTAAACCGGATAAATCTACACCCTGTCTTTTAAGCCATAGGATATACCTTACTGGAAAGTCTTCTCCAACCTTAGATATGACTGAAACTGAGGAGCCGAGCTTTTTAGCGGAGAGAGATACATATGTTGGCGGACCACCGACCCTCTTTCTCAGCCTTGTTTCACCCAACGGTTTTATAAAGTCTATTGCGAAGTGCCCTATAGTTACAATATCAAACATTCCGGAAACCTTCTAGACGAACTATAGATAGGGTAAGATATATGTTATAGCCGCTGAAACTAGGAGGGAAGGTAGCAGATTTGCAACTCTAATCTTCCTTATTTCAAGAAGATTAATCCCCAATCCTATCAATATTATGCCGCCTGTTGCACTAAGCTCGTTTACGACTGCTTCGGTAAAGAATACCTTTGATAGCGACGCAAGCAATGTTATTCCACCTTGATACAATAATAATGGTATTGCTGAGAAGAGAACTCCGACACCTAATACGGATGCAAGCGATATTGATGCAAAGCCGTCAAGCATAGACTTAGCATACAAAATGCTAGGGTTTCCATTCAAGCCATCCTCAATCGAACCTACAATAGTCATTGAACCCATACAGAAAATTAGGAAAGCCGTTATAAAACCCTCAACAAATCTATCCTCTCCTGCGCTAATTTTTGATTTAATGAAAGCCCCAAAATTCTCAATATGCCCCTCGATATTAAGGAGTTCACCTACAATGGCGCCAATGAGCATGCTGAAAAATAATACAACCAAGTTTCCAGTCTTCATAGCCATTTGAAAACCAATAAAAAGGGTCACGAGTCCTATACCCTGAAAAACGATGCTCTTAACCCTGTCAGGAAACTTGCCGCGTAAAAAAATCCCAATTAAGCTGCCAATCACCACAGCAATAGCGTTTACAAGAGTCCCTTGCATAAAATGAAGATGGCTAGAGAGATTGAAAAATTTTTTGAAAGATAGCGTGAATACTATTTAAAGTAAAGCTGCTCAAGGTCTTTTTTCATAAGGAAGTTGGCTGAGAAGTCTTGTGCTATAATTCTACCCCCGGATAAAATGTAAGTCCTATCGGATATGTTTAGGGCTATTTTCGCGTTCTGCTCAACCATGATTATCGTTGTTCCGCGTTCTCTTATTTCCTTAATTTTCTTGGCGAGTGCGCTTGCAGCTTTAGGCGCTAATCCAGCTGTTGGCTCATCACATAATAAGAGCTTAGGTTTAAGCATTAGTGCTCTAGCAACAGCAAGCATCTGTCTCTCCCCACCACTAAGGGTTTTAGCCAAATTACGTCTTCTTCTTTCTATCTCGGGAAAAATCTCAAATATTTCCTCCATATCCTTTCTTACTTCCTTATCCCTTCTTAAGTATGCACCGAGCATTAGATTCTCTTCAACCGTGAAATTTGGAAAGATATTTTGTTGCTGCGGCGAATAGCCTATCCCCATAGATGCAATCTTATCCGGACTTTTACCCCTGATACTTAAGCCATTAAACTTAATCTCACCCTCAAAAACATCCGCTAAACCAAATATCGTATTTAAAAGAGTTGTCTTACCAGCACCATTAGGGCCCAGAAGCGAAACTATCTCTCCATCATTAACATACATGCTTATTTTTTCGAGAACAACCATCTTACCATATCCCGACGTAACATCATTTAATTCGAGAAGCACCATCTTCAGGCACCACCAATATATGCTTCTATCACTTTAGGATCTGATGCGACCTCTTCAGGGGTTCCTTGAGAGAGAACTCTGCCCATATGTAAAACATATACATAATCTACATAGTCAAACAGTAATTCTATTCTGTGCTCGATAATAAAGAACGTTAGGCCGCGCGTCCTCCTCAAATGACTTATATATTTAAAGAGATTTCTACCTATAGCGTAATGCACTCCCGCAGTCGGCTCATCTAAAAGTATTAACTTAGCTCTTCCAAGCATGCCCTTACTTGTCTCAACCATTTTTATTTAAAAATTTTCGATTTACGGAATAATCTTATACAATAGGTTGGATATTTAAGATTTTTGTTTTAGCTATAGTGGTTAAAAGCGTAAGGTATAATAGGGTACTCTGTATTTCTATCTTCTAAAGTGACGAGTGTAAAAGGGATGTTGTTGGCTTATGCCGTTTAAGCGTAAGAGTAGAGGTCGTTCGAAGGGTCAGAAAGGTAAGAGCGATTATGTTCATTGTAGTGCGTGTGGTGAGCTTGTTCCGCGTGATAAAGCTAAGAAGGTTACTAGGCGTATATCGCTTGTTGACCCTGTTTTGGCAAGGGAGCTTAGGCAGAAGGGTGCTTATATATCGAGTCGGGCTGAAACTCTTTACTATTGTGTTTCATGCGCAGTTCATAGGGGCATAGTTAAAGTTAGGGCTAGGGAAGAGAGGAAGCTAAGGACATAGCATTAGGCTTCATTTACTGCTCACTTTTGCTTTAGGGCGTGCTCTGCTGGAGAAGTAGAGGGTTCTTTGAATAACCGTTATGTTTGATGCTAAAGCTAATATGATTGTGCCGGTATTTAATGAGGGAGTTTCCGGTAGAATCACATTTATGGCGCTCGCAACCGCCATTATTAAAATTCTCTCAGCACGCTCCACCAAACCTATGGACTCCATTGGTATACCCGCAGCCTCAGACCTAGCCCTGGCATAACTCGTTAATAGCGAGCCTATTAGCGCTAAGAGACCCCAAAGTGGCTCACATAGCCCTCCGAGGATTAATCCGCATAGAACCGCTGCATCTACATATCTGTCAAGTAGGGAATCTAGGAAACCGCCTAGGACCGTGGTCTCACCGTAGAGCCTAGCTAATGCGCCATCTAGGGCATCGCAGAATCCAGAGAATAAAAGAAGGAGAAGTGCCAGAAAAATGCGGATTCTATAGGTTTCTATATGAGTTGAGGTTGCACCAGCAGCCCAGTAGGTTACTCCAGAAAATATGCCCAAAACAACGCCTATGAAGCTTACGGTGTTTGGTTTAAAGCCGAGTTTATGCATTAGTCTCGCTTCAGTCGAGATTATCTCTTGAACCTTAGCCTTAATCTTCGTTAACATTCCATCACTATCTTTTAATCTCCCTTCTGGGATATAGAAGTTTAGCTATATTTTTATCCCTCTTAACCCCAAAGTAATTAGCGACGTTTATACATTTAGCCCTAAGCAGGAGAAGATGCGGGACTTTTAGCTCGCTCTCCGTTATGGTTTCAGCATTACCCATACCCTTGGCTATAACAAAATCTGCTGAATTATAGGCTTCTAGGAAATCCTGGCTGCATTCAGATATGATTAAACCCATCATGTCTGACCCCGTTGTGATCACTTTATCGGCCACCTTATCTATTCCAACGAATAATGCGTCCTCCATTGTGGCATCATTATAGACTGGCTCACCTTTTACCGCAACAGTTACCTTTCCACCCAACCTTTTTAGTTCTCTAACGAGAAGTATGTCAAACACTATTTCGCCAGCATTATCCGTCAAATAAACTATTGATTTTGATTTTCTCGCGATTTCAAAGGCTTCATGTATGTCGTCTACAGCTAAGTCTGACTCAGCATCAAGAATAATCTTTCCAAGTTCATTAAAGCTGAATTTATGTTCTGGGATATTGAATTCTATGATGTTGCCGATTATTGCGCATAGGCATGCTCTTCTAAACCTCTCCTCATGATTTTTACCCTCGGAGATGATCTTCTCGGCTAGCGGGAGAACCTTCATGGCTTCAATATTACTTAATTTCTTCTTCTCTATGTATGGGTCTGGGTTTCCAGTTACATGCTTAATTATTCTGTCACGCATTGTTCCTAAAACAGCCGGTATAGCCTCGGGGCTAAAATTGTTGGCTAGAAGCCTAAAGAGATGGCTCACGGCTTTAAGCCTTAACCCCGGGTCTTCAGTAGCCTCCATTATCTCCATATATCCCCTTTGGAAAAGGCAGAGGGCACATTCAAAGCTAACTTTCATAATCTCTAAGCCTCTTCTTACACGTTTTCTTTCGACGTTTCAGCGTCGTTGAACGCTGAGTATTGCCTCAGCGAATTCACGCATAACTTTGTATGGGTCTCTGGCCCTTACAATACCGCTTGCCACTAGAACACCCTCTGTTCCAAGTCTTATGGCGGCTGCAACATCGTCGCCGTTAGTTATTCCAGCCCCACATAAGACGATAACATCCGGGTTAATCCTCTTAACCGCCTCAACAGTTCCAGTGACAACTTCCGGCTTAGCCTTTGAAACCGGTATGCCAGTGCCTATAAGCTCTGGTGGTTCAACAGCTATCATGTCTGGTTTTAAGGCCGCTGCGGATGCGCTTACAGGCGTATTATTTGTGCATACAACTGATATTAAGCCGACCTCACGGGCCCTTGTTATAGCGGCATCTATATCAGCCAGCTTGAGCCTTCTCTCAGAATGATTAATTAATGTTCCAACGGCTCCGGCATGCTTCACGGATTCTGGTAGAACATGACCTGTAAAGCTCCCATAGCCTATCGGGTCTATGTGCTGGGAGAAGACTGGTATACGAAATCTTCTGGCTATTGTGGATATATCAACAAATTGCGGTGCCACACCAATACATACGCCAGTTTCAACGCTGGCTTTCTCGGCCATTTCAGCTAATCTAAGGGCTGCTTCGCCAGTCGCCTCAGCGTAGGTTTTAAAGTTAACTAGTATAATTGGTGTTCTAACATTACTCAACTTAACACACCCTCTAACCCACCAAAGGTTACACTTGGAGAAATCTTATCCACAATGTAGTCTTTTAACCTTTTCCAACGAAACATGATACCTCCCTATCTTCTCGGATAGCCTCTCCCTCTTCCCTCATCATTTTTCTCCCCAAATAAAGCGGTAATAGCAATGGCTAATATTGTGCCCGCCTGAAGAACTCTCTTGATGCTCGCTTAGAGATTGGAGAGCATGGGCTTATGGGCCAACCATATGACTTTTTCAATACGATAAAACCCTTCTAGATGCATTATTGAAGGCTTATAGCGCGTAGAGGTTGCCGACGCTATTCCATACGAAGGCGTTTGGCATGGCATTAAATATCGCATAGGTTGCGCGCCATCCGGTGCAATGCATGGGCACTATAAGCTGCGGATTAATCTTCTTAAGCTCCTTTACAGTTTGGTTTATGCGCGCCTCAAAATCCCTTCCAGTAAGGTGAAAACCACCTAAAACTGCGTAAATCGTTTCAATGCCAGTTAGCTGCTGCGCGTAAAGTATGGTATTTATTATTCCAGCGTGACCGCATCCAGATAAAACGGCCAGGCCTTTTCGCTTAATATTAATTACTAATGCCCGTTCATCCCATATCCATGGGTCCGGCTCCCATCCACCATCAATGAAAGACCTATGCTGCGGATAGCCAGTTTCGAAAGGCGTGATTCGTGGAATCTCGCCAGTAACGAGTACCAGCCCATCAGCTATTAAATATGGCTGCCTCACCTTAACATACTTCGCGGGTCTCACCAAATCCTCAGATGGAAAAACCGGATGCTCCTTTATGGTTCCGCTCGTGTCCAGTGTGCCTCTTCTCCTAAACATGTCTTCGTGGACTATTATTGGCAGAGTTTCTTTGCCTATAGCTTTAACAATCGCTGGAAGCCCAGTGAAGTGGTCGTAGTGTCCATGGGATATAACTACGCACTCAACCTCAGCTAGGTTTATTCTCATTCTCCTCGCGTTTGTCACGGTGCCATGTGGGCTAACCCCAGCATCAAATAGTATGCTATGGCATCCATCTCTATTGTAAACCCGGATAAGTATTGAAAGACCGTGCTCAGCGATGGGAAAGCGATGAGTCACCTTAGCCCACTCCCTAAAATATTTAACCTCCCTTCTCTGGGAGGTTGATAGGAGGTCTATGGCGTTATCTATGAGACTGATTATCTCTACTCTCTCAGTCTCTCTAAAATTCGAAATCCAATTATTCTCCTTTATGAAGGACATCCATTTGAGCCTCTATGGTTAGCTATTGTTAGGATAACCAATATATTTTTGACCAGTCTTTATCTTGAGCACTTAATTATTGAGTATAACCCGAGCGGCGTTAATATTATTCCACTGCAATAGAGGAGTATTTGTAATGGGTCTATCCCTGAGAGCTTGTTAGCTGTCACCATTATTTTACCTAGGTCCGTGAATGTAACTAAGAGCCCAAGCGTGAAGAGCACTATACCCGGAATCAGCAGCGAGAGCCCAAAGCCAATCTTCGGAAACTCATTACTTAGGCTTCTATTTTTAACGTCTTCCGGCACTATCGATGGAGCTGTTGCTGAAGCCGCTTTAATCAGAAGCGGAGTGATTATTAGGACAAAGGGGAGCATTGTTACAAACCACCAGACTGTTAAACCAAATGATAGAGTCAATAAATCCGTGAAACCAACCTTTAGTTGCTGCATATATAGAAACTTGAAGGCGTAGAGATATAGGAATGCGGTTAAAAAGTTCGCTGAGGTAAGCGTTATGTGAGTTGCAATAATAAATCTCCTCCAGCTAAATTTCTTACATATACGGCCAAACATATAGAAGCCAAAGAAGTTCCCTGGAACAGCAGCAAATAGACTTCCGAAATATAACGTTCCATGCTTAACAGAATCCGCAATTAAGGTTCCTATAGCCGCACCAATACCCGCTGGCAATGGGCCGAAGAGAGCCGCGAAGAAGGCTGGAATAATAACAGCTGGCCTAAACTGTCCGAAGCCCCATGGCGATGGAATATAGGCAGTTGCATAGGCGCCAACAGCATATAGAGCAGCACACATCACGGTTGCAACAACTTCCAAGGATTTTATCCGTTCAGCCATATTCCGGCACGGCCCATTATCAATATACTGATAGAGACAGAGAAAATAGGTGATGTATATGAATATAAGAATTTTATATGAAATGTTTAAACAAAAATATATTTATTAAACTAAAAGAAAAAATATTATTTGTTTGAAAATAATGACCATTATGCTTCTTGCTCAATCACTAAGTTTTCACTAAACTATGGTCTTACGGAGATCTAGAAGCTTATACTATATTTTCTTTTTTCTTCCGGAAGAAGAGCTTTCCATAGTAAAAATTGCTTTCGAGCATCGTCTATAAAAGCCCTATTTCGGCTTTGCCACATTTTTGGATCCCCTGTTTTCCTTACAATAGTCATATGAAATTGACATTCGTCTTTTTCTTTGATGGCCTTAAATGCCACTTCCTGAACAATATTCCGCTCTACCGGAGTTAGAAGAACATTTAGTTTTAGCTCCATATTTTGTATGTCAGCCTCAGATACATCAAGAACTCTGAACGCTGGTTTCATATTTCCAGAGCCCAAGTAGTACTCATGCAGGTATCGGAGAAAACCGATCGCTTCGAAATGCTTCATCTTTACCGGAATTATTATTTCCCAGATGTCTTTTACTGGTCTTGTGGAAAGTCTCCACTTTCTTTCTAATGAGGGCGTTACAATTTTTGCAGCTAAAATACCAGGATACAAAGAGACCAATAGTACTGCTCCTAAAATAAGACACATCGATAGTATTACGGATAGTGACACGAAGTTAAATGTGAAAGTTGGCGGCAAAATCTTAAGAATTATAAGAAGGTTATTTAATCCATATCCGATGAGATAGCCTATAAGAACCCCACCAAACGATAATACGCATCCTTCTGTTAGAAAAATTATCAGTATCTTTTCCGGTGAGAGCCCTAATACGGAGTAAATCATTATATCCTTTCTCTTGGACAGTAATGAACTGAGCATAATATTTGCAACTGAAAGTGTGACTAAAATTAGAAGAATTATCAACATTACACCCCAGCCTTGGATAATGTATGTAAAGAACTTTTGTAAGCTATAGGATGAAGAGACGAAACCAACGTACGTTGGAAGATTGGTGCATAACGTTATTAAAGACGCTGTTGTCTCTAACTCTGAGAACGCTTTCTCTTCCCTCGGTATTAAAGATATACTGGATATGAATCCCCCTCTTTCCAGCGCCGTTTCCCATGATACTATTATACACTCAGATGGTGAGACTGAGAATGGCGTTATAACTTCCGGATATTCTATGGAGGATAATGATAAATCATATGAAAAGCCAGGATCTATTGGAAAAATTGAATTCCCATCAAAATCATATACTTGACCTGGAACATCTAGTATGCCAATAATCGTAAAGTTATCATCTAAACCTCTAATATATACAGTTTCTCCAATCTCAACCTTAA
>JAGTQF010000018.1 GCA_018396655.1 Candidatus Bathyarchaeota archaeon
CTCCCCCGCCACCTCCCCCACCAGAAGCGTAAGCATTAAATAATCCACACAAATGCTGAAAAAGTTTATCTTAAGAGCGCGTTTTCATACTTTAGTGTGATTGGTCTATGGGTAGCGGAATAAATGTTACTATTTGGAATGAGTTTATCCATGAGAGGGAAAATCCGGAAGTAGCCAGAATATATCCGGATGGAATACACATGGCTATTGCTAGATATCTACTCAGCCAAGGCTTTAATGTTCGAACAGCAACTCTTGAGGAGCCGGAGCACGGTTTAACTGAAAATGTTCTAAGGAATACTGATGTGCTAATATGGTGGGGCCATGCAGCTCACGATAAGGTCGAAGATGCCATTGTTGACAGAGTATATAGGCGCGTGACAGAGGAGGGAATGGGCTTAATAGTGCTTCATTCAGGACATTTCTCAAAAATTTTTAGGCGCCTACTTGGGACCTCATGCAATCTTAAGTGGAGGGAGGCTGGTGAGAGAGAACGGATATGGGTTGTCGCTGGCTGGCATCCAATTGCTGAGGGTCTCGGAGATTACTTTGAGATTGAGAGTGAGGAGATGTATGGGGAGCCATTCGACATACCCCCGCCAGATGAACTAATATTTATAAGCTGGTTTAAGGGTGGGGAGGTTTTTAGAAGCGGATGTTGCTTCTATAGGGGGCTCGGCAAAATATTCTATTTTCGGCCGGGACATGAGACTTATCCAACCTATCATAATCCAAATGTCCTCAGGGTTATTGGCAACGCCGTCAAATGGTGTGCGCCAGTCAAAAGGCCTAAACCAATAATGGGCAATGTGAAGCCTCTTGAGCCACTATGAGGTGAAAATTGAGCGTAGAATATCTTCGTATTCATATATTTATAGGCCTCCTAACTCAAATATTATTTGGGTTTCAGGCTTGTCTATCTCACAAATCTTCAAGGATAGAAATAAGCTTTCGCCTTACTATATACCCAAGCGTCTCCCCCATAGAGAGCAACAGATAAACGCCTTACTCTCAATATATGGCCCAATGCTTAAGAATATTTGGAGCGTCTACCCACGCTTCACACAGATTATTGGACCAACCGGGACTGGAAAGACATGCACAACAATTAAATTTGGGGAGCTCATTGTTGAGAGGGCGCAAAAGGAAGGCATTGATTTGCGGCACATTTATATGAATTGTAAGGTTGATGGGGTTACACGATATGTTCTTTATGGTAATCTGGTGAGGAAGGTTACGCCGAAGATATCATTTAAAAGTCTAAGTCCGGAAGAAATGATTAGACAATTAATCGAGTATCTGAGATTTGAGGAAACTTTCTTAATAATAACATTCGATGAGATAGACTATCTTGTTCAAATGAATCCAAAAGAACATGTAATATACGATTTAACGCGTTTCCCAGAATTCCACCCAGGCGAGCCATTGCCAATAATTGGCGAGATATTCATTGCTAGATCGCTTAAGTGGCATGATCTTCTCGAATCTGGTGAGAGGTCAACGTTAGGCGCTGGCATAATAGAGTTCCCTAGGTATACGAGTAAGCAGATTAGGGATATACTTGAGGATAGGGTTGAGGAGGCTTTTCAGCCAAACGTCGTTTTAGATGATACCTTGGAATTAATAAGTGATATAACAGCCAACCCGCCGGTTAACGGAGATGTTAGAGTCGGCTTAGAGCTCCTGTATTACTCTGGAATTTTAGCGGAAAATGCTGGCTCAAATAAAGTTTTACCGGAACACGTCCGGAGAGTATATAGTGGGATAAACCCGACAATAACGGCTGAAGATATAATGAGCCTAAATAAGGATGGCAGAATCATACTCTTGGCACTCGTTAGGGGTCTAAAATCGAGCGGCTCAGCATACATAAGCCTAAAGGAGCTGAGAAAATTCTACAATATTGTTTGTGAGGAATACCATATTAAGCCATCTGAAGATTTTGAGAATAATGTACAGGATTTAATCTATCGTGGTATAATCGATATGAAATCGCTTATGGAGATTGGCATATCTGGAGCAGCTCTCGTGGATTTAGAAAAGTTCTTAGATAATCTTTTAAGGCAAATTGAAGATGTAGAGCGAAGAGTATGAGGAGCAGAGAAAGTAAAGAGAAAAGTCTATGGGAAGAGATTGAGATTGGGTTAGGTGGGGGAAGAAAGTTTAGGGTTTTAGCGTACTTAATTCTAAATCCAGATAAGGCTTTCACGAAATATTCTCTGGCCAAAGCTACCGGCCTTAGAACACCCTCAATAGAAAGGAGACTTAAGACTCTTATTGAGTTAGGTTGGGTCAAGGAGAACGAATTTAAACCTAAAACATACCAGATAAACAGCGATAACAGGGTCGTTAAGCTTCTAATGGAGTTTTTTCAGAAACTGCGTGAGTATGAGTATTCACGCTGAACACCCCCCTCCCCCCACCTAGTTTTTCACAGACTCCTTAAATACTGCGTAACATGAGGAATAGTTTGGTGTTAGAAGTGGTCAGAGCTGAAAGCGCTCTTACACGCAAGATTACCATTCATACATCGGGTAATGGTAGAGTTATAGCTGAGCGGTGCCAAAACCCATGGAATAGTGAATGCGAAAGTAATAATATAGCGGTATATATCGTGTATAGGGGTGAAAGAATACCACTCTGCTGGAGATGCTGGAGAGAAGTATCGAGAAAAAATGTTGCTTGGGAGGGATGCTGATGATGGATGATTTAGAAGCCCTTGATGGTGTTGGAGCGGCGATAGCCTCTAAGCTTAGGGCTGCGGGCTATACGACGATAGAGGCGATAGCAGTTACTCCACCCCTTGAGATAATGGAGAAGACAAATATTGGTTTTAATACGATATTGAAGATTCAAGAGGCAGCGCGTAGAATGCTCTCGGCGGACTTCAAAACAGCCCAAGAATACTATGATATCAGAAGAAATATGAAGCGATGCACAACTGGATGCAAGAGTCTCGATGATATACTTGGTGGCGGAATAGAGACTCAGGCAATAACGGAGCTAATAGGCGAATATGGCTCAGGTAAGACTCAGATATGCATGATGCTCTCGGTTACTGCGCAATTACCTTATGAGAGGGGTGGTTTGGAGGGTAAGGTTGCGTTTATAGATACCGAAGGAACATTTATGCCAGAACGCATATATCAGATAGCATCCGGGTTAGGGCTTAATCCCAGGGAAGCTGCAAGCAACATACTTGTTGCGAGAGCCTACAATAGCAGCCACCAATGCCTGCTTATAGATAGGCTGTTCACTCTATGCCCTGAAAACAACATAAAGCTTGTTGTTGTCGATAGCATGATAAGCCATTTCAGGGGCGAGTATATTGGGCGGGAGACGCTATCAGATAGACAGCAGAAGCTAAATCAATATCTGCACAAGCTGCTTAGGCTTGCCGAAGCCTACAATCTGGCAGTCGTCATAACAAATCAGATTCAAGCGAATCCAACACCATTCTCTGGTGAACCAATGCGACCAGCTGGTGGAAATATTATGGCACATGCATGTACACATAGAGTATTCTTAAGGAGGGGCACTAGGGGCATCAGAGTGGCTAAGATAATCGATAGTCCATACTTACCAGAGAGAGAAGCTTACTTTATGATAACGGAGAAAGGGATAGAGGACACTGAGGAGGAAAAATAGAGGAGCAAGACTAATCGACCCTGACAATATTATAGCCCGCAGCCCTTCTAAGCCTATTCATTATCGCTAATCCTAAACCCTCCTGTGGAACACCCTCAGCAATTATGATATCAACACCTTCCTCATCAAACTCCCTAAGCAGCCTAAATAGTCTTTTAGCGGCAGATGCGAGATTACTGCGGCTCCCAAGAGACTTGACGGTCCATAAACTGAAGTTATATTCTTGTAGACTCTCGTCGGTGGCTAATACGCCAACTCTTCGACCAGCCCTAAAATACTGTTCAGCCAGCTCTTTAACCTTCTCAACAATTGAGTCAAACTTACCCTCAACAACAATCATCTCAGCCTTAGGTGCATAATGCTTATGCTTCATTCCCGGAGAACGTGCATGCTCAACGTGAACCTCGCTTCTAGCTACAGCGGCCGGATGAATAATAATATTGCCCAAGACCGTCTTTAGCTCCTCATATGTTACTCCACCGGGCCTTAAGATTTGCGGTGGTTCATGTGTCATGTCCAAGACTGTTGATTCAACGCCTATGTTTGTTGGACCGGCATCGATTATGACATCTATTCGTCCATAAAGGTCTTGTATTACATGCTCGGCTAATGTTGGGCTAGGTCTGCCAGCCAAATTAGCGCTCGGGGCAGCAATAGGTCTCTCAGACATTTTTATCAGGGATAATGCGACGGTGTGCTTTGGCATTCTTATGGCTATTGTGTCAAGTCCGCCAGTAGTCACTCTTGGCACTATCTCCGAAGCCTTAAGAATTAGGGTTAATGGACCTGGCCAGAAGAGATTCATAAGCCTCTCTGCAGATTCCGGAACGTTTTCAGCGAGCTTATAAACATCATTTTTATCTGCAACATGCACTATTATCGGGTTATCTAGAGGTCTCATCTTAGCTAAATAAATATCTCTGACGGCCACGGGGTTTAGGGCATCAGCTCCTAAACCATAAACGGTCTCCGTGGGGAATGCAACTAACCCACCCCTGCGTATTACCTCAGCAGCTATGCTAATTTTATCAATTTCAGGCCTCTCGCTGTCAACCTTAAGTATAATGGTCCTTTTTACGGGGATGCTCTCCATACAATAGAAATAATAAGTGAAGATGGCTATTTTAAATAGATTGGTGATGATTTTTGGCTGAGATGAATTCAAGAAGAAACTCATTCCCATTTCTAAATAAATACTCAAGCATTAGTGATATTCTAGGCGACCATGAGCTTGCGTCATTAGGCGACGCATTCGTTAACCTCATTTATTCTCTAGCCCTATCTAAAGCTGCTGGTAGACCAGTTGGACGGAAACTTGATAGCCGCGTGCTATCATCAGCTCTAAGAAAAGCTGGTTTAAGGTCACTGCTACCCCATAGAATGGATAGGCATAAACTGGCAGATGCTGCCGAAGCCTTAATAGTCTATGGCTGGCTTTCCGGCGTAATATCGCTTGAGGAGGCACTTAATATGGTGTCTCGTGAAGGCGACCTGTCGGACAATATATGTAGTCTATTGAAATTAGTTTGGGAAAGGGTTGGGTTAGCTTTAAGGGGTTACTGATAAAAATGCTATTTATTTGTTGCTTTAAAGGCTTTTTCAAACTCTTCTCTTAGCTCTCTTCCTCTCTGAAGTATTTTATTAACTGCCTCTTTAAGCGCCTCCTCTGGTCTCTTATTCCCTTTAGTCCTCACTGTTATTATTGGTTTTGCCACTAAAGGATGCGATATATTATAGCTGGCAAACTCAACATCCTCATCCTCTAATAAAACATTTTCTAGAAGATTGCATAATGTATGCCCTTCGCCCTCAACCTCAATCACAATCTTATTTGCTTCCCTCTCCAATACTCTCAATCGCATATTTATCCCTCACGTTGGTTTAAAGATTTCCGGAGCCGTAGTCTGATGCAATCTTCCTCGTCTCAGTATTTCCACACACTCTGCAATATAACCCTTTGCCTCTTTTAGACTTCAAAGTCAAGGTTTCACCACATTTTGAACATAGAGCCAATATCACGCCTAAATTATCGCCTCTTGTCGTTAGATGAAATGTTCTATTAACTTCACTTATTACCTTAGCACGAACCAAGTCTCCAACCTTAAGCGCATCAGAAATATCCTTAACGTATTTTACATCGACATCGGAGACGTGCAAAACCCCGGTAAAGAAGCCTGATAGAAATCTTTTTCCAACCTTCACTATACGTATAAAGGCCATAGCACTTTGAGTACTGAAAACATGTCCAACAACCACACTTCCAACATGAGGAACGCATGGTCCTCGTGTCAGCGGATAAACGATAACCTTTCTATTAGATGAGTCTATTAAAATGTGCCCAACACTCTTTGAGTAGATAACACCGTTCTCAACATATGTTCCTGAATCCGGTATGAACTCCTCTATTACACCTATTTTCTCTCCGGGAACAACGAATTGACCGCTTCTCTTTATCTCAGCCATGACCCAAACATTCCATGTTAAACTAAATCGACTAACATTCTACTGATAAAACAATAATATTAGTTTTGCTCTTAATTAGCCTCTTTGGTTTTGGAGCGCAGTATCCGATACAAGTCGGCTTCAACAATATATCGTCTTTTCTTATGAAAATTATATGTTCGGCCTATAACTATCTCCATCTCGTAAATGCGGTCTACTATTCCACCCATTTGCTGTATGCGCTCTCTTAGAAACTCCCTTACAGATTGGCTGCGCTTATGCAGCGAATATACAACATCGGATATCTCCAGAGCTTTCCTCAAAAACTTTACATCCGCACCTCTATGCCAGCTCCCAAAAGGAGGGTTCATTAGCGTTGTGTCGAAATGCCCACGGATGCATTCGACATCTCCAACTATAAAATCAACCTTAGCGTTTAGTTTATTCGCATTGTTTATGGCGGCCGCAATCGCCTCTCTATCTATATCTACGCCAACGACTAACTCAGCTCCAAGGAGTGATGCAGCAATCGCCAGTATACCGGAGCCACAACCTAAGTCAATAACTCTCTTACCGCGTATGTCATCATAAACCCATGCTGCAATATAAGCCATGCTGGCGGCGCTTTCAGCATCAAGTGTATAACACTCCCATCTAAGCTTTGGTCGTGGAATTGAAGAGAGCTGTGAAAGCAGAAGAGCGAGATGCTTTCTCCTTAACATATCGGCCAAGGCTTTCAATCCACCCAAAATGCTTGAGTTTCTAAGACCATTTATAGCAAGCCTAACTCTAAATAGTCTTCCCAGCTAATCTTTCCAAGCGCAACACGCATCTCTCTGGGAGTTAAAACCGGCTTAGAAAACTTTTTGGGCTCATAAAATGATATTCTGGGGCAGGCTGTATTCACATAGGCTTCTATACTTGGGAATTCCATAAGCGCATCTGGTGTAATCTCCCTCAGAGCTAGTAAAATCGCTTCTCTTCCAGCTTCTTCCAGCTCGCCTTTAATTCTTAGAGCGGACTCGATATTCATTTGACCACTCTTAAGCCCAACTATAACGCCCCATCTTCTAGCCCTAGAAGCCTCAGATATATCTGCCCATCTTACGGCAATCACACGCTTAGCGTAATCATCAATTCTTCGGGCTTTGCTCTCGAATGGGTCGGCCGCTATTGTTGGCTTCATGGTTGCTAAGAAGACTCCCACCGCATGGAAGATTCCACCGCCAATAAAGAGAAAGGCGTCAACAGCATTTGAGATAATCTTAGCGTTTCTATAGTCGCAGCCTAAAACCTGCCCCGGATACTTTAAGCCGGGCTCGTGTCCAACATAAACCTTTTTGCCAGCCTTCCTAAGAATATCTTCAGCCTCACTTAGCTTATGGACATGCTGAACAGTTGTCGTCAAGCCTATATTATCCAATGACTCAAGATATTTCATCGCATCTTTAACGGCATTCTCGATGCTGACATTTGCCTTAGCCTCAAAATATAATATCGGGATATCAGAAGATTTTACTGCCAACTCAGAATGCCCATAATGTATTATTAAGTCAGCAGATAATGACTTAGCCTCATTAATAGCTAGATCACATGCGCCATAGCATGGGTCGGCCGAAATAACCACTGTTGCGCCAGTCTCCTCGATAATAGATGCTATTTTTGGGGCCTTGGACTTAAGTCCCTCAGGTAATTGAACTAGAATCCTTCGAGCACCCCGTCTTCTAATCTCCTCTCTCATTCTATCAAATTCTAAATCAAATATTGCGGTCAATTTAATCAAAGAAGAAATAGGTGAAATCAGAAATATTAATCATTCTTTCTTCTAAAGAAAAATAAAAGTTGGATGAGGAGATTATCTGCGATACTGTCTTGGCACCATTATTCTTTATCGTCAAGTGGTATGTCTAAGTCTGGGTCTTCGCGCATTCCTCTGCCAGTTGCCTTCTCAACCATTATGCGCTGCTCGATTGATGCGACGAGCTTTCTTGTCTGCACAACAACGTCTGGATTAACAGATATGCTGTCTATACCGCTCCTAACAAGAAACTCTGTGAACTCTGGATAGACGCTTGGGGCCTGCCCACATATGCTCACTGTTTTTCCATCGCGGTGAGCAAGCTTAATGAGAAGCCTGATTGCACGCTTAACAGCCAAATCTCTCTCATCAAATAGATGTGCAACAGTCTCATTATCCCTGTCACAACCAAGTATAGTCATTGTTAGGTCATTGCTGCCAATGCTGTAACCATCAATATACTTATTGAATTTGTCAGCCAGTAGGCAGTTGCTCGGTATCTCAGCCATAAGCCAAACCTTGAAGTCCGGCCCCCTCCGCAGCCCCTCCTCCTCCATTATTTTAATAATCTTCTCAAGCTCATCTACGCGCCTACAGAACGGTATCATAACCCAGAGATTCTTGAGCCCATACTCTTCCCTAACCTTCTTGACGGCTCTGACCTCAAGCCTGAAAGCCTCGATATACTTCGGATCATAGTATCTTGATGCACCTCTCCAGCCCAATAGTGCTGATGGTTCCACTGGTTCATACTTCTCTCCGCCCTTAAGCTCCCTATATTCTGAAGACTTAAAGTCGCTGAAGCGCATCACAACTGGTCTAGGATAGAATGCTGCGCATATTCTGCGGAATGCCTCAGCGAGCTTATTAACGAACTCCTCAGCTCTGCCAGTTTCAATCATGTAGAGTGGGTGCTCACCAATCTCACTTGACCAAACAAACTCCTGCCTAAGTAAGCCGACTCCATCGGCTGGTAGGGCTGCAACCTTTTCAGCGAGCTCAGGCTCCCCAAGGTTCACGTAAACCTTCGTTCCAGTAATTATATATGGCTCAGCAACGGTGACTGCTGTTGGTGCAGCCTCAACCTTTTCAGGCTTTTCAGCATATTCCTCAAGTATGCCCTCATATACGACTCCGAGTTTGGCGTCAACTGTTACCATCATACCGTCCTTAAGAACTTCGGTTGCTGGCGTCCCTCTAGAGGCTGTTCCAACAATGCATGGTATGCCCAGCTCCCTAGAGACTATTGCAGCGTGGCATGTCATTCCACCGGAGTTAGTTATGATTGCTGCTGCCTTACGCATTGCTGGAACCCAATCTGGCGCCGTCATCTCCGTGACTAATATCTCGCCCTTCTGGAACTCATTGATCCTATCAACTGTTGGTATAATGTGAACTCTGCCAACGGCTATCCCCGGAGAGGCTGGGAGACCCTGCACTAGGACCTTTCGCTCCTTTGTTACCGCTGGCTTCTCCTCAACGACCTCAGCCTTCTTTAGAGCCCAAACGGTCTCCGGCCTTGCCTGCAATATAAACAGCTTATTTGTTCTCTCATCTAGAGCCCACTCAATATCCATTGGCTTACCATAGTGCTTCTCGATCTCAATAGCATACTTGGCAAGCTCCTTAATCTGCTCATCTGTAAGAACCTGTTTATCTTGTAGCTCTGGTGGAACGGGAACCTCTTTTGTTCCACCAGTCGGAAGCCTCAGTAGTTGAACCGTCTTCTTGGAAATGTTTTTCTTGACGATTTCTAAGTCGGATTTTCTAACGTAATATTCGTCAGGCGTTATTTTTCCCTGAACCACATACTCGCCCAGCCCGTAGCCAGCCTCTATTAGAACAACGCTTCTGTCTCCCGTGGCCACATCGAGCGTGAATATGACGCCGCTGGCTTTGCTGTAAACCATTAATTGAACAACTGCGCTTAATGCAACGGCCATGTGATCAAAGCCTTTCTGGATCCTATAGAATATGGCTCTGTCAGTGAATAGGCTCGCATAACAATGCTTTATTTTTTCAACAACCTCATTTGCCCCGTGAACATTTAGATATGTCTCCTGCTGGCCAGCGAAGCTCGCGTCCGGTAGGTCTTCGGCTGTGGCTGAACTGCGAACCGCTACAAATGGGTCTTTCTCACCAACTATTTCCGCTAGTCTTTCATAGGCTTTTACAATCTCCTCCTCTAAGTCCTTTGGCATCTCAGCTGAGGCTATTAAGCTTCTTATTCTCGCGCCAACGCGCTGTAGTGTCTGCGTGTCATTTGGGTCCTTAAGCTCCTTAAGTATCTCAGCTATTTTCTCATCGAGCCTATTCGCCTTTACATAATATCTGTAGGCTTCGGCCGTCGTCGCAAAACCATAGGGCACTGGAACACCGGTTCTTCTTGTCATCTCACCTAGGCTTGCGCTCTTGCCGCCGACTAGTGGAACATCCTCTATCCCTATCTCATCAAACCACAGTACGCGCTTTCCTTTTTTCTCAGACATTTCACTCACCTCCACCATTTTAGGTTAAGATTGAATTGTTTGAGCTGATAACCTTTCAACCACTATCCTACATGGGGTTGGCAACTTGGCTTCAGCCCTTCTGAGGGCTTCTTTAGCGATTTCTAAGCCACTCTCATCAACTTGAACAACAATTATCTCTTGATTAGGCTCAACACGGGCGGCTCTACCAATTGGCTTGCCAAAAGCCCTACGCATTCCCTCCTGGAGCCTATCAGCATGAGCCCCAAAAATCATCTTATTCTCCCTTAAAATAACATGTGGAAGAACCAGAACACGCATGAAGAATCTATCGCCGAGCTTCTCCTGCAAATATCTGTTTGCCGCTATGCGGGCAGCCTCAAGGGCGTTGTGCCTAATCTGAACCCTCTTATCGGATATAAGTGAAACCTGGTAAGTATAATTTTCTGAGGGCTTTCCAAAAGTGAATTTAGCTATCTTCGATTGGGGAGGACCATGAATATACTCATGCCTAGTATAGGGCATGCCCTTAACTTCGCGATAGTTCCGCGCTTTCATATCTGATTTTCCCTCTTAGCATAAGAAAAATGAGAAGTATTTAAACCTTAACTATTTGTCCATGAAACAAATGCTTGTTAATGAGCTGCAATCGCTCACACGAATTGAGAAAAAGCATTGCACTTTAATCTTTAGAGTTTTATCTGTTTGTTCCTGAACCATATCTTTGCCAATTCATCATAGTTTTTGAGCGTGCTTCTTAGGATTGGAATGTACATTTTTATTTCTTCGTCCGTCATGTATTGGAATTGGTATTCGCCCACATAGGGTGATTCCTCGCCTATTCTGGTTATGAATTCTATATGCATGAATGGGTCTCCGCGCTTAATGGTTATTGGTGTTCTATCATTGCTTAAGTTAACTACTTCTAAGGCTAATCTTCCTACGAAGCCGCTGTGAACCTTAGCGGCATTAAGAAAGGATAACCCCATTCTACCATACTTGCTCTTTGCTGTTAAATGTGCGACTATGTTTGGCGGCGTAAAAACTATCTCATTCGAGATTAAGTTTTTATGCTCAAGATATTGGAGGACGGTCTCCTCCTTGACTGTTAGGACATATCCATCCCCATCGAGAAGATTTAGGTCGAATGGATAGATGCACTTATACTTCTCTATCAGCTCAAGTAGCCTATCCTTGCCAAGTATGCACATCCCAAACCCCGCCAAAAATAAATTGCGGAGAAACTTAAAATATTACCCCTCACGCAAATGTATATCCAAAAAATATGACTTAAACCCCAATCTACATCAAAGTTTAAATTTATCGAATTAAAAAAATAAAATGGGCCGGCTGGGAGAATCAATAAAGGGGCCCGTGAAATTAAGGGCCAAACGCCCAATTCGGGAAGCGTAGCCTGGATAGCGCGTCGGCCCTCTAAAGCCAAAAAGCAGGAGACTCTGAGGAGAGCCGGAGATCCTGGGTTCGAATCCCAGCGGGCCCGCCACTTTTGAGTCGAATTTCCTTAAATAGTTTCTTTAGAGGCGGCTGAAACAACATAAATTTTTATGGTCTTTATCTCGAGGGGCTTCATTTCCATTCTTACATTATTGCCGCTTTCGATGTTCAGTTCATTATAGGTTTCAGTCTCTATGATATTTGTTTCAACCGCTTTAAATATAGGCATCGTAAACTCCATTGTCACTTGCTTAGTCTCTCTATGTGGATTGAAGAGCCGTATTACGTATCCCTGCTCATCTTCAGACTTCTTAAACGCTCCGAACACTATAGTTTCGGGCTTAATGCTGAGTATGCTAGTTTCTTGCTCGGTCGACTCAACGTCTTCAACCACTTTTAACCCAAATAGTTTCTCCTGAACAACTTTGGTCACGTCGGCTTCACTATAGTCCCCTATGTAAGGATATATATAATATGTGGTCTCTAATTCGCCTAAATCGCTCCACGGGTTCGGATAAAGGGGGGACCTGATTAGGCTTAGCGCTATCCTATTCTCCACAGCAGAGTAGCCGTGTCTTGAGGGGGATATTATCGCCAGCCCAGCCCTATCATCGTATAGCTCAGCCCATCTAACAGCAGGAACCTCAAATTTCGCTCTCTCCCACGATGTCTCTCTAAGTGAAGATCTCTCAATAACCCCATATGGGATATCATATACGGCTCTCCTAGACCTTAAAGATGTTTCAAACCATGCCTTCACCAATAAGCTCTTCTCTCTCCATACGATTCTACTTTTAACCTCTACAACTGGCGAATCCTTGTAAAGATAGATGCTCTGCCTGATGATTGACGAACCGATGCTCTTAGCTAAATCAACGCGTGCAACTAGGGGGCCACTCGCAACAACCATCGGTTTCCCAATAATCTTCAGATCTTCTCCATGTATAAGGAAATCGTCTGTCACTTCCCATGCATCCCATCTACCCGGTCTATCAGGATGAGCCACAAGCCTATTTGAAGGTCCGGATAGAATCTCTAAATCTTCTCTTTTTAGCTTCAACGATGATATATTACCGTTCCAGTCTATCTTCAGAGATAGATGCTCATTTTCCATTATGATTCCATCCTTTTGTTCACAGACCCTCACTCCACCTGAGCTTCCGCATACATAGTGTTGCGTATACCTGTAGAATCTGTATCCTGTTGACGGGGCCTCTACGTAAAGGTAATAGCCATCCGCATCTTCTTGGCACTCAGCTCCCTCAAGTATCCCCAAACCCCTATTTACTTTAATAATGTCCCTCCTCCTCCATGGAAGCACATTAAATATGGCGACTCCTCTACTTATAGGCCGCGATCTAGCCACAATACTCTTAGCGATCTCCGCGAAGGCTTTACTTGAACTCTCCAAGACTTTTTGGAGGTCTTTTAGGGCGTCATCATAAACTTCTTTGATGGATGAGCCTGGTATCACATCATGGAACTGATTAAATAGTATAAGCTTCCATAGCTCATCAATCTCCCCTTTATTATAATATGAGACCTTGAGGATATCGGCTATAGAGGCGATAGACTCGTATTCTCTTACAGCGATCTCAGCCCTAGCCATATTCTCCTTTATGGGTAAATTCGTTGTATAGGTGCCTCTATGTATCTCGACATAGAGCTCATCGCACCATATAGGTAGATCTTTCAGATGTCTCCTTAAAGCCTCCATATACTCATTTTCATTAAAATGTACAACTTTCGGGATTCTTGGCATACTGTTTATCAAATCCGCGTACTCCAGCATTTCTCTGGTTGGCCCGCCGCCTCCATTTCCATAACCATAACTATAAATGAGGAACGGTGCCACATCTTTATTCGCATATATGCTCCAATACCTGTCGATTGAGGCTGGTGTTAAGGTCTCGTTATATGAGGTCACAAGTATCTGCACAGGTATTTCAGTGCCATCCACACCCCTCCATATAAATGAATGCAGCGGGAACTTGTTTGTATCATTCCACACAACCTTATGTGTTACAAATACTTCTATACCGCTCTTTCTCATAATCTGTGGCAGTGAGCCAGCGAAACCAAAGCTATCCGGTATCCAGCCAATTCTAGGCATCCTCCCGAATCTTGACAGAAAATATCTCTGCCCGTAGAGAAACTGCCTAGCTAAAGACTCACCGTCTACCAATTGAACATCGCTCTCAACCCACATGCCGCCAACAATAACCCATCTACCCTCCGTGATAAGCCTTCTAATCTCCTCGAAGAGTTTCGGGTCTAGTCTCTCAATCCATTCATAATACTGGGCGGAACTCTGCACAAATGTGAAGTTGGGGTACTCCTTGGCTAACCTAACAATTGTTGAAAATGTTCTTAGGGTCTTCTCAATGGTTTCACTTTTTGGCCAGAGCCAGGCGGCATCTATATGGCTGTGTCCAGCTATAAATAAGAGACCATTCTTACTATGCTTCTCACTAATTTTCTTAAGTCCCTCAAGCAGTTTACCTTCAATCTTTCTAGAGATGAATATGGCGTCGCCTATGGATGTGTAGTTTGCATCAGGCTCCTTCAAATATCCCTTCAGAATCCCCAAACCATAAACCCCTGAAAGGTATAAATAGTCTCCATACGGATTCCTCAAGTCCGCTCTGTTGAAGTATTGGGCTAGGGGCCTCTCATACAGTAGGGATATTAATAATGTAATTTGCCAAACCGCTGGCACCACCCTTACATCAGACATAATATCGTAGAGTAAAGCCTCCATATCCCCTCTCATGGGATCATCTTTTGATAGACGTTCCACATAGCTTAATAATGCTAGGAGCCGAAGCCCCAGTTTAATAATGTTCCATTCAGCCTCAACAAGATAGGCGTTTTCAAAGCTCATATACCATTTGTGGAAGCCGAACATTGTCCTAGGTGATATTCTAAGTTCGATTTCATATTCACCGGGTTCTATAGGTACATATGTATGTGCCTCATCTATACCTCCATACGATTCCTCATCAACCTTCAGGAGCGCATTGCCCTGGAGAACTATCTTTAAAAACCATGTTGATGAGCGTTGAGTCTTACCTGGTACCGCGATTCTTGTTCTAAATGTGAATAATTTGTTGGGGGTGGTCTCAATGACCACGGGCAGCTTAATATCCCCACCATCACCAGAGGACCATTTCAGAAGGGGAATCATTCTTATTATAGATGATGCCATTATGTCGAAGACTCTTCTCTCTATATCCCACAGATGCACGTAACACCACCTTATAAGTGAGGATTTTAAGTCCTTAAATATAAAAGATTTAGTGGGGGTGTCATACACCGGAACTTTAATGTCTAGACAAAAGTCTCTTTTAATGGCATCTAGAAAATTCCCCAAGAAACCTAAGAATCAAGTTATTATAGATAGAGTTGCTCAAAAATCTTCAAGCCTTGACTATGGATATTATGCTTACCAAAATTTTGTTCCGCTTTTGTGTGGAAGGAGATGTTGATGTGTGGGTTTTGGAAGGGTTTTTATGATTTGATATCTCCCTATCTTCTGAGATAGCCTCTCCCTCTAGGCTCTTTATCCTACTTTGTCTTAATGCGTCGTCGTTTATTCCGCTTTATATAAAGATTTATGTTCTTGTGCGCTATCGTTTTAGATGGTGATTTCGGAATGATTGGTGAAGCGAAGTGGGACATTGAGATTGGGAGGGACTTCATTTACTTCGAGTATGGAAAGAAGCACTTTGTTCTGAGGGATATTGGAAGTGGCAAATATCAGATTATGCAGCTTGAGAGCACCGAAGAGATTAAGGCAAGCGAATTATTTGAGAAGCTTAAGCATTATTTGCAGATGATACGCGGATAGCGCTCTTCTTATCCCTTTCTATTTCTGCTCTAAATCCCCCTTTTAAGCGCCATATTTAAGTCCATGCAACAATAATATAATTGTTAGGTGCTGTTGGCTTGCAATGTGATGTCTGTGGGCGCGAGATAACTGGGAAGCCGCATAGGGTTATTATTGAAGGTGCTAAGATGGTTACATGTGAAGAATGCTCAAAGCTGGGCTCAGAATATTGGGAGCCAAAGCCTGTAATGAGACCGCTTGAGACCTCAACCAGGAAGCTAACTAAGTTGTCATCTTCGGTTAAGGTTGTATCTACCCCAGTTAAGAGGGCTTCCAGCAGCACGATAGATGTCTCTGGTAAGCTGGAGGTTGTTGAGGGCTTTGGGCTTATTGTTAAGCGGGCTAGAGAGAGAATGGGCTTAACACCCGAGGATTTGGGCAAGAAGATTGGTGAGAAGGAGTCAGTTATAAAGAAGGTTGAGAGCGAGAGGATTGTTCCGGATATTAGGTTAGCGTCTAAGCTTGAGCATGCCCTAAAAATAAAGATTTTAAGAGAATCAACTATGTTGGAAGATGAAAAGTTTTCCTTAGGCGCCAAATTTAATAGGGAGATAACCTTGGGCGAGATTGTTCAATTGAAGGATTCAAAGAGGGGGAAACGCGGAAACGAGGGCGATAATAGTTTATCGTAGAGGCCCATTTGAAAAACCCAACATGGATGAATTGAGGGGTTTAGCTGAGGCAGCTGGATACGAGATTGTGGGCGTAGTAGAGCAAGCTAGGCATCCTCATCCAAAATATCATATTGGTCCGGGAAAGGCTAAGGAGCTAGCCCGAATGGTTAAGGAGCTTGGAGCTGAAAGAGTAATCTTTGGCAATGAGCTTAAGATAGTCCAAGTTTATAATCTTGCGAAGTTAACGGGCGTCGAGGTCATAGATAGGCTACAGCTTATCCTTGAGATTTTCGTTAGGAGAGCCTCGACTAGGGAGGCTAAGCTCCAGATTGAGCTGGCTAGGCTACACTATGAGCTGGCTAATGCTAAGGAGAAAGTTAGGCTTGCAAAAATGGGTGAACAGCCTGGCTTTCATGGTCTAGGAAAATACGAAGCCGATGTTTATTATGAAACTGTTAGGAGGCGAGTACATAAGATAAGGGAGAAGCTGGAGGATATTAGGAGGACTAGGGAGGTTCATCGTATTCGCAGGGCTGAGATGGGCTTGCCAACAATATCCCTTGCTGGATACACTAATTCTGGCAAGAGCACGCTCTTTAATGCTCTAACTAAGGAGAATGTTCCAGTCGACTCAGGGGTCTTCACGACGCTTTCGACGGTGACTAGGGCTATTGAGGTTTTGGGCGAAAAGATGCTCATAACTGACACTGTTGGCTTTATAGATAATCTTCCCATAACGTTAATAGAGGCGTTTCGCTCAACACTTGAGGAGACGATATTCTCAGACTTAATACTATTGGTTGTCGATGTAAGCGAGACCATGGATGAAATCTTAAGGAAACTCTCAGCCTCTCTTAAGACGATTTGGGATATAGGCGTGTCCGGGATACCAATTTTAGTCGCGTTAAATAAAATTGACTTAATCTCAACTGAGGAGCTTAACGACAAGCTCGGTCTCCTGAGCAGAATTTATGGAAACCTAAAGTTCATTCCAGTATCGGCATTGCATGGAATAAATTTGGAGGCGCTTAAGGCTGAGATAGCGAGCATATTAAGGAGATATATAGAGGCATCTTTCACGGTGCCGATATCTCAAGAGACATTTTCGTTCCTCTCCTGGGTTTATAGTGTTGCTAACGTACGTAAAGTCGAATATGATGGTGGTTTATTAAACGTCTTATTCAGCGCTCCACCAGACATTGTGGATAAGATTAGAGGCCGTGTTGAGAGTATGGGTGGAAGGGTTGAACAGATTGGAAAGATGGAGAGTATATGTTCTTAGGCTTGAGCATAGGCCAGACAGGGATAAACGTGTTACAACGCATGTTTTTCTCGTGGCCAGAGCATTTGGCGCGCATGGAGCATACTATAGTGGGAAAAGAGACGAGAATGTTGAACTCAGTATAAGGAAGGTTGTTGAATCATGGGGAGGAACGTTCACTGTTGAGTTTGTTGATGATTGGGCTGATAAGATTAGGGAGTGGAAAAGAGCTGGCGGTGAAGTTATACACTTAACCATGTATGGGCTTCCGATAAGCGACATTATAGGCGAGATAAGAGCCTCCAGCAGAGATAAATTGATTGTTGTGGGAGGCGCGAAGGTTCCAAGATTGGTTTACGAGCTCGCCGACTGGAATGTTTCTATAACATCGCAGCCCCATTCTGAAGTTGGGGCCTTAAGTGTCTTCCTACATGAATTATATATGGGACGTGAGTTGAAGAGGGAGTTTGAGAACGCGAAGATTAAGATTATTCCGCAGGCTAGAGGGAAAAAAGTTATTAAGCTGTCTTGAGAGGCATTCGCTCTTTACATGTGTTAAATCGATTAATTTAAGTTTGATGATGACATAATTAGGATATTGTTGAGTGAAATGGGCTATGTCGTCGGTTAACCGTGATGTGCTGATTAAGGTCGCCAAGATTATAGGCGGTGAGGAAGCCGTCAAAGTAATTGATGCTCTCAGCCAAGCGGATGAGATGACCGAGGAGGATATAGTTGCGAAGACCAGCGTTAAACTTAATGATGTTCGAAGGGTTCTGTATAGACTGTATGAGCATTCTTTAGTCGGCTTAAGAAGGACAAGGGATAAGGATACTGGATGGTTCATATTTTATTGGAGGGTTCAAACAGACCAGATTGAAGGTTTTTTAATAGGTCAGAAGAAAAAGGTGCTTGAGAAGCTTGAGACGAGACTGGAGTATGAGAAGAACCACGACTTCTACTATTGCTATACTCCGGGATGTAGACGTGTGACATTTGAGGAGGCAACAGAATATATATTCAGATGCCCAGTATGTAATAAGCCACTAACACACTATGACAATAGTAAGATAATTGAGGCTCTTTCAAGAAAAATTGAGCGGATAAAAAGTGAGCTAAATGAGTGAACCGCTCCCATCAGCTGAAGAAGCCTTAAAAATCTTGAGAGATGTTGGATGCTCGAGTGATGTTATAAAGCATTGTGAGGCAGTTGCTAAACTAGCTTTTCAAATAGCTGATAGATGCTCTAAAAATGGCGTTAAGGTCGATGCAAACCTGGTTTATATAGGTGCTCTCCTACATGACATAGGAAGGTCTAGGACGCATAAGGTTCACCACGCCATTGTTGGGGCTGAGATAGCTAGGTCACTTGGCTTACCAGAGCCTATAGTGGCGATTATAGAGCGGCATGTTGGGGGAGGAATAACCCCTGATGAGGCTGCTAAGCTAGGTTGGCCAAATGGAAATTATGTTCCACAGACAATTGAGGAGAAAATAGTCTCCTATGCAGATAAGCTCGTTGAGGGCTCAAAGATAATCTCAATAGAGGAGACAATAGAGAGGTTTAAACGGGAACTCGGCCTAGACCATCCGGCCGTAGAGAGGATTAAGAGACTTCATGAGGAAATATCTTCACTATGCGGGCTTAATTGTTCTTTCATGCAACAAAAATAAATTTATTAGTGATAGTTTAATCTCTCTTTAGGAGAGATGCGCCTAATGAGCGGGTTTGAGATAAGGTCCAAGCTGCTAGTTAAGGATGTTATGACGAGCCCAGTAATAACGGTTCATGAGGATTCAACTGCGGATGAAGCCGCTAAGCTCATGAGGGACAATAATATTGGCTGCGTTATAGTCAGTTCTAAGGACGATAAGCCTATAGGCATAATTACCGAGAGAGACCTTGTCATAAGGGTTGTGGCCGAGAACATCCAACCGAGTAAGGTCACGGCCAAGGAGATAATGAGTGCACCGCTGAAAACTATAGAGGCTGATAAGACGATAAGTGAGGCTGCTAGGGAGATGAATAGATTCAATATACGGAGGCTAGCCGTTATGTATAAGGGTCATCTTGTTGGCATAATATCTAGCAAAGATATACTCTCAGTGACTCCGGAACTGATAGAGATAATTCAGGAGAGGGCTAAGATAAGTAGTGGTGAGGAGGTTGAGGAGAATCCACCACTGGCTGGCTACTGCGATAACTGCGGAGAGTGGTCCGATAATCTAAGAGAGGCTGATGGAAGCTACTTATGCGAAGACTGTTATATGGAGAGGACTACCGAATACTAGCGAAAATAAAGCAATCCCCACCTTAAGCAGGTTCTTTTGGATGGAATAAGGTTGTCAGCTGATTTAGTAATTAAAAATGCGAAATTATATGCCTTTGGCAGAATAATTGAGGCTGGGCTGGCTGTTGAAAACGGTAGGATAGTTAGGGTCGCTAAAGAATCAAATCTCCCAAGAGCATCTGAAAAGATAGATGTGAATGGGCTATTAGTTCTTCCCGGGATAATAGATGCGCATGTACACTTAAGAGACCAAGAGTTATCCTATAAAGAGGACTTTTATAGCGGGACGTGTGCCGCTGCAAATGGTGGCATAACGCTTGTGATGGACATGCCGAATAATAAGCCAGTGACGATGAGCGTGTCAGCTCTGAGGGAGCGTATGAGCATAGCCTCAAGAAAAATAGTTGTTAACGTCGCGTTATACTCAGCCTTCCCGGAGAGGATTAATGAGATAAAAAATATCGTTAGTGAGGGGGCGAAGGCATTTAAGGTGTTCCTATCTCATAGGGTTGGGGGTATAGACCCAAACGATAATTGGGCAATGAGAGAAGCATTTAGGGAGGCGGCTAGACTGAAGGTTCCGGTTGCAATTCATGCTGAAGATGGAGTACTCCTAAACGAGACTATAAGGAGGCTGAGGGATGCCGGAAAGGATGACTTCGACGCGTATATTGAAGCGCACTCCATCGAGGCTGAGGTTAGGGGGATAAGGAGGGCTATAGGGCTTACGAGGGATTCGGGAGCTCAGACGCATATATGCCATGTGAGCACCAGTGAGGGACTGAAAACTATACTTGATGCCAGAAGGGAGGGGGTGCCCATTACATGTGAGGTAACACCGCACCATATTCTCCTGTCAGAGGAGCATATGAAAAAGATGGGGGCCATCTCCTTAACAAATCCTCCGCTTAGACCACCATCAGATATAACATACCTGCAGTCAGCGCTCCAGAAAGGCCTAATTGATGTTGTTGCATCTGACCATGCTCCACACTCGATGGAAGAGAAGGAGGGGCCCTCAGTATGGGATATTTCAGCTGGCATAGTTGGGCTTGAAACAACGCTCCCGCTAATGCTAACAATGGTTAATATGGGTTTCATAACGCTCCCAGCATTAGTTAAGGTTATGGTTGAGAATCCGGCAAGAATATTTGGGTTCAAGAATAGAGGTTCAATAGATGAGGGAAATCACGCCGACCTAGTAGTAATCGACCTAAAGAGGGAGTGGACCATAGACCCGTCAAAATTCTATTCTAAGGCGAAGTTCTCGCCATTCGAGGGCTGGCGTGTGAGGGGAAAACCGGTAAAAACAATCGTTGGCGGAAACATGGTTATGGATGAGGGTGAGATAGTCGCAAAGCCGGGGAGTGGGAGAATAATTAGGTAGCCTAAGAGGGGATGCTTGATGGATATGGAGTTCGCTGTTGATGGAATGCTGGGCAAGCTGGCTAGGTGGCTGAGGATGCTAGGATACGACACAAAATACTTCAATAATATGGACGATGATGAGATATTAAAGGTGGCTTCAGAAGAAAAGAGAATACTGCTGACGAGGGATTATCAATTCTTTAGAAAGGCCAGCACCCATGGTGTCAGAGCCATATTCATTGAGGGGAGGACTCACGCTGAAAGGCTAGCTGAGCTCTCAAGACAGCTTAACATTAGATTGGAGATAGATATTAACATGTCACGATGCCCAAAATGTAACACAAGAATAAGGCAGGCCAACAAAGAGGAGGTTAAGGATAGAGTTCCAAAATCAACATATAACCTCTACGATGAGTTTTGGGTCTGTCCAAGATGCAACCAAGTATACTGGAAGGGAAGCCACTGGAAGAAAATAAACAACACACTAAATCATGCTAGGCAGATTAATTCTGGAAAATAAAATTCGCTCATGTTATCTCAACAGTGCTCCCATCAATAATTTTCATCTCGCCAAGCCTCCGGCTTCTCAAAGCCTTATTTAAGTTGATTATGGTATCAAGAGCGTTAGGTGAGGAAAGGAGTGGGCATATAATTACGTCATCGCACTGCTTTATCCCAAATATTATATCCGAGATTAGAGAGTAGCGTATCCTTGAGCCTGCACTGTAGCGCTCCCTAATCGCCCTATAGATTTTCTCTATATGGGGGCAATCCCTGTAGAACCGCTCTAATGGGCAAATGTAATGCTTAAAATTCCGGACTATTTCGCTATTTGAGAGCCTCCTCCTTAAAGTCTTAAGTGTCAATCTCCTACGCAATTTCCCCTCATCAACCCTATGCTCAGCATATTTAGAGAGAAGCCTAGATATAGCCGAGGAGCCAGCATCAAAGAGAATCTCCTCCCTAAAAATCTGATTACTCCCCGGACCATACTCACCTATCCACAGACCATAACGCTCACCCTCAAATATCGGCCGAATCATAAAGCCCCAGGACCTCTGAGGTGTTCTTTCAAGAAGCCACTCAGCATCATCAATTAAGCTTCCATATCCCATAAAATCCTGAAAGAATAATGTGCCATAATCCCTATCAAACATAACTATGGCCATTCCAAGCCTAATATTCCTCAGATTCTCCTGAATCAACCCAAACCCCAAAATTGAATATAAAAGCATCATATTAAGTTTTGCGCAGACGCGATAAAACGAAAATTTTTAGTAAAATTTATATTTTGTTTTAGCCCTTTAGTGTGCATCAAATATGTGGAGGATTACTCGTTTGTTAGTAATAGATGCAGATTTAGTGGCTTTGTTAAGAATTCATGGAACAATCCTGGAGGATTAGGGGGAGATATATTGGCTTTAATGGCTGGTGAGTATAGTGCCTCCACAGTTGAGGAGGAAAGACCGAAAATCCTCATAGGTCCACCTAAACTTACGCGCTTTGAGAAAGCAAGAATATGTGGTGCAAGAGCCCTGCAAATAGCTATGGGAGCACCAGTGCTAATAGAGATTACGGAAAAAATGAGGAGCCCAATAGATATAGCGCTGGAGGAGCTGAGACGCGGCGTCCTACCAATAACAATACGAAGAACACTTCCAGATGGAACATATCAGGATATACCATTAAAGTGGCTCCTACAAGAATGACTTCCGGCGAAGGGAGCATTTTCCAGACATAAAAGATAGTTTTTAAAGGCCTAAAAATCAAAATTTAGATGGGGGACTCTTTCCATGTCGGAAGCGGAGATTAGGAATGAAATAATTCAGAAAGGGAGAGAATAGCCCGCTTAGAGGCTAAATTCGAGGAGCTCAGTAGGCGCGTTGATGCATTATCAAATTATGCGAGAGAGCTTTACAACTACTTACAGCAGCGGCGAAGCTAACTTTAACTTGATTATGGAAGTTATGTGGGTGGCGGAGGAATGGGGGCGGCTCTGCCGAAGAACGCTTTCACGTGTGGTCTCGTTAAATAATAAATAATAAGCCCATTAATTATTATAGAAATTATCCCCATGGGTAAGGATATAAGCCCTGAAATGATTCCTAGAATCGCAAAAATCAAGCCGAGAACCCAAGCCCAACCCTTACCCTTCCAAAAACCATAGGCTATGATGAAGCATACAATGCTAATAAGTATTAGTAAACCTCCAATTACTGCACCAAACGCTCCAAGCAATATTGCGAAGGGTGCTGCTTCTGGAACCCCGCCAATCATGCTGCTCATAGCTACAAACAAAACGAGAAACATTAGACCAGCAATCAAACTAAAGATGCCGCCAATAATCTCTAAAATCGCCAAAATCGTTACTCCAGTAGGTCTCTCTTTACCAGCCAATCTATCCACCATATTTTAGTTCCAATGTTAATTTAAATAATTTTCGATTTAATTTAGGCTCCTTTGACCACACAAATAATTTAGGGCTCAAATGTGGGTGGATTGCCAGCTTCCCCGGCTTCGCGCGGCCGAAGACCGCACTAAAACCGGGGACGGAGCGCGGTTTAACTTCCAAGTTCGGAATGGGTTTGGGTTGTTCCCGCGCCCTTTGGCCGGCAATCCGAACAAAATAAAAATAATCCACATTTTTAACTTTTTCGCTCAAATCTCGGCATAAGATATATAAGCGCGGATTTTTTCCAAAGATTATTTGGTGGGGCTGTAGTCTAGCAGCAGTCACACCCAGCGTGGGCTGCTAGAACGGCATGACGACTGTTCAAGCGGCCTAGAGCCGTTGGCCGTTAAGGGCTCCAGATGCTAGAAAACGGGTTTGCTGACCCATCTGGGGATGAAGATGGTCTGGAGCGTGGAGAAACCCGTAGGTCGCCGGTTCAAATCCGGCCAGCCCCACCAAACTCATATCCAATTTTATTTTGGGCGCTACTTAAATGATTGGCTTGTTAGGCATTTAAAAAAGGAAATTGAGGGAGTATACTATCATTTTTAGGTTATATGCTTCCAGATTGGTTTAGCATACTTTTGAGCTTCTGGGCCGAGTATTATGGGCTCTATTCCAGCTATCTCACAGAGGTATTTTAGTGCTCTGACATGATTCCCCGCAACGCCAAGTATGTGATTGCATGGAAAGACTTCGATGAACTCATCGAATTTACAGTGTAGCCTGGCATGAACATGGGGCCATGTTGGGTTTGTCTGCTCATTTATCGCCTTACGCTCTTCTGGAGACAGCTCAACAGCCTCGCCGAGTACAATAACCATGTAAAGTTTATCGTCCCAAAGTCCTAAGCGGGCAAATGTTATCGGTCCGGGTGCCGCATCGAACTCAACAGACGCGCCTCCAGCCTTAAAGTAGAATTCTAGGGCTGGATGGAAGGTCACTTTCTTAAAGTTTTCTTTTGGGTCTATGCTTCTTGAGGCATACCAGCTTGCATGATTACCTGAGTTGCAAAAGTCCCATAAGTCTTTGTCTGGGTGGTATAAGCGCACGTCCATGAAGAGGACTGGAAGACCGCCACTAATATACTTGAGTAGCTGCATTGTTACGGCTGCAAGTGAATCAGCCTCCGTGGCGCAGACCATAGGCTCTTTAGGTCCATTCCAGTCGTATGGGTCGTTCATGAGCATCTCAGCGACATCCGTTATGCAGACATATTCCGATAGCTCCCTCTGCCCCTTTATGCCGCAGAAGTTGAAGCCCATTTCCTCATTAATCATTCTCATGGCCAGGTATAGGCGTATCTGTCTCTTTAGAGTTTCGGGTGTAAGCATCTTTCCATCATACTTTATTCTATCGCCAAGCATCTCGGTGAACCACTTCATTGCTTTCCCAACCTCGTGCTCATCAACCTCCTTCATCTTCTCAACCAGAAGGAGCTGGTCTATTTGGCAGACGGTTACGCCAAAAGTCTTTATTATTGGGACTAGGTGGAAATAGCCCGTTTCCATGCCCATTGAATGTCCACCATACATGCCGTAAACCTCGTTCTGAATTGTCGTGTATGCTTGGGCGGCCCTAACCCAATCTATAACCTTAGCCTGAACCTCAGGGTCATTCATATCCCCAATTATTCGGTGGGTTCTTATACCAACTTGTCTCAGGGCTCCATCTGTAGCGAGCAAGCCAACATTTCCGGGATATTTTCCACTATTATTTGATAGGCATAGAATGGGCTTATCCCTTCCAATGCTGTTAATGAATGGCCAAACGAGGTAGGGGAAATTCCATACGTAAAAGCACAATATTATTTGCTTGCAGTTCGCCCTAGCCAGTTCCTCGCCAATTTTCTGGGCAACTTTAACGGAGGTTATTGTATCTGAGCCTACAATAACTTCCGGTGATGTGCCATCAATATTCTTAACGCCCCTCCTAATAATCTCAGCCCATTTATGAACGACTTCCATACACTCTTCCCTATTGGCCCTCCAAACATGCTCCCTCTCATCATTAATTAGGGCTATGCCTATAGGTGTGCTCTTCATGGAAATACCCCTCCATTAACAATCGCATATAGCTACCAAAAACCTTAATAACACTTAATGTAAAACCAATCCTGGAAGAGGTATTTTGGAGAAAAGATTGAGAATATTTCCTGTTGGAAGCGTATGCATGCTTTGCGGGGAAACATATCCTAGTAGAGACCTCTATAAATGCCAATACTGTAATGGAGTATATTGTGGAAACTGCATCCTTCTGGAGGATGGTGGAAGGATAGTATGCTTAAGATGCGCTGTGAGGAGGGTTTTTCCAAAAGCTCAGGGGAGCAAGTATGCCAATTTAAGTGTGCTACTCGTCAGAAGGGCTGGATTCCGTAGGGAGATTACATTATCTTTCGCTGAGATTGAGGATGCTATTGGTGATAGGCTACCCAAATCGGCCTACGAGAACAGGGGCTGGTGGAGCAATATTGGGGGTAGTTCACACTCTGAGGCTTGGTTGACGGTTGGATGGAGGGTAAAAGAGGTTAATCTCGAGGATAAAACCGTCACTTTTATAAGAGAAAACGCGTCAGCAACCAACATCGGTAAGGAAGCAGAAAAGCGGGTAAAAGTAAAGAGTAAAGGCAGCTCCACTAACGTAGACTTCAAGTCTCTAGCGGTAAGGGCTAAAATTAGTCTTATGAAGAAGCGCAAGCCCTCAAAGACTAAAATAGCGATTCTTCAGGCTCGCCTTAAAAATCTTGAGAGAGCTAAGCGTATGAGAAGGAATAAGAGCTTTATGTCTTTTTAAGTGGTTCCGACTCAGTAATGTAAGTTATCATCTCATCATTTAAATCGAGCCACTTAGCTATGCCTCTTCCCATCTTGGGGTTATTTTGGAAGATTATACGTAGATATGGGAGAACCTCCTTTATCGCCCGGGAAGATGAGAGATGACATTTCCTTCCAATTCTCTTTCCAATCTCAGCGAGCATGTCTCGTTCCTCTTTGGAGGCCGAGGCTATTTTTATGCGCTCCGGGAACTTGAAGGGTGTCCATCCCGTGCTCTTCTTGCTCCATGATGATGCAACACCAGCTGTCATCAGGTCTATTACGTATCGTATGAGGGACCAGTCTTGGGTCTCCTTAATTCTCCCTCGATAGATGTCGGCTTTTGAGAGAGCGTCCATTGCAGCGGCAAGTTCATGTGGGTTCTTTATATGGTGTGGGGCGTTTTCATATATCCACTCAAAGAGCATATCTAGGTCTACGTCAGCCATATTCACAGCGGCCTTAGCCGACGAAGAATCCTTGGCGTAAAAAATCATTCTTAAAACATTGAATATCTCTTCCTTTCGGTCTCTTGAGGCAAGCCAAGAAACATCCTCATATGTCAGCCTAGTCTTCCCCTGCGCAAGCGCCTGAAGGTCATTTATCGCCGACCTAACATCGCCTCCGCTCCTCTCGGCTATAAATCTTAAGGCGGCTTCGTCGGCGTTTATCCCCTCCTTAGCGCAAATTTTTGCCAAATGCTTCATAACCTCAATCTTCGACGGCTTCTTAAACTCTATTAGAAGGCATAGGTTTCTTAATGATGCGAACCTTGGCTCGAAGGCGTCATTCGCAATCAATATCACTGGAACCCTAGTTGTCTTTATAATCTCACCTATCTCCCTTAATCCGCCAGTGTCAGCCGAGCCGGTTATACCATCCAGCTCATCAAAGAGTATGAGTTTTCTTCTGCCGAAGAGGGAGCCGAATTGTGAGGCTCTCCCAGCTAGGCGCCTAACAGCCTCCTCAGTTCTATAATTGCTCGCGTCGCTCTCAATAAGCTCCATATTCATATCGTTCGCTAGAGCCTCAACAGTTACTGTTTTGCCTACGCCCGGCGGACCATAAATAAATATGGCTCTCTTATCCGGTATACCCCTCTCCCAAGAGCGTATCCACTCAACAATCTTCCGCTTAGCCTCATCATTCCCTATAACCTCGGATAGAGACTTAGGCTTATACTTCTGCGTCCACGGAATATATGCAACACCAAGGCTGGCAGACATTTAGTGACACCATTTCTCCCTTTTATAGGCCCCTCTTTATTTCATAACCAACTTCAACAAGTCTTGCAAGCAAAGCGCTTAATTGTATCTCATCGCTTGCTCCCTGAATTAACCTGTAGTCTATTTCACCAGCTATATCGGCCAATTTAACTTTCCATCTATCGGGGATGTTCAGCCTAAATATCTCGCTGTGAATCTGCTTTATTATGTCGGTTCCAGAAAGCCCGTATTTCTGCGTGAGCTCCCTAAGTTTATTTCTCGCCGATATAAAGTCTCCATTTAAAGCTGTGAGCATCATATCCCTAACATCATGCGGATTGGCTTTACCAACAACCGAATAGACAACCTCAGCATCTATAGGTTTGCCAACCGACGCAGCCGTCTGGAGGATATTTATTGTCTTCCTAAGGTCCCCCTCACCAATCTCCAGAATAGCCTCTATCCCATCTTCCAGAATCTTAACATTCTCCCTCTCGCAAATATACTCAATTCTCTTTATTATGGCCTCACGGGGCAGATATGTAAATCTGAAGGGCGCGCATCTTGACTGAATAGGCTCAATTATCTTACCACTATAGTTGGCTATCAGTATAAACCGCGCTGTCTCGGTATAACGCTCCATTGTCCGCCTCAAAGCCTGCTGAGCATCGTCAGTCATATTATCCGCCTCATCGAGGATAAGTATCTTAAATGTTACTTCACCTATAGGTTTGGTTCTAGCAAACGTTTTAACGGTCTCTCTAACAACATTTATACCCCTCTCGTCACTAGCATTAAGCTCCATAATATACTCGCGATAATTCTCACCATAGAGGTCATGCGCTAAGCAAAGAGCTGCGGTAGTCTTCCCGGTTCCTGGTGGGCCAGCAAATATGCAGTGGGGAACATTCTTAGCCTTAACAAAACTCTTCAGCCGGCCAACTATTTCCTCTTGGTCGACTATCTCGTCTAGTGTGCGGGGGCGATATTTTTCAGTCCACATCTCGTAGCTCAATTCTGACCACCCTTTCCCAAGATGAAGCCTACTATAAGGCAATTATATGAGACGGCAAATTTTATTTTTATTTTTCGCATGCTAGTAGGATGCTGCTATAACCGCTATCTCTGTTAAAGCACCAAGCAGTAGAAGTATATTGCAGATAACAACAATTATGGACATAAGAATCAATTCATCTCTGAATCTACGTTTAATCGCCGCATAAATCAGCCAGAAACTCTCCGAGATCGCTAAAGCATAGGCCGTATACTCCATCCAAGCGTGCGGAAATATGAAGAGTAGTAAAAGGGTGGAAAGCGGATTAATCTTATAGATTGTGCTGAAGGCGGAGATTACAAGCCCAGTATTATAGAGGACATAAAATCCAAGTCCAGGTCCGACTATGGGGACGAACATGCCCAGCGTATACATAAGATTGTTGCCGAAAATCAGCTGGATACCTACATCTGTGCCCCTCAAAATATTCTCAATTTTATTCATCTCGTCAACCATCTCTCGAGCCTTCAGCAAGTCTATTTTTGTCAGAGCTCCAACAAGCGTCACAAATATGCATAATATAAAGATGGTGAAGAAGACTATTGCCCTCTGTAATAATGTGCCAGTCCAAGCAATTCTTCTCTCGCCAGCCTTAAATTGAGGTAATATTGCTCCACAATTTGGGCAGAATCTAGCGTCCCCTTCCAAAATCCTTAAACCACATTTAGGGCAGTAAGGCATATTCGCAACTCACATATTCATGTTTTCAACATTCCCTTATTAAAGGGCATTTCACAAAATTAAATGTTGCTATTTTATACTTACACTTTTATATATTCCGCCTAACCCGATGAAATGTTCAATTTGAAGAGAGAAAAGTCTTAAATAGCGACTCTTTTATTTTTCCATGGAGTAAAATTGTCTGTAAGAATGGATTTTTATCGGGAAATCTTCTACTGGCTTAAGCACTTAAGATATTTCGATACAAAATGCTCTTTATGGGATGCCCTAGAACTTGCGAGAGGAGATATCTTAAAAAAAGAGAGGATGCCCCTCCCCAGGGCTATCCAGCTAGAGCCAACGACTAAATGCAATTTTAGCTGCATTACATGTACGAGGAAGACCTTGCCCAAATCAAGACTAAACAAGGATTTAACAATTCAGGATTTCCGTGTAATCCTAGAAAATATACCCACATTAAAAATCATCAAGCTGCAAGGTTTAGGGGAGCCATTAATGAACCAGTATATTTGGGAGATTTTAGAGTGTGGAAGAGAGAGGGGAATTAGGTTTTCAACGACGACGAATGGATCCCTACTAAATCCGTCTAACATTGAAAAACTTCTCAAATATTTTGACTCCATATGCGTATCGATCGACTCAATAAACCCGGAAAACCTTGAATATATTAGAAAGGGCGTGAAATATGAGAGCATAATGAAGAATCTCGAATTGCTGGTTGAAA
>JAGTQF010000019.1 GCA_018396655.1 Candidatus Bathyarchaeota archaeon
AAATCTTAAGTTTTCAAACCCATCCTTTAGGAAGGAAAGAAGGGGGATGAAACTATGAGTGAAAAGATGGAATCAGTTGTAAGCGAATATAAAGGAAAAGCACTGACGACCAAAGTGATCATCATTGGTATAATGCTTGTGGCAATAACAGCCTTCTTTAATCAATCAGAATATATTGACTTCTATGAAACAGTAGGCATGTTAACTCATCTTGATAGTGCTTTTATGCTTTTTCCGGGGGCAATGCACACTACAGTTCTTGGCGGCACTTTCCTTGGGTTGATAATTGTGAGCTTGATAGCGCTTATAGACAGAAAACATCTCTTCTTCACAAAACAGGAGCTGGCAATGTTATTTATAATAGCCGTATTTATAACATCAATTAATCTTTCCAAAGATGGCTTCTTGTCTGGTGAGGATTTCCACGAATATATGTTACCATTTTCATGGGTGTATGATACAAGTGCAAGTCGACAAGAGAATTTTCTTGCAGCGTATGGTGGAACTGTGTGGTGTCCAGGAGAATTCACAAACAAAGATTATGTGCTACAAGTTTTGAGAGGCAGTCTTCTTAAGGGAGATATGATGCCGATTAACTGGGGATATTGGCTACCTCTTCTATCTTACAGAGTGCTATCTCTTACAGCATTAACATTTATGGGCGTGTCAATCGCTCTTTTAACACGAAGATCTTTCATCGAAATTGAATCGCTTGCCTTTCCGTGGGCTGAGATAAACATGGTTGCTTTTGATCAGACTATTTCATTTATTGAGGAAAGAAAAGTTTCTAAGCCTCTGCTCTTAAGTTTCCTAGTCTTCTTCATCTTCTTCTTCTCAATGTACGGTCCTAACAACGTAATGTGGCTACTTCGAGTTCCTGGAGTGTCATTCAAAACTTGGATGCCATGGTGGACTTATCCGCCAATTAATCCGACAGTTGGCTCGCTCCAATGGTGGACTTCAGGAAACCTTTTTGAGCAAGATCTTTCGTTACTTGGGCTATCATTTTTGCCGTGGATTCCAATCTTAATTCATTTGTGGCCTGTTAACCACGCGGCCTTCTTTATTATGCCGATGGATATTTTAATAGGCTGCTTTGTTGGTGATATCTTCTTTGAATGGATATATCCACAAATTATGTCATTCATGGGATATTTAGGCTCCTGGAAAGCGCAGGAGTCAGTTTATGGCGTTGGAAGATCGGTGCCTAATGCTTGGTCTGGCTCAGGAGTCTTTTTTGGTTTCGGTCTATTTCTGCCACTAATAGTTATCCCATTAGTAAAGAATAGATCTATTTTCGGTCCGATTTTCAAGTCGATCACTGGATCAAAAGTTAGGAAAGAAATAGATCCAAACCAGCCAACTTCATATTTTAGTGCGTGGTTACTTGCACTAGTTTCAATAATAATGTTGATAATATCTTTCCAAATAGTTGGATGGCCGGTAATATGGACTTTACCAGTTGTTCTTCTATTCTTTGCTGTAGCAATAGGACAACTTAGAGTCATTGCTGTAGGAGCAGCCTTCATTTTTGCTACATGTGGTTTTGCAAATTTTGATCCAAATCAAATATTTGGTCAGCTTAATGCTGTACTTCGCTACATAACACTTTGGCTACTACAGTTGACTGGCATAGATAACACCAAATATGATCCCTCATCGAATACTTGGGCGGCTTTTTGGGGTGGTTTCACGGGATATGGTGGGGCAGCTGGTTTCCGAATGTGGTGGCTAATAATGGGTGCTGCTGCCTGTTTATTGGGTTTCTTCATAGCCCATAGGGTAAAAATAGAGGGAAAAGAGGTGTTGAAAGCTGCGCTTATTTTCACGCCCCTTTCAATAGTAGCCTTTGAAGTATGGCACATTGTCTCAATATACATTAATGATGTTGACTCAGGTCTCTTCTTTAGCAAAAGTCTCATGGGAAAAGTGATAAACAGAGCCTTCGTACGAGCGTTAAATGGAATAGGTTTTAACTGGCCAACTACCATAGATCCTTGGATTGGAAGGTTTACTTGGATGGCTATTGGAATGGTTATAACTACGGTTCTCTATATATTGAGAGATAGATATGCTTGGTTCCGTATAGCCCCTGAAGGTTTCTGGTTCGGTGTAGTAATGGGTCCAACGTGGACGATATCGCTGACCATGCTAATAATTAAATACCTATGTACTAGAGTTGGAGGAGCAAAATTTTATGAGGGAATCGCAAAGCCGATTGCTATAGGTATCGTGATAGCGTTTGGGGCGAATGTATTTATACAACACTGGCTGCAGCTCGCATATAAATGGCAAACTGCGTTCGGTATAAATTATCCACCATAACACCCTCATTTTATTTTTAATATAGAAGGTGATGAAATAAATTGATGAGGATTAACGAAGAAGAATATAAGTCTGGTTTAACAAGGTACTCTATATTGGCGATTATCTACGCGATCGCAATATTTGTTCCATCAAGTATATATTTAAGTTTAATGTTGGGTTCAGGAAGTGTTGGAAGCAGCTTTTTCACGCTTCTCCTATTTGTTGAATTAGGTAGACTTGCTGGAATAAAAATTACGAAGCAAGAAGCGGCTATCATTTTGATGTTTGCTGGTGGAATGGAGTTTAACCTAATGCAGCTTATTTATCGATCATGGTTTGTCAAAAGTGATATTGCAAGAATGTTCGGTATTAGCCACAAAATTCCTTGGTGGTATGCTCCTTCAGCTTACAGTAACGCTTATGAAATGCGTAGTCTCCTACATCCTGACTTTTTTGCCCCTATGATGATAATTGTGATATTATCATTTATTGGAATTTTCGTAAGCTGGGGTTGGAGCATGCTTGCTAAGGAAATTTTTATCGAGGAAGAAAATCTTCCCTATCCAATGGCCGATATGACTGCCAAACTAATATTAACTATGACAGAAGAAAGGGAAGATTTCTCGCTAAAGATTCTGGGGGTATCAGCGCTTGTTGGACTTGCATATGGTTTTATAACATATGTTTGGCCTTTCTTCCTAACCATAACTGCTGGTATACCTTATGAAAGAGCTGTTGTCATTCCTTTACCATGGTTCGATCTAACGAGATATTTTGGAATATATTTGCCCGGAGCAGTTTTAGGAATAGCAACTGATATTAGTGCTTATCTTATAGGTTTCATTCTTCCATTCCATTATATTCTTCAAATCGTTATAATCTCATTTCTAATATTTGTCGTTGGAAACTGGCTCTCAGTTATACTCTTTCCTCCATACGGATATAAAGATTGGTGGTTCCCAAACTTATCCGCGCAATCTCTTGCTCAACGTTCAGTACTTTATATCTGGGCTAGCTTAACTATAGGATTCTCCTTAAGCGTGGGTTTAATTCCGTTAATTTCAAGACCTGATGTACTGAAAAAACTATTTAAGAAGATAGTTTCTCTTCATTCAAAAATTGAAGAAAGACGCACGCAACCAATTCCAGGAGGTTTCTTATTAGGATCAATTATTCCAATTTTGATTGGTTTTGTAACGCAAATTTTTTGTTTGCTTTATTTTGTCCCAGAATGGGTTTTGTCTAACCCATGGGTTTTGGTTTTCTTTCCTTCAGTTATGTTTCTTAGTGCACTTGCAAGACACCGGATGGTTGGTGAGACAGGAATATCTGTAGACGTAAGTAATGTAACGAACATGATATATTATTTAACTGATGCTCCTGTTCCAGTCTGGTTTACTCCTCTTCCGGGATTCAGTTCTATTGCACTTAGTGGGACTCCTTTCGATTCATGGATTGGTAGCACTCATGAAATAAAGATAGCTGAAATCACAAAAACAAAATTTTCATCACTACTTAGAACGACATTGATTTTTGCTCCAATATCAATCATGCTTTCACTATTATTTACACAAGTATTTTGGAGCATTGCTCCGATACCCTCGGGCAGATACCCTGGAGCAGCAATATACTGGCCTATAAGAGCCACCTACTCATGTATATGGATCGCAGGTAGAGAAACCGGTTTCTTTAATGTAAACCACGTTTTCGTTGGAGCTATTGCTGCTCTTTTCATACAATCCATATCTTTCCTGACAAAAATCCCAATATCTATTGCGGCGTTAGCATCTGGAATGAGCACATTACCGCCCTACGCTATTGCATATTTAATTAGCGGTTTTTTGGCCAGTTTTCTAAAAAGATTTTTAGGCACTTTATTCTGGGAAAAATATAGAAGAATAATAGCAGCGGGTGTATCATTAGGATTAGGGGTAATGATCGCTGTTGGTGTGTCTTTAATGCTGATTGATGCATCCATAAGCGGTCTACCCTGGTGACAAAACATATGATTAAAAAAGAGTTAATTAATCATAAAGGTGATGGACATGAATGATGCGATTAAATCTTCGGTAATAGCGCTTCTTATGTTATTGATTTTTTCCTTAGACTCTATTGCATCCTTCCAATTCGAGACTAAATGTGAATCTACATCAGACATTATAAACCAGGTAGATTACGTTACATTAGAAGAGACGCTAAATATGAGCCTGATAAAAGAACATTTGCGTTATTTGACAAAGGAAATGTACGATATTTATGGTATTAAGACAAGGGCGACAGGTACTTTGGGGAACATCCTAGCAGCTCAATATATTTATAACAAGTTTGTTGAGTATGGTCTTGAGGATGTACATTTCTTTAATTTTACAGTCCCGGTACCTAAAAGCTATGGAGCTAACATTACCTTTTCTGATGGTAGTATCTTAGAGATTTATCCTGTATTGCCCAATCTTGTATGCCCATCAACAACACCTAAAGAAGGAATATTTGGAAGATTAATATATGCTGGCGAAGGTTATCTTGAAGATTTTGATACACAAAAGGTTGAAGGATCAATAGTGATACTGGACTATGAGTCTAACTATCGCTGGCTTAATGCAATGAAGTTAGGGGCGAAAGCGGTAATTTTTCTGCCAGCTAAAGATCCTCAACGTGCTTTCTCTCCTTATGGTCATCATTATACACATCCAAAATATTTAGAGAACTTTCCGGTTAATTTTCCACGTTTTTACGCTGAGAACAAAGATTTATTGCTTAGCCATCTTGGAGAAAACGTTACAATTAAATCGACCGTAAGGTGGGAACCTGTTATCTCACATAACATCTTAGGTCTGGTTAGAGGCAAGGATTATCCCAACATAATATTTGGATTATCTTCATACTATGATTCTTACTCCTTTGCTCCTGACTTAGCGCCAGGCGCTCAAGATGCTTGTGGAATAGCGGTACTTTTAGAGCTAGCTAAATACTTCTCTGAAAACAAACCTAAAGCTTCAATTCTTTTCATAGCTTTTGGTGGACATTATCAGACAATTGCTGGGGCTTTAAGCTGGGCTGATAGTGAAGAGTATGCAAAAATAGGTCAGAATCTTTGGATGATTCTAAATCTAGACATATCTACAGGTTCAAAAGCAATTCATATTACAAATATAGGATATTTATGGACGTACCCACAAGCAGGTCACACTGAAGTCTATGTTCCAATTGCTCAATATCTGCAAAGCGTTCAAAAGAAGATAAATGATGTACGCTTATCTAGAGGTCTGTCTCCATATCAGGCATGGACAACATGGGTAACAGCTAGATTAACTGGACCTGGTGGTTTTGATGAACCAATGCCTAATCGGGCATACATAACAGAACTTGATGCTTTTGATGTTTGGTCTGCGAGATCACCTGACTATTGTAATCCAGCTTTCTTTAATATAATGACAGCATTGGACATCCGGCCATATATATTCACTCCCTATGATATATATGATAGAATTAATTTTGAGAATCTGGAAGTTCAAGCTAGATTCATTCATGCCCTATTGTTAACAGTTTACAAGGAAGAAGATCCAATATGGCTCACACAAAACCCGCTTAGTAAATGTAACCCAAAGGGTCGATGTCCGAGAAATGGGGCTTACGTGGGTCAAACAGCAGTCTGGGATCCTGAAACAAATTGGTATAAACCAGTTGGCAATCTTCTTGTTGTCGCACGAATGTACTATAGTATAAACAAGGCTTCTGGTTGGAGCAACTTTCAAGGAACAGGCCCTACTTTTTACAGATTCTATACCTTCTCTGGAAATGATGGCACTTTTCGCTTCCCATATACTGTTCGCATTTCTACTAGAGCTTGGGTTGGATCAGATGATGAAATCTATTTTGAAGCTTATGCAATAGACCCTGAGACTGGAAATATTGTGATCGGTCCGGATCTTGGTCAACGCAAATTTATTTCATACCCATTTGCTAATGAAATATGGGAAGGAAAATATGGAGACTATTATCTTGGCTTTTTACTAGTGCAGAATATTTCAAGTGTCATTATAATACCGGACAATTATAGACCAGGTGAATGGGTTAGTAGAAACCTTTATAATCGTTTTCCTCATCCTCTAATTTCAGTCAATAATTTCTGGACTCATGTAACTCTAGAGCACTATGCCGTCATATATGATTCTGCCCTCGGACTTGCTGCCATTTTTCTTGGCTCTCAAGAACCAGTTGAAATCTTAATTGGAGGCCGACCGCCTTACGCCATTTTAGTTAACGCAAGCAAAAATAATAGACTTGGATCCGGCTGCACATTTAGCAGAGGCCAGACAATTTTAACTCTTCCATATATCCGCTACGCTGAAAACTTACGTTGGATACTTGAGGAGCGGTTCTCTACGCTTGAAAAGTATCGTGTTACTCATCCATATGCTTATCAGCGCTTCATGAACGGTATATCTGCTCTTGAGAACGCTATATTAGCACTAAAAAATTACTATTACTCCAAGGCATACGCTTTCTCGATGGATGCTTGGAGAGACTTATACTGGGTATATTTATATCAAAGAGATGAGATCGAGAATATAATTGTTGTCGCACCTTATCTTGCTATTCTGCTTGTACCATTTGTATATCTAACCGAGAGACTACTGTTTAAGACATTAGGTGCTAAGCGGGTATTATGCGTAATACTTTTAGCAGTACTTTTCTCTTTTATTTTAACTTTTGTGCATCCATCATTTAGTGTAGCTGGGAATCCAGAGTTACTTATATTAGCTTCCTCCACAATTATTCTATCAATTCCAATAATCTTTCTAATAGTGGAGAAGGCATTAAAGTTCATTAAGGATATTAAAGTAAAGATTTTTGGGGCTCATGAGATTAAAACCAGTAAAATAGAACTCTCATTATCGGCATGGCATTTAGGAATTGAAAACATGAGAAGAAGAAAAATGAGAACGTCTCTAGTATTAATCTCTATAATAGTCTCAATTAGCGCACTAGTTGCATTAACATCAACTTTCCAATTAACAATTTTTGGTTTTCAACAATTTTATCCAGAGGAGCCCATAACACCCTATAGAGGAATACTTATTCATCATGCTAACTGGGGTGGAGAGCGTGAAGCCCATTGGCTAGGAGATCTAATTGAGAATTATATCGCAGCCAAATATTCAGGCAATAATCTTTTAATTTCTAAAAGAGCTTGGTATTGGCCTTGGTATCCAACTGAAGGTGGTGCCCTTACAGTATCTCATAAAAATAACTCTATCAAGATATTCTGTTTACAAGGTCTTTCACCACAAGATTCATGGTTAACCTCTTTACTGCCAAGCTTTCAGGGAAGGTGGTTTATTGAGAGTGATAAATACGTATGCATTTTGAGTTCATCTCAAGCTGAGCAATTAAATGCAACAATTGATTCTATAATTAAAATACAAGAAATGCCCTATAGGGTGATAGGGATATACTCTGACAACGAAATGTCCCTAATAAGAGATCTTGACGGAAAAAGTGTCCTTCCTCCAGATATTCGTGCTTTAGGGACGGTAGATGCGTGGAAACTACACTATGAACCAGGTGAGGTTATTATTTTGCCTTGGTGGACTATTGTAAACATTTGGGGTTCGCGTACAGGATGCATAGTTTTAAGATCCGAAGATACTACATTATTAAGTCGAGTTGCCTTCGATTTATTCCATCATGGACTAAATATATACGTCTGCCTTGATGATTATGGGAAAATTCTTATACCCCAGAGTATCATGGTAACTAGAATTAGCGGTCTTGAGTATCAGATACCAACAATTATAATAAGTATGCTATCAATACTAAACCTGATGCTTGGAGCAATAGTTGAACGAAGGAGGGAAATTTCAACATATTCTGTTATTGGTGCTTCTCCACTAAATACTGTAATAATGTTTATTAGTGAGCATATAGTTTACGCGATACTAGGCGGCTTCTTAGGATACATCTTTGGAAATATAATCCTTAAAGTTTCAGGTCAAAGTTTAAGTATCTATTATACATATACAACAAGCTCGCTCTTCATTGCCGTTGGTTTCTCAATGTTAATGATACTTTTAGCTAGTTTATATCCTGCTCTCATCATAGCAAAGATGGTAACGCCTAGTCTTGAACGTGTTTGGAAAATTCCAACAAAACCTGTAGGTGACAGATGGGATGTACCATTACCATTTTTCGCTAAAGACGAGGTTGAAGCAAGTAGTGCAATAAAATTTCTGGAAGAGTTTGTTAAAGGTCATTATGACTCTAATGCTCCAGTTTTCTGGACGGAAAACGTGGAAGTGACGGAAGGGATAATAGACGAGACTCCATATAAAGGCGTGAAAATGCTTGTTCATCTTTTCCCATATGAGACTGGAGTAACGCAGGAGAGTATAATTATTTCTCAACCTTACGAAGGCCGCTGGCGCTTCCTAATATTTACGAAGAGGTTAACTGGAACATTAAACGATTGGGTTAGACTCAATAGAAACTTTATAGATGCCATTAGAAAACAGCTGCTTTTATGGAGAACAATGTCAACTGAAGAAAAACAAAAATATGCTAGTGCTTCATTTCATAATTAATTATTTAACATAAATATACCCATTATTTAACCAAACAATTTTCTTCGAAATTCTCCCTAAAATCTCCTTAGTCGATGATTTACTGTCCTCTTAATAATTAAAGCCATGCTTGTAGAGAAACGAAGCCTACGAAAGTTTTATGGCTCGGCTCCTAAAGGCGGGCTGAAGAAGGCTAAGACTATGCCTAAAATTGCCATAGCCGCAAATATTATGCCTATTGTTGCAAGGTTGAGGCCTGTGTAAACGTTTGCGAGCGCCTGGTTAATTGTTGCGGCTGCCTTTCTGACTTAAGCTGCTTAGCGATGTTAGGGTTGCCTGAAGATAACCCACTATCAAAGCGCCTGTCACTATTCCTACGGCAAGCACAATCATTACCAAGATGTCATCCCTGCAATCACCAATTGGAGTAAAAAACAATTATGCGCTCTAAAGCACGAGAGACTGGAATGGGCATAAACCAATACCTCAAAATCTTCTTAATAGGCCATATAGGACGGTCCCAAACCAAAACAGGACTACTATAACAGAGCCAATTTTAAGCCCCATTTTAAAATCGGCAAATTTCTTGGTGCGGGGGGTGGGATTTGAACCCACGAACCCCTACGGGACAGCCGCCTCAGGGCTGCGCCTTTGGCCTGGCTTGGCAACCCCCGCTTTCTAAAATTTATTAAAATTTAACTTTTCAGTTAAATCTTTATCGGTTCCCTCTTATCTGGTAATAAAGTGGGATCGAAATTTATATATTGCTTTTTCCACTTGAATATATTATGTTCGAAGATCTATTGTTAGTGCTTAATGCCTTAACTAGAAGCGTTATATCACTTTTTATAATTGTTGATCCATTTGGGAATATACCGATTTTCATAGGTTTAACTGAGAGATTGGGGAGGGAAGAAAGACGAAAGGTTTTTCATACAGCTACTGTGACTGGCTTCATGCTTCTTCTACTATTTGCTATAGCTGGAAGGGAGATACTTAACATGTTTGGGATAACATTACAAAGTTTCATGATTGCTGGTGGAATACTGCTACTTATAATCGCCATTAGGATTTTGGTAATGGGTGGGTGGGAGGAGTCACGCTTAACACCAGAAAGCGTTGGCGTTGTTCCCATAGCTGTTCCACTTCTCGTAGGTCCCGGCGCTATAACAACAACCATCTTGAATCTCCAAGAATTCGGGATAATATTGACGATAGTTTCCGTGGTGATTGTTTTTTCAATCGTTTGGCTAACGCTTAGATATATTGAGCCAATTTATAAGGTGTTGGGAAGAAATGGAGCCATAATTATTGCTAGAGTAATGGCCCTGCTAATAGCTGCGATAGCCATTCAATATATTGTCAATGGGCTCCAGTCTTGGGCTCAATTAGATTAAAATGAGCGGTGATTTGGGCTGTGTTAGCCTATATTTTGAATGTGCTAAGTCACTATTTATTCTCTGTAAATCGCGCATTAATCGTTTAGTCTCTCTAAATACGTCAATAACAGTTGTTTCCCTTTTACCGCTAATAACTATTCCGGCCGCCACTAATGTTAATCCTAAGATATCCGAGAGAATGGGTTCGGGAAGGGCTATACATGTTATTCCGGCAGTAATCAATTTTGACCCGCTTCTTCTGATGCCCACTAAGTTCTTTATGGGTTTAATTGTGTCCGCTGTACCCTTTGTTGTATTAGCAACTTCGTTAAATGTTTGGCTAATAATCTTCAAATCCTTGGAGAAATCTTCAATCTCTTTAAGCTTCATCGATTGCATCACTAGTATGTAGTGATTCTGGTTAGGCGATTTAACTATTTTTAATATGCAACTATATATGTAAGGCTTTATAATTATATGTCGAGAATGAATTTTATTACCACGCTATTTTGTTCTTTCTTAATCTCCATGCGATGATATGTAACCGCCTTTATTCCAACCTTTTGCTTATGCTTATCTGGGTTGAAGGATTCACCGTATGCCTTTGCCTTAAGCCTAAATCTTCCATCGGGTCCTCTCTCTATACTTAAGACCTCAAATTTTGAGTATAGCATGTTCTCAACTTCAAATCTCACTAGAAGTTCCTCAAGCCAGTTGTAAAGTAAGGCCTGCTCATCCTCGCCCTCAACCTCGATGTTCTCTTCGATCTTCGGCTCAACATCTATAGTATTAGTCATAGTCTCAAACATTGCAAGTGCAGCATTCTCGAATGCTTCGTTTAAGTCTTCACCGTAAGCGGCTATGTAAACGTCTGCCATGTGCTCTAGAAATTCGAACCTTATCTCTCTACCAGCCACCCTAATCACCAACCAAGCTCTACATCTAGATAGCCTAATTCGACCCTAATAGCCTTTATGAATGAAAAACAAAAGAATAATCTGATTAGGTTGTGGTGGGCGCTATGGAGAGATGGGACCTAATAATTATTGGAGCTGGGGCCGCTGGGTTAACGGCCGGAATATACGGTGCCAGGAGCGGCCTCAAGACGCTAGTGCTAGATGCCGGGCAAGCTGGAGGAAAACTTCTCACAATACCTTGGATAGAGAATTACCCTGGTTTCCCAGAGGGAATAAGTGGCTGGGATCTAGCTGAGAGGATGAGTAAGCAATGTCTGAAGTTTGGCGCTGATATTCATGAGTTTGAAGGTGTTAATGGACTTGAATTTAGGGATGAAGGCAAAATTGTTGTAACCGAGAAGGCAGAGTACCTTGCTGGTGCAATTATTATTGCATCCGGTTCAAGGCATAGGAGGCTTGGCGTTCCGGGAGAGGAGGAGTTTGAGGGTAGAGGAGTAAGCTATTGCGCCCTATGTGACGGTGCATTCTTTAAGGGCTTGAAGGTTCTTGTGGTCGGTGGCGGGAACACCGCTGTCACATCAGCCATATACATGTCTAAAATCGCATCAAAAGTCTACTTGGCTCACAGAAGGAGGGAGCTAAGAGCTGAGAAAATTTACTTTAACAGGCTTGTTGAGAGTGGGATTGAGATATTATGGAACACTGAGGTTAGAAGAATCAGCGGGGACACTAAGGTTGGGAGCGTGACCCTCCTCAACAATGAGACTGGCAGGGAGACCGAATTGGCTGTTGATGGCGTCTTCATATGTGTCGGCGAGAGCCCAAATAGTGAAATTGCAAGAGCATCGGGAATAAATGTTGATGAGCAAGGCTATATAATTATAGGCCCTAATCAGGAAACTAATGTTGCAGGGGTCTTCGCCGCCGGGGATGTAACAGCATGCCCTGTGAAACAGATCGGAACCGCTATCGGACAAGCGATAATTGCAGCTAATGAAGCATATAAGTACGCGAGGCACTGATTATTAGCTAGACTAGAAAAGGAAAATTGCTTGAATCTAACATCAAAGACCACTATATCTTTCGATTCACATTCCCTCAGAGGAGAGGCGGCCAGACTGTGGATTCTTCCGAGACTCGTTTTTCAGTCAGCAGATAGATATCTAAACCGGACATCTTGAGTATAATGGAAACTGCCCGTTTGCCCAGCATTTTTTGAAGTTATAGTCTCCTCCTTACTTCTTCGATTTCCTCATTTCCCCATATCTTTTAAGCATAGAAGGCTCTAGTAGGTTAAAGACGTTTAACGGGGTTTCTTAGGGTCCCAATCTTTTCAATTGTGATTTCAACTATGTCTCCATCCCTTAAGCAGAAATCATCTGGAGGAATTATTCCGGTTCCGGTTAAACATACGGAGCCCGGTGGAACAGGATTATATCTGCAGAGGTATGACCTAAGCTCCTCAATGCTCCGCCTCATCTCTGAAGTGCTCGTTGAACCTTCAAAGACTATGTTCCCGGACCTGAAAACCCTGCATTCTATATGCAGTCTAGGTTCTTTTCCAGCCTCCTCAACGGTTAGAATTGACGGGCCTAGGGCGCAGCACCTGTTAAATATCTTTGCCTGTGGAAGATAAAGTGGGTTCTCGCCCTCTATATCGCTTGAGGAGATATCGTTTCCGGCTGTAAAGCCGAGGATTTCCTGATTAAACCCTAGGATAAACGCTAGCTCTGCTTCCGGTATGCTCCGCTTTGAATCACCCCTTATGCCTATTTCCTCCCCAGGTCCCACGCAGCGGTGAGCTGTAGCCTTAAAGAAGATTTCCGGTCTAACGGCTTCATAAACTAGGTCATATAGTCCTTTCACGCTAGTTTCTCTTTCCCTAGCATCTTTACTCCGCTTGTATGTTACCCCACAACCCCAAACTTCCGGAGGAACTATTGGAATCAAAAGCCGAAAATTGTCCTCACACCTTTCAATCTTCCTATATGGATAAATTGGGAGCTCCTCGCCCCTCTGCTCAATAAGATCTTTAAGGAAGCCATCAATGGACTTACCAGCCTCACTTGCCTTAGATGCTAAGTCCAGAAAGGATTGAATGGGATCCTCACAACTCTCGGTCATATCGATTACTTCATCATTCACCCAAACTCCAATGCGGTTCCCATAGGGAGATAAGAAGCAGATTACCCTCAATTTTGTATCCTCCGTTTAAAAAGAAAGAGTGCTTTACTGAGAATTTAAGGGTTGCGGGTATGCACTTAATCGCTCTAATTCATGAAATTTTTCAGCTTCCGACCACGCTTCTTAACCGCCTTGAAATATGTTGCGGGATGGAGCCTGAAATAGCTCTCTTATGATTTATATGCGCAGCCTTATTATTTAGCAGCTCCTAATAGGTTTCTAATCTGCAAGATTGTATCTATGACTATTTTTCGCAAATCCTACTTATGAAAAAATCCTTAAATTTATCGACGGCTACGTCTACGCATACTCTCACACTGCTCTCTCCCGGTTTAGCTGGCAAACGGTTTAGCTGGCAAAGCCACCGTTTGTCCAGTCGTATATTCTCCTCTGGTCTCCACAAGTATCCTAATATCCATCATTTTCACTAGGCTTGGGTCTATTGAGACGGCTAATGCTAATGGGTCGTGGAGCCAAGTATAATCCCTGTTCACAATACTCAGGTATTCTTCAACCATTAAGACTATCGCGTCCGTTAAAGGAGATCCAACCATTGAGATCTTATTTAGGTCTTTTCTCTCAATGTAGACTTTTAGTGTCACGTCGAGTGGAACCCTAGAGTCGGCCTATCCCTCATTAATGGCTGGGCTATCTCGGCAGCTACGGGAATATATTCTAACCCGGAAATTTTAAGTATCTTCTTAGCTATTTTAGCCCTTAAATTAACATTCCCGTGAACAGTAGTCACGGCTCTCAACTCTATATCTTTCCTAGACTTTATGGCGAGTGCTAATGCCAAGGCATCATCAACATCTGTTCCAATATCCGTGTCGAGAATAATCTTCTTCATATCCATCATCAACACGTTTTATCTACAAAGACTTATTACCCCGCCCAGATAATTAATATTAGGGGTGACCACTCATGGTGAATCTACTCATAATTTATGACTCGAGGACAGGGAACACCGAGAAAGCTGCGTTCCTAATTGCTGAGGGCGCTAGAAGAGTTAATGGCATAAACTGTATAGTTAAGAGGGTTGAGGAGGCAACGTTAAACGACCTATTGAACGCTGATGGAATAATTATCGGTTCACCAACATATTATGGTGGAATGAGCGCTAAAGTGAAAGACTTGATCGATAGAAGCGTTGAGATACATGGTAAGCTTGAGGGGAAGGTTGGCGCTGCATTTACAACATCTGGTGGAACGGCCACTGGTGCTGAAACGACAATTCTATCAATAATTAAAGCCATGCTTATTCATGGAATGATCGTTAAGGGTAATCCTGAGGATAAACATTATGGGTTAGCTATTGTCGGAGCACCAGAGAGTGAAGAGGATAGGGAGATGTGCAGAGATTTTGGATTTATGCTCGCCAAATTAACCCTAAATATATCTAAGATTAAATCACTATGAAATTTCTTTGTAATTCACAAATTTTATTATTTTTCATTGCTTATCCTTATTTTTGGCAATTATTTGATGGAGAATGATGGCGTAAATGAAGGCTGTTGTGTTGGCTGCTGGTGAAGGCCAAAGGCTCAGACCATTAACTTTTACTCGTCCGAAGCATATGATACCGGTTGGGGGAAGACCAATTTTAGAGCATCTTATAAACGCGCTCAAGATAGCTGGCATAAATGATATTTTGGCAGTTGTGAATTACAAGGCTGAGATTATTAAAGGGTATTTTGGTGACGGCTCAAAATTTGGCGTTAAAATTGATTATATACATCAGGAGAGAGTTTTGGGCACAGCTAACGCTGTGGCCGCGGCAGAAGAGTATATTGGTGAAAGAGAATTTCTGGCCATCAATGGTGACTTGCTGGTGTCCGCTGAGGCTATAAGGTCTGTGATGGATGCGCATGAACATGAAAGAGATAGGCCTATTGCAACATTGGCGGGAGTTGGGGTTGAGCGGCCCGAGAATTATGGTGTCTTAAAAGTTGAGGGCAAGTGGTTAGTTGATATTCTTGAGAAACCCCAATTAGAGATGCATCCAGCCGATAATCTTGTTAACGCTGGTATATATATATTCTCAACTGAGATATTTGATTTTATAAGGAAGACCAAACCTTCGGAAAGGGGCGAGCTGGAGATAACCGATTCAATCAGACTGCTCATTAAAGATGGGGAGAATGTTCTAGTCTCAAAGCTTCCAAGTGGGTGTTGGCTGGATATTGGGAGACCATGGGATATATTTGACGCTAACATGCGTGTTCTCAAATCGGTTGAGCCGAGCATATTGGGGTCCATTGAGGATGGCGCCCATATCAGGGGGCGGGTTTTTGTGGGCAAGGGCGCTTTAATTCGCTCCGGCTCATATATTGAGGGGCCAGCTTACATCGGTGATGGGAGTGATATTGGCCCAAACTGTTACATACGCCCATACACAAGCATAGGTAGAAATGTTAGGGTTGGAAACGCCTGTGAAATAAAGAATAGTATACTAATGGATAATGTTCATGTGGGCCATTTATCCTATATTGGGGACAGCATAATAGGTGAGGGATGCAATTTAGGAGCCGGTTTCATCTCAGCAAACCTCAGATTCGATAGGAAAACTATTAAAATGAGAGTTAAGGGCGAGGTTGTCGATACTGGCAGGACAAAGATTGGCGTAATAATGGGTGATAGAGTTATGACTGGTGTCGGAGCCTTATTCATGCCGGGTGTAACAGTGGGTCCAAACAGCTGGATAGGTCCAAATGTGGTTGTTTATGAGGATGTTCCACCGGACACTATTCTCATACTAGAGCAGCAGATTAAGCGTAAAAGTCTGGGAAATCTACAATAAAGTAATAAATCCGAATAGTAAATACTTTTTAAGGAAAAGGTGAGTGGTAGTAGAGTATGTCAGTAGCAGAGAGAAGATTTGTAACTGAAATATCGTCATTTATCGATAGAACCGTTAGTGTCACAACAATTGATGGAAAAACATATACTGGAACGCTTACAGGAATAGATCCGAGGAGCTTGAGCTTATGCTTGTCTGATGCGAGGGATGATAAGGGGCAGATAATACCTAAGATTGTGCTTAGTGGAAGTAGGGTTGCTGAGATTCTGTCGGCCGAGAAGCCCTTTGACCTTAAGGGTTTAGCTGAGAGGCTAGAGAGGGTCTTCCCAAAAATGGTTAAGCTCTATGAAAAAGAGGGTTTCATATGGGTTATGGATAAAATCAAAGTGACGCAGGATGGTGTTGTTGAAGGAACAGGGCCTGCAGCCGAGAGGGTTCAGAGAGTTTATCAACAGTTCCTGCAGGAGACTAAAGGAGGGTAGGGTGTTACTAGAGGAAACCCTAGAGCGACATGTTTTCTTAGCGTAAAGTCTCATTTACGCCTTTTAAATGAGCCATTCTGGTCTAGTTTTCTCCTTTCTCTCTCCCCATAGTGCCCCAAAGTCGAACGGTGCCATAACGCTTATGAGTTCCATTGGGTCGCCCATATCGCTTAAATCCATCTTAACTTTAAGAATTCGTGATAGGGCTTTTAAAAGTTCAATGGCAGCATCTTTATCAGGGTAGTTTCCGGGAGTCTCGGAGAGTAGACATAAGCCCTTAATTCCACGCAGCCTACACATACCTATAAGTAAACCCGCCACCCCGAAAATATTAATCTTAAGCGCTTCAGCCCCTAAATCCTTAGCCATTTTAGCTGTTTCATGGTCTGAGGCTGCGAAGTATAATTTTGGTTTTGTCACAGGTTTTCCGGGTCTATAGCCTCCGAGCGTTATGACGAGTTTGCATCCTAGATTCTCAGCTATGTCTAGTATACATCCGCATAGCTCGTATTGTCCTCGCTGTGTTAGGGCTTGGGTATTTCCATAGAGGAGTATCAAGTCGGAGACCTCTCCCTCCTCTCTGCCGGATGCCTTATAATAATAGAGATGGTTAGATGGATGCTTAAGCGAGCCCATCTTATCGGTTATGGCCGCATCATGGAAATACGATGACTTAATCTCGCAGAATAATTTTGCATTCAACTTTTTTATGAGGTATGCAACAGTTATATTTGCGACGAGACCTATGCCTGGAAGCCCCTCAATAAGGATGGGATTATTTAAATTTGGCCTCTCATACATTTTTATCTCGCATACCAAACTCTTCACACTCCAATAAATAAGACAGCAAATAACTATTGCTGTAGATGTAATTAAACATCATGGTGATGACTATGATTGAGTTTGAAATTAGGGATAGAGATATCATGGCTAGGATTGGAAGACTTAAAACTAAAAGTGGAACCGTTGAGACGCCAGTATTCTTACCGGTTGTGAATCCAATTAAGGAATCTGTTGCGCCGAAGGATTTGTGGACGGATTTTAGTTGTAGAATCCTGATAACAAACGCGTATATTGTTAGGAGACATTTTGGCGAGGAGGCTGTGAGAAGGGGTATTCATCAGATACTTGGTTTTCCCGGAGTTGTGATGACTGATTCGGGGGCGTATCAGATTCTGGCTTATGGTGGAATAGAGGCAACAAATGAGGAGATGATAAAGTATCAGGAGGAGATAAATTCCGATATAGCGACCATACTCGATGTGCCAACTGGCTGGAACGTTACCCCGGAGCATGCAAGATATACCGTTGAGGAGACTTTAAGGAGGGCCAGAGAGCTGGAGGGGTTAAGACAACGAACAGATATAGCATGGGTTGGTCCGATACAGGGCGGCTGCTATACAGACCTTGTTATCTTTTCTGCCAAAGAAATGAGCGAGCTTCAGTTTGATATTCACGCTCTTGGCAGCCCAACTCCAGTTATGGAGCAATATCTCTTCAGTACGCTTGTTGACATGATATTTGCTGCCAAAATGAATGTTCCAATAAACCGCCCCTTCCATCTCTTCGGCGCAGGCCATCCATTTATGTTCTCTCTCATCGTGGCATTGGGATGCGATTTATTTGATTCGGCAGCATACTCAATCTTTGCGCGAGAGGGCAGATACTTAACTGATTATGGAACGATGCGCCTTGAAGAGCTGGATTATCTTCCATGCTCATGCCCGGTATGCGCTAGACGCGGGCTTAAGGAGCTTAGAGAGATGCCAAGGGAGGAGAGGGAGAGGGAGCTGAGCAAGCATAACCTTTACGTATGCTTCTCTGAGATTAGAAGGATTAAGCAGGCGATATGTGAGGGGCGTCTTTGGGAGTATATGGAGATGAGAGCTCATAGTCATCCATCGCTCCTCCAGGCATTGAAGAGATTAAAAAGATACAGTGAGTACATGGAGAGACTTAGTCCAAACATTAAGAGGAGAGGTCTCTTCTTCTTCAGCTCAATCGATTTGGCAAGACCTGAGGTAATACGACACTCAAAGCGGCTGATGGAGCGATATACGCCTCCAGAGTGGGCTAAAATACTACTCTTAATACCGGACTCAGAAAATAAAGAGAACAGAAGGCGTAAACGTCTTAAGAGGATTGCCTCTATAGTATGCAAAAGGTTGAATCTCAATTTGAATGAAGCCCATATCTGCTTTTATTCGCCTCCATTCGGCATCATACCCCTAGAGCTCGCTGAAACCTACCCACTATACCAATATGAATATGCTTACCCACCGGATGATGAGACAATAGAGTATATCGCTCAAAGAATCCTTGACTACATCGCTAATGCCCCATATACTTTAATTGTTTTTTTAGTGGAATGCGGCTCCTGGAGTGAGAGTGTGGCAAGGATATGCGCTGATAAATCTGTTAAGCCGACTTTAACTCTAGCCCTATAGCCTTATTAAACTAAAAAGTTAATATTGATGCTCGAACAATTATAAGGTTATAATTGGCGAAGCATGTAAAGAGTCTATGAGAGAGTGAACGGTGGAGACAGATCGTTGGAGATTAGATTTTTAGGCGGAGCCAGAGAGGTTGGTAGGGCTGCTATAGCTATTAAAACTGGTAAAACTCAGGTTCTACTTGATTATGGAGTTATGCTTAATCATACGCCTGGTTTTCCGATGCATGTTCCACCTAAAGAGGTTAATGCAATAGTTGCAACACATAGCCACCTAGACCATTCCGGGGCGATACCGATATTCCATATAAGTGAGCCTAAACCTGTCTATGGAACGCGACTAAACCTTGAATTAACGAGTCTATTGATAAAGGATTTCATTCATTTGTCAAGCTACTACTTACCATATGAGTATATAGAGCTTAATGCTATGGTTAGGAGTCATAGAAGCGTAGATTATAGGGAAGAAGTTAGGGTTGGAGACATAAAGTTTGAGCTGCTTAATTCTGGCCATCTTCCAGGTGGGGCCTCCGTGATTGTTGAGGCTGAGGGTAAACGCCTATTATATACAAGCGACTTCAATACTATAGAGACGAGACTTCTTCCAAAAGCCGACCAGAACTACGGGGAGCTTGATGCTGTTATAATAGAAAGCACATATGCCGATGAAGACCATACCCAGCGCGGAATACTTGAGGAAAAATTCGTTAATGAGGTCACGGATGTTGTGGAGTCTGGTGGCACAGTTCTAGTTCCAGCATTTAGCGTTGGGCGCGCACAGGAGATTGCATGCGTCCTAGCAGCTCATCATTTTGAATATTCTGTTGTGATAGATGGTATGGCGCGTGAGGCTAGCAGAATAATGATGAACCACTTAGAATTTCTTAAAGACCCGAGGCTCTTCATAGATGCCATTCATATGGTTGGTTGGGTTGAGGATTGGAAGGAGAGGAAGAGGGCTGCAAAGAGGCCTGGTGTTATCATTGCACCAGCTGGCATGCTTAAGGGTGGTCCAGCAACATATTATATTCAGATTGTTGGGAAAAAGTCTAGAAATGCCATCTTCCTTGTTGGGTATCAGATTCCGGGAACACCGGGGCGTGAGCTTATGGAGACTGGCAGATGCGTCATAGATGGAAAGATTCGTAAGATTAAGGCTAAAGTGGGCTTTTTCGATTTCTCATCCCATTGTGGAGCGAGCGAGCTTAAGGAGACAATTAGGTCTCTTAAGGGTAAACCGAAGGTGTTCACAATTCATGGTGCTAATGGAAACTGCGAAAAATTTGCTAAATGGATTGAGGAGGAAGTTGGGTTGGAGGCTAGGGCTCCTGAGCCCGGTGAAGTATTCAGAATCTAGGTCTGAGAGAGATGAAAGTCTACGTGGTTCGGGTTGGCAATGTCGAGGAGGAAGTTTTGGAGTTTATTAGGAAGGGTTTAGAGGAGACGTTTTATAGGGGATTCTGTGTGATAAGCGAGCATATAATAGAGGTGCCAAGTGGCTCATATAATCGTGTTAGGCAACAGTATATTTCAGAGCCGATTTTAAATGAAGTGTTAAAGTTCGCCTTAAGCTTAGAGAGAGAAGCTGGAGAACCATGTATAGTGTTAGGGGTTGCTGATATTGACATTTACACTCCGGGAATGAACTTCATCTTTGGCGAAGCACAATGTCCGGGCAAGGCTGCAATAATATCGCTCTTTAGACTTAGACCAGAATTTTATGGTGAGGAGCCTAATAGACAGCTCTTCATGGAGAGAGCTGTTAAGGAGGCGGTTCACGAGATAGGCCATATGCTGGGCTTAAGACATTGTGGAAATCCGGTCTGCGTTATGCACTTCTCACTACATATAGGCATGACTGATATGAAAACGTCAAAATTCTGTAGAGATTGTATGTCAAAATTAAAGGCTATGATGGTCCTATAATTATCCGCGGTTTGACCGAAGAGCCGGCTGAGGTGGTCTCTCATGGCAAATAAAAGGCACATAATAAAGATGATGGCCGATGCGCTACCGAGATGTCCTATATGCGGTTCAAACATTGGCTATGAAACTGTAAGTGTGCTGAAGGGTGTAGTTAGGTGCAAGGCATGTAGAGCAGAGTGGTCGTCAAGAGACTTTTTTAGGTCAGATAGACTAAGGAGTTTAGTTCTTAGGGAGCTGCCGGAGGGTCGTCATACGCTAGCATGTGAAGAATACACCTTAAGAAGATATGAGGAGTATCCCATAGAATTTTGGAGGTCTCTGGCGAAAATTAACCGCCAATTTCCATCAATAGAGTATCGTGGGATTATTCGAGTCGGCTTATTAAGCGTCCTAGTGTTTTTAGCAGCCTTCATTCCACGCTTCCTTCTAATCGACGAGACCAGCATCATGACTGATGAGCCATTATATGTTAGCGCTGGCAGGCTTTATATTCAAGGCCTCCTCAGCCTTAACTTTGGCGCCGAAGTTTGGCAATTGAATGCGGAGCATCCGCCAATAGCAAAGCTTCTGATAGGGGCTTCATCCTATATTTTTGCGCCCTTACTTGGGGGAGAAAACGTCCATAACATGTATTTTGCAGCCCGCCTAGCACCAGTCACTGCTGGAACATTGATTTGCATCTTCATCTATCTAGTTGGTAGAAGACATTATGGTGAGGATACGGCTCTTTTAGGGGCTCTTCTTGCAGCATTCTCCCCATGGCTCATATATTATTCAACGCTCGCCATATTAGATATATTTGCAGCCTTCTTCCTAACACTAACATTCCTACTGCTCCCATTAGTGAAGGGCATTAATAGGCATTTAGTGCTTGTCGGAATATTCTCTGGTTTAGCATTAGGCTCAAAGGGAACGGCAATAGCCGTCTTTCCGGGAATAGCCCTATACCTCCTCCTCAAAATGCTGGTTGGAGAGTCGAGAGAGGGGGTGAAAGGTTTACGAATGATTGCGCTGCAGTTTCTATTAATATCGATAATAGCGGCTCTTACATTCTTCTTAACATGGCCTTGGCTTTGGCGGGACACTATAAATAGGGCTTTTTGGGTTTTAGGCTTTCATGCCAGGCATATGGAGTCTGGGCACGCAACATTCTATGCGGGGAGGGTTTACATTCACGTCCCCCAGTGGGCTACAATATTCATACTTTTCGTTAAGACGCCAATCTTAGTATTTGCCCTAGGCATGCTCTCCCTCATCTACATGCTGGTTAAAATCGTTAGGAGACAAACCCTTAGGGAAGGTCACATAAGCGTTCTCTCCTGGCTTATTGGGGGGCTCCTAACAATGCTGACATTCCGCATACTAATAGGGGACCATTATGTGGTTTTTCTCGAACCAGCCATCATATTATTGGCTTCGCTCTTCGCGACTGATTTTCTTAAAGAGGTGGGAGGTAAGATTACTGAATTCAAGCTGGGCGAAAAAACTATCATATCTATCATCCTAGCATCCTTAACCGTTTTAGAGAGCCTAATCGGATTGGCTTCATGCTGGGCCTCACCGTGCGGATACTCTAGTGAGCTCGTGGGGAGAGCTGACAAAGCCCTTCTAATTATAGATACTGGCTTTGAGGACGCTGCCGAATATTTAATTAACAATTGTGATAAGAACGCTATAATCGCGGCTGCATATAGCACAAGCCTCCTACAAATTGAGTTGAATAGGAAGGGTGAAATGAGATTTAGGATAGTGGACTTGAATAGGCTTAGTGAGGCGGATTACGCGGTCTTTCCAAGCATTTACACCCAAAGATATGGCTTTCCACAGGAGATTAGAGATTGGACACTAATACATGAGGTTAAATCCGGTGGAACAACGCTCTGCTATATCTTTAGGGCTCCAAAAAGAGAGTAAGCTTATAAGCCGATTTGACGAGAACCTTGAGTTCGGTGATTGGAGTGATTTACATAGTTGGTGTTGTTGGCAGCCCAAGAGTTAACGGTAATACTGAAATTCTTCTCTCAGAGGCGTTAAGGGCCGCCGCAGAGGATGGAGCCCAAACAGAACTTATAAGATTGGCTGATAAAGAGATTAAACCATGCGATGCATGCCTCTCATGTAGGCAGACTGGTGAATGCCATATAAAAGATGATTTTCAGGAGATTTTTGAAAAGATGGTTAGGGCTGATGGGATAATACTGGCTTCACCAGTCTATTTCGGGTCGGCAACACCGCAGATAATGGCTTTAATTGATAGGGCGGGTTTCATCTCTGGGGTTCGGGGGCGCATATTCGAGAATAAAGTTGGTGGGCCACTCGTCGTAGCTAGGAGGGCTGGCCAAAACTTCACGCTGGCGCAATTACTATTCTTCTTCCTCCAGCAGGGCATGATTGTTCCAGGCTCAACTTACTGGAATATAGCGTTTGGAAGGGAGAAGGGCGATGTTCTAAGGGATGAGGAGGGCTTGAGAACTGCGAGGAACTTTGCGAAAAAGATGGTTTGGCTGATAAAGAAAATTAAGGGGTTGGGTTAAGTGGCTACTGATATTTTCTATCTCTTAAGTTGCCAGCCCATCTCTCGCATTATATCCCTAAATTCCTCAAAGGTTATTAGCTTTAGCTCCGCGGCCCTAATTAGGTCTGAAACGTTTATCTTTGGTCTTTTAGGTACACCCAATTTAGTCGGCAACCGGCTTTCTTGGCATCTAATCCAGCCTGCTCTATTAATGGTACGAAGACTTCTCTCTCGATAATCCTCTTTATGAAACGCTGTAGCGCTATAATCTTCCGTTCAGCTATCTCCAGAGCGGCTTTTGCAGAAGCCTCCGTGAAGCCCAGTGTTGTGAAGAGTTTTGGGAGTGGTGTCTGCCCACCCAAATAAAATTGGTTGATTATATGCTCTAGGTATGCTTTAAATTGGACTCGCGGGTCTATTTGAACGGTTTTCACATCAGCATTCCGATTATGAACGAAGCGTGCTCCCGACTTAGGCTTAGACCTTATCAACCTTTGGTATTCGGCGAGCTGCTCGTCGCTTACGCCCTCAAATATCCATAGCTCATCTGGACCAGCGTATTTCTCAAAGATTTCCGGTAACATCCTTTCTATTCGCGCTTTCATTCCAGGAAGCTCATTCTAACCTCGCCACCAATATTCATCCTCTCAGGAAGTGGTCGCAATATGCCAGTTCCGAAGGGTTCGCCATCAACTGGGTTCCACCTAAAATGTATAATTCTTTCCGGCGGAGGGTTTTCCGCCATATTCAGGCGACTGTACGTAGCCCTCAACATTACCGTATATGTCACGTTTTATTAGGCCTATGCTTGTTAGCGGCAGTATCTTTAAGTCTTCTAGATGTTTTGGCTCTATCTTTTCCCAGAAGATATTTCCGGTGGCGATTATCTCCCTAACCGTGATGTGTAATAAGCCATCAAGATTAACGGATTCTTTAAAATTTATCAAATTTATAAAAAATTAAGAGGTGATTTTAGAAAACCTTTATTCACCTAGAATCTTTTTTAGCTCACCAGATAGCTTTTTAGCGTGTTCAAGTGCCTCCTCCACAAACCCATATCCTCTATAGGGTGCTGCGGCTACCTCGATATTTGACATCTCGTTAAGTATCTGCTTTATTCTCTCCCTGTCCATTTTGTTTAGGGCTTCTCTCAAATTTCTTAGGGTTGTGAGGACCATTTTAGCCTCGTATGAGAAGAACTCGTATGGTCCGATAAGTCTCTCTATAGCCTCTATCTCTCGTAGGGCGGTATTTACGCTCATAAGTATTCCCTAAATGGAATTTTTGGCGCTCTAAAAATATAAATATATATGGGGCTTTCCTGAGGACTCAATTTGGAAGTGTGGGCTTATGGAGGGATTTAGAATTATTTTTCCAATGCCTAATAAGGTTGATATTGAAAGATTTGATGTTGGGAAGCCCTCTGAGAATGAGGTTTTGATTGAAACTGCGGCGACGTTGATAAGCACTGGAACGGAGCTGACGGCTTTAAGCGGGATTTTATGGTCGGTGATATTGTTGCCGCCACATACCCCTTATGTGGGGCAATAATGAAACCATACACTCCGGATTTATCTCCGAGGGTTTATGGGAGTGAGAATGGCGTTGAATTTGACCCGCTTGGATTGGCTGAGGGGAGTGTGGGCTCGGCTGGCACATTATATGTTTGCTCAAATCATGAGCCGCCATATTATAGTAGGCGCCAGCCGGCTGAGGTTAAGTTAAGATAGGCGGTAAGCTTGATGGGTGATGCCCTTGCCAGTTCAGAGGAAGAGGTCTAAGTCCCTCTCGCTCTCAGAAAACCTAATAAAAAACTCAATATCCTATGGTATGAGGAGATGAAGAATAGGATAGGTAGGAATGAGAAGATATCCTTCTCAGAGTTCGTTGAGAGCCCACTATGGGATGCCATAAAACGTAGACTCGAGAAGAACGGGTATTAATGGTTGTGGAAGCAGGCTGGTGGCAAGATTGGGTAAAGCGGAAGCCTCCGGGGAGCCGAGGCGAATCCTATTCGTTTGCACAGCGAATATCGATAGGAGCCCCACGGCTGAGACCCTACTTAAAAGTGTTGGTGGGTTTGATGTTAAATCCGCTGGGATATGGTTTAATGCTAGGAGGAGAATATCTGAGGAGCTTATCGATTGGGCCGACCTCATATTCGTGATGGAGGGTCATCATAGGGAGGCTATATTGGCTTTGAAGCCGGATGCCGCGAATAAAGTGATAGTCCTAAATATTCCGGATATATATCCCAGAAATGACCCGGAGCTGATAGAGATACTTAAGGCGAAGCTATCTGAGCATTTGAAGATAAGATGGTGAATATAATGTGAAAAATCGATTGCTTAGAGAACCTTCATCGCCCACAATATACCATTTAAGAGATGTGTTTGAAACCACCCTTCAGCCCAGAGCTCCTTAAAGTGCCCGAACGCCGTATAGAATACTCTGCCCTCACCGTAACTGTGGCACCAGCAGAGCGCATAATCATTATCAGACCTAGTCCCTTTACTCAAATCAACCGAGCTGCCGTCTAGGCTTATTAAGACGCGTGTTTCATCCCTAGACCAATCCCTAAATGTATAGACCTCCTCCTTAACCCTAAATTTTTCTGGCAGATGCCTAGTGGCTGGGTGACCTCTATCCTCAACTATAACCGTGACCTCCTGAGTCCATGGGTGGCTATGGAAGTATCCTCCCAGCATCCTACCATACTCCGGAAACCTATAGAATGTGTCGGCTGCATTATGTACTCCAATAAACCCCTTCCCGCCCTTAATGGCATTTATGAAATCAGCCTTTTGCTCATCTGTCATTGGGAGCTCACCGCTTGTTGCAAATAATACCGCATCAAACCTACTCAGGCTCTCACTAGATAGTAGACTACAATCTTCGGTTGCAACGACATCGAACAATCCAGACTCAACGCCCAACCTCTTCACAACATCAATCGCCGTTGGCAGATAATCATGCCTAAATCCAGCCGAGTGTGTCATCATAAGAAGAGTCCTCTTCCCCATATGAAAGCCGGCCTCAAGCATAACTCCTTCAACTAAAGAAATATTAATGCCTTATTCATATACCACAAAAAATCTAGAGAGAAAAAAGAGGGCAGCTAATGCTGATTGAGAACCCAAACATCCACCTACGATTAGCTCCTCTCCTCCTTAACCCTCCTTGTTAGGGCCTCAATCCTCTCAGCCGCACTATTCAGAATTTCAGCAGCCTCCTTAAGCACCTGCTCACTGAAGCGTTCCTCAAGGGTCTCCCTCAAGTCTATGAAAGCCCTAATGATGCGCTCAAATGAGTCCCTAACCTCTCTAGCACCCTTCATTGGTGGTGGAGCAAGCCAAATGAACCTTGGAGCGAAGAGAGCCATTTTATGAATCTTCTCACGCATCTTAGCCTGCTCCTCAAGGAGCTTTAGTCCCTGCTCTGTTATAGTATAGCGTCTCACACCACCCTCCTCACTTGGAACCTCCTTAATGTAGCCATTGTCCTGAAGCCACGCCAACAGCGGATATATGGAGCCAGGGCTTGGCTTCCAGAAGCCATGGGTCTCCCTCTCAATAGCATCCATTATCTCAGAGCCAGACATGGGCTTCTCTTTAAGCAGCCTCAAAACATGATATCTCAGAAAACCCTTAGGAACACAGGCCATATGCCTCCTTATATTCCTCCAGGCTATATGTGGTGGATGCGGTGGGCCGCAGCCTCTTTCCTCAGGGTGGTGATGGTGTTCTCCAAACAAGAGTATCACCATTGATATCAAAATTGATATTTCTTCCATATAAATTTATTCCCCTAAATGGCCGCTCCATATTAATTATAGGTGATGAGGTTTTAGGCGGATGGTGGAGGAAGAGCTTAAATTTTTTATTTTGTTATCATTGCTTTAGGGGTGTGTTTTAGATGGTTGGCGCTGCCGATTTTGTTGGTAGGGATGTCATATCGATAAAGGACTTTACGAGGGATGAAATCGATTATATATTGAGGATTGCTGGTGAGATGGCTCCGCTGGCAAAGTCCGGCTCTGACATTCTTAGGGGGAGGATAATGGCTACATTATTCTTTGAGCCTAGCACGAGGACTAGGCTAAGCTTTGAGGCTGCTATGTATAAGCTTGGTGGCTCAGTTATAGGTTTTAGTGAGCCTGAAATCTCATCCGTTAAGAAGGGCGAGAGCCTAGTTGACACAGTCCGCGTAGTCGAGAAGTACGCTGACGTGATAGTTCTGCGCCACCCATCTGAGGGTGCAGCGCGGTTTGCAGCTGAGTATGCGAGGGCTCCTGTTATAAATGCTGGCTCCGGGGCCGAGGAGCATCCCACACAAGCCCTCCTGGACCTATACACGATTCTTAAGGAGAAGGGGCGGATTGATGGGTTAACAGTGGCCTTGATGGGCGATTTAAGATATGGGAGGACTGTTCACTCACTCGCCTACGCATTATCACTCTACAAGGTTAGGTTATTCCTAGTCTCACCGGACCTACTAAAGATGCGTAGGGAGGTTCTTGAGGATATCAAAAACCGCATAGAAGTCTACGAGTACTCAAGTATCGAAGAGGTTCTTCCTGAAGTCGACGTCCTATATGTTACGCGAATCCAGAAGGAGCGCTTCCCGGACCTAGCTGAATACGCTAAGGTTAGGGGCTCATATAAAGTTGACCTCAATGTCTTAAGAAGGGCTAGGAGCGACCTAATAATACTGCATCCGCTTCCAAGGGTTGACGAGATAGCGGTTGAGGTTGATTCAACACCATTCGCAAGATACTTCCAGCAGGTTGAGAATGGGCTGGTTACCAGAATGGCGCTGCTAGCGTTAATCTTAGGAGCGATAAAAGAGTAGGAAGAACCGCTAATTCCCCTACTCTTCATACTTAGGAATGGGATAAGCCATGCTCAACAGTAATGGTAGTGTGGAACATTACTTTACACAGAAGCCAAAGTCTAAGCCAGAGTTTAGATTGATACGCGCATACTTACGTGGAAGAGATTTCCAGTTCATGACGGCGGCCGGAGTATTCTCCAAGAGGCGCATAGATTTAGGCACAAAAGTCCTGATAGAGCATATGGTTTTACCTGAGGAGGGCTATGCGCTAGATATTGGATGCGGCTACGGAGCCATTGGAATTGTTGCAGCCGCCACGAACCCGAAACTCCATGTTATCATGGTCGATGTGAATAGGAGGGCTGTTAAACTCGCAAAACGCAACATCAAGATTAACAACATAGATAATGCTGAGGTTAGATGTGGAAATCTATATGAGCCAGTTAAGGGCATGCTCTTTGACTGCATACTTTCTAATCCGCCCATAAGCGCTGGGCTGACAACTGTAGAAGCCATAATAGCCGAGGCGCCGAAATATATGCGTGATGGCGCAACGCTCCAGATGGTAGTTAGGTCAAAGATTGGAAGGGCGAGGTTCGCGAGGATATTTAATGAGGTTTTCGGAAACTTCACTGTTCTCGCCAGAGAGAGCGGATACCGCATATTAATGGCTGAGAAGAGAAGCGGGATATAGAGGGGCTAGTGACCTCCATACTTAAGAGACCTTATGAGCTCTTTTAGGGCCAAAAC
>JAGTQF010000002.1 GCA_018396655.1 Candidatus Bathyarchaeota archaeon
TCCTTAAAATCTCTAGTATCTGGGGAAATGTTTTCTAGGAGGATTTTTGCAAATATTTAGGAGTTGATGGTTATGTTGTGGAGTGTTTAGTGTGTGAGCGTGCTGAGCGGTTTAGGTGGGGGTAATCTTTCTAGTATAGTTGATTTATCTCTTAGGATGCTTGAGAGGTATCCTCTCTGCGACCATTGTTTGGGTAGGCAGTTTGCCCTTCTAGGTTTCGGTTTGGATAACAGTGAGCGGGGGAGGGCGATAAAAACATTTTTGGCGATGATGGCTCATGAAATGGTTCTCTCTAGGGAGAGAAGGATAAAAGAGAGGGGGGTTTCCATCCTTAAGTTACTGGCTATTAATGGCTCGCTAAAGATGGCATTTGAGCTGCTAAAAAAGATGAGGAGAAGGGTTGGTGAGAGAAGGGAGTGCTTTCTTTGCGGTGGCAGATTTGAAAAGATACCCCTTATAGTTGAAAAGATTCTCAGCATGCTCAATGAATACGAGTATGAGAGTTTCTTAGTTGGCATTAAGCTCCCAATTGAGGTTGAGGAGCGCGAGGATGAGTTTAAGGCCGAGTTTGGCGTCGAATACAGTGAGAGCCTTAGGAATGAGTTTAGTAGGGTAATTGGGAGGGAGCTAGCCCAGAGAGTTGGGAAAAATGTTGATTACATGAAACCCCAGATTGCCATTCTAGTGAATCCATTCACTGAAGATATAGAGCTGCAGGTTAACTCGCTCTTCATATCTGGAAGATATAGGAAGCTTATAAGAGGCATACCGCAGTCTAAGTGGATATGCACTAAATGTCGGGGAAGAGGATGCCAGAGATGCGACTGGACTGGCAAAATGTATCCCGAGTCCGTTGAGGAGTTGATAGCTAAGCCGATACTTGAAAGAACGCTTGGTGAAGGAACATCTTTTCATGCTGCTGGGCGAGAGGATAAGGATGTGCGTATGCTTGGGCATGGGAGACCATTTGTGATCGAAGTGAAGAAGCCCAAAAAGAGGAATATAGACTTAAAGGAGCTTGAGAGTGCCATTAACGAATATGCTAAGGGTAAAGTTAAGGTGTTAAACCTTAGGTTTGCGGATAGGGAGGCTGTTAGGAAGCTTAAAGGTATGGAAGAAGCCCAAAAGATTTATAGGGTTATTGTGAAATTTGATAGGGAAATTACGGATGAGGAGATATATAAGCTGGAGAATGAGTTAACGGGCGCTACCATATACCAGCGCACACCGATACGCGTGTTACATCGTAGGTCGGATAGGCTGCGAGAAAAACACATATATGAGACTAAGATAAAGAGGTTGACAGGAAACACCATAGAAATGAGGGTTAGGTGTCAAGGAGGATTATATGTGAAGGAGCTGGTCACTGGAGATAATGGCAGAACAAACCCGAGCGTCTCCTCAATACTTAACGTTAGAGCTGAGCCCCTTGAGCTTGACGTGTTAAATGTGTTGATTAAGAAGGAGGTGAAATAAAGTGCCCTTATCCCACGGTTTAAGAAGGAAGACCCGTGCGCTCTTAAGAAAGGGTCCAAGAAATAGAGGGAAGAGCAGATTAAGCAGAATACTTTACGAGTATAAGCCGGGTGATAAAGTGGTTATTGATATAGACCCAAGCATACATAAGGGTATGCCGCACCGCAGATATCAAGGCAAAGTTGGCACAATAATAGCGAAGAGAGGAAGAGCATATGAAGTAAGCGTCACGCAAGGGGATGCTCTGAAGGAGATTATAGTTCGACCTGAACATCTAAAGCCCTTCGCATAAACGAGCGAATATAGGAGGCCAAGATGAACAATGCCGAAGAAAATATTGAAGATTCAACCGATAACTATACCAGAGGTAAAAGTCATACTAGAGTCTTTAGGCGAGGAAAATCTAGACCAGTTCCAGCGCAGGTCACTTGATTACGCAACTAAAATGTCCCGCCTGGACCCAGAGTCTGCTAAAAAGCTGATGGAGGAGTTGATGTCCGATGGGACTCTAAGTGAGGATGAGGCTGTTCAAATAGTGAATATTATGCCTAAGAGTATTGAGGAATTGAGAGTCTTTCTTGCTGGTGGCCGAAAAATAATTGAGACGTCAAAATTAGAGAGGATTTTGGAGCTTCTAGATAAATATAGGATGAAGTAGAATAGACAAAAGTTATTAGTCAATTTCAGGTTATACTTTAGTGTTTGGTGATGGAATGGTGGTACAGAGCGGAGATTATAATAAAGAGCTGGATATATCTTTTGTGAAGCATAAGATTATGACGATCAAATACGATGGGGATGGCGAGCCCTATCTCTAAAGCATTTGTTTAAATTGAATTTTTTGAGGATGTGGTTAATGTGGAGCGTAAAGAGAGAAGTTCCCAGCAGATTTACGAAGAATATGCCTATGTTATAGACTACTTGCCTTACGGGAAGCCCGGCTTGAGGTTGAAGCGCGGCAGAGCTATTGTTCAATTGGTTGGCGAAGAATACTTTACTCTGTTGGAGGCCGTGGTGAGGGAGGGGGTTGTGCTTAAACCATCAGATAGGGTATATGTTGGGAAGGATTCTCGGAAAGAGATATTGTATATACTTGGCAGAACGAGATATGATGAGCTCACAGCTAATGCAAAAATGGAGCTTGAAAGCGTGATTGAAAAAATAGTTTTGAGTAGGGAGAAGTTTTTTGTGAACTTCTTTAACACAGCTAAGCCCATAACCCCCAGAATGCATGCCCTTGAACTTATACCCGGAATCGGAAAGAAGTATATGTGGAAGATTATAGAGGAGCGGGAGAAGAAGCCGTTTGAGAGCTTCCAAGATTTGCAGAAGCGTGTGAATATACCAAACCCCGCAAAGCTAATTACCAAGAGAATAATAGAGGAGCTCTCTGGCGACAGTAAATATAGGCTTTTTACAAGGGCCTCATAGAAAAACTCCTCTAGAAAGGAACGGAAATGAGCCTACTTGAGGAGATAAGAAGAACTCTTAATGCTTATAGAATTCATCCTAAAAAGAAACTTGGACAGAACTTTCTCGTCGATGAAGGTATTCTTGAGAAGATTATCTCCTACGCCTCCCTAGAAAATGATGATGTTGTCTTAGAGATTGGAGCTGGACTGGGCTTCTTGACCGAGTGTCTAGCGAAAGAAGCAAAGCGGGTAATAGCCGTAGAAATAGACCCGAAATTAACCAGGATTCTAGTGAGACGGCTTCGCAAATATGAAAACGTGACGATTTTGAGAGGAGATATAATGAAGATAGAAGTTCCTGAGTTTAATAAGGTTGTCTCTATCCCACCATACTCAATATCCTCACCGTTAATTTTCTGGCTCCTCCAGAAAGACTTTAAGTGCGCAGTCCTAACCTTCCAAGAAGAGTTTGCGAGGCGCTTAGCAGCCGCACCCGGCACGAAGGATTATGGAAGATTGACCGTTACCGTTTACTATCACGCCGAGGTAGAGCTTTTGGATTCCATTCCAAAGGAGAGTTTTTGGCCTATGCCTGAGGTAAACTCCATGATTATACGTTTAAAGCCTAGAGAGCCACCATTCCATGTTGAGGATGAAGAGAAATTCTTCAGTTTCATACGGGCAATCTTCACACAGAAGAATAAGAAGTTGAGAAATGCAATTATGCCATTTCTCAGCGAGATTAGGATTCCTAAAAAAGATGCTGTTTCACTTGCTGACTCTATACCATTCTCTTATAGGAGAGTCAGGGAGATGATGCCGGAGGAACTAGGGTTAACATTTAATCATCTAATTAAGAGACTTTATGAGATGAATTCAGCCGCTCTAAAATCTGATTAAAGGGCTCTATTTTTTACTGCAAGATTTAAATATTCCTCAAAGAAAATTATTTCCTTAAAGAAGATATTGTTAATGGGTTATGGTGAGAGATGAAATGAGCGGGTCCGAGCCGGGAATTGGTGAGGTTGGAAGTATAAAGTTTCCAATCAGCGAGGCATTTAAATATTGTTTAGAGAGCGTTAGGAAACGTTTCACAAGAACTCTGATAACATCGCTATCAGTTCTCTTAAGTATCGCCTTTCTAGTTTCGCTTTTAACGATGGGAGAGATACTTGCGCATATAGGTGGTGCTGGGGCGCAGACATATCAAATATGGGTGGCTATTATAGCCCTGCTCGTCTGCGGAGTTGGAATAGTTAATTCCATGCTTATGTCAGTAACTGAGCGGTATAAGGAGATAGGCACCATAAAGTGTCTGGGAGCAACAGACACCGCTGTTCTAGAGATATTCTTAATAGAGGCTTTACTCTTAGGTTTAATTGGTGGGGTTATAGGTGCAATAGTAGGATGGGTTGCAGCAATAGTAATATACGGGCCTTCCATGGCGTTCTTTGAGGGAGCCATGCTGAAATATGCAAATATTATAGGCATGTCCATTGGAATAGCAGCAGTAATAAGCATAGCTGCAGCAGCATACCCAGCGTTTTATGCAGCGAGATTAAAGCCAGCGGAAGCTCTAAGATACGAGGTGTAATACTCCCTCAGCAAAACCCTCAATATTTTATTCAGTTAAATAAATGGAATAAAAATAAGGGTGGGGTCCTTATCTTTTCTATGAATCTACTTTAGCTTGTATTTGCCCTCAGCGGTCTTCTCCACTTTCCCCTCTTTAATTAGCCTTGTAAGCTGTCCCTTTACAACGCCCGGCTTGGAACCAGTAGCCTTAATAAGCTCTTCGACCGATTTTGAACCAGACTTTAGCTCTTCAACTATCTTGCTCTTAACGCTCACAATCTCAAACCCCCTTCTCACTAATATGATTTTTAAAAGAATCAAAATAAAATATTTTTGGTTCGTTCGCCCTTAAAAGGGCGTTTAAGGCTTATTTCATCCTATGCGTTAAATATTCTATCTCTCCGTTGGGATATATACGTGCAGACGCTTTTCTAGCAGCCCAGCATTGAAAAGCCACCGCTACTGGATATGATGCGGGATGGCGGTGCGCATACTCTATTTTTACGGCCAGTGCCGTTATATCTCCGCCCAATCCCATGGGTCCTATGCCAGTCATATTTATGGCTCTATAAAGTTCACTCTCAAGTTTGGCTACTGCTTTACTAGGGTTTTCTTCATTTAGTGGCTTAAGAAGAGCCTTCTTTGCTAGGGCCATGGCTATATCAGCGCCGCCACCCAACCCAATCCCTATAATTGTTGGTGGACAGGGTTTCCCCCCAGCGCTTATGATGCTTTCAATAACAAATCTCTTTACCCCATCTAATCCGTCACTTGGATTTAACATTCTTAGTGCACAGGCATTCTCTGACCCGCCTCCCTTAAGAAGAACGGTTATATCAAGATGCTCTCCATCAGTAATCTCCCAATTGATATAAGGAAGATATCTTCCGGTATTGTCCCCAGTATTCTCCTCAGTGAAGAAGTCAACGGAGTTTGGTCTAAGAGGGATTTCACGGGTTGCTTTTCTAACGGCCCTAAGAAGAGCTTTCTCGATTTTACCTAATCCCCTGAAGTTTGAACCAACCCTCAAATAAAAGGATATTGTGCCAGTATCCTGGCATAGTGGTACATTCATCTCTTCAGCCAACTTTAAATTTTCGAGAATATTCATGAGCTGGAGTTTACCTATTGGATGAGTCTCTAGGGAGTAGGCTCTCTTTAGGGCTTCCTTAACATCTTCAGGCAACTTTATTGCTGCTAGTTTGAGAAGATTTAGAGCCGTATCTTCGATTAGTGGTTCGATATCCATAGCCTTTCAGCCACCGACAAAGATAATTTTATCTCTTTCATCTCTCTTAAATATCTTCAGAAGATGATTATTTGAGAGAAGAAAATGTATGGGGATGAATTAGAGAAAAAGCGGTATTCAAGCATAGAGGAAATTCCGGGTGTAACGCCATCGATAGCAGAGAAACTGCGCGAACTAGGCTTTAACACTGTTGAATCACTGGCTATGGCAACTATACGTGAGCTTGAGCAGGCGGGTATAAGCGACAAGAAGGCATTTGAAATAATCAATGCGGCAAGGTCTTCAGTCACACTCTCCTTCATACGAGCAGACGAGCTCCTCGAGAGACGCCAGAACGTGCTCCGCCTAACAACCGGAAGCAAGAAGCTTGATGAGCTTTTGGGCGGCGGGCTTGAGACTCAAACCATAACGGAATTTTATGGCGAATATGGTTCCGGTAAAAGTCAGATTGCTCATCAGGCTTGTGTTAATGTTCAATTGCCCCCTGAGAAGGGTGGTTTGGGTGGAGGAGCCCTATACATAGATACGGAGAATACTTTCAGACCTGAGCGCATAGTTCAGATGGCTAGATTCCGAGGGCTAGACCCGCAGAAGGTTGTTAGAAATATTATTTGGGCTGAGGCGTATACCTCAGACCATCAGATGTTTCTTTTGGAGAACGCTGATAAGGTAATTAAGGAGAATAATATACGCTTGATAGTTGTTGACTCCTTAACTGCCCACTTTAGAAGCGAATATATTGGGCGCGAGAACCTAGCCCTAAGACAACAGAAACTTAATCAGCATATGCATAAGCTTATCAGGTTGGCGAGAGCATTTAATGCTGTTGCTCTAGTAACCAACCAAGTAATGTCCAGCCCAGAGGTCTTTCTCTCGGAGACGATTCGTCCGATAGGGGGCCATATAGTCGCGCATACAAGCCATACAAGGGTATTCTTGAGGAAGGGTGCTAGAGGGCCTATTAGGATAGCTAGGTTAGTCTCAAGTCCATATCTCCCGGAGGGTGAATGCCTATTTAAAATAACTGAGAATGGTATAGAGGATGTCACCGAAGAAGACCGGGGAGAATGGGGATAAAATTCCAGTATCAAAATCCCTCTTAAACGGCTTTTTTCAACTGATATTAGAGAGGAGATTATCCGAGGCTGAGAGAAGCCTAGAAGAGATTGAGACAAAGATTAGGGCAGAGGGCCTTAATGAATTCAATCGCGGCTTTATAAGAGCACTTAAGGGCATACTTCTCATGCATCGCTCAAACGACCAATATGTATTCTTAAGTAGCCTAAACCCAAACAACATTGACGCTTTAAGGAAGTATTATCAGGAGTTCACGAGAGATGCTGGGAACATGCTCCACGGAGATTACGATAGAGGATATTTTCTTGCCATGGCTAAGTATATCTATTTTATGCTTAAGCATGCTGAATCAAGCCGAAAGATGGGATATCATTTATATTGACGAAAGAAGAGTGTATAGAAGAGCCCAGAAAAATATCCAAGAGAGAATGTATATCATTATACCTGTTTTAGTTATATCTGAGGGCTTATTAACCTTCGCTATGAAAATCTGCCTCAAAATTTTGTCGCTTAGTACATAAACTGCCATACTTAATGCTGCTCCACCTATTATATTATTAACCCCCAGAAGAATGCATAAGATAGCTGTGAAGAATCCGAGGGCCACTTTAATCCAGTAAATAATATTTAAAGGGCTCATTGAGCATCTACCTTTTTGGTGATTGTTTGAGAGAGGGTATGACCAGCCTCGACATATACGTTCTTGCCACCGAACTCAACAAATTTATTCGGGAGTCGCGGATAATAAAGATTTATCAAGTGAATCATAAAATTTTACTCCTAAAGCTCCGCAGCTCAGCGGGAGAGAACCTTCAGCTTTTGGTGGAAGCTGGAAAGAGGGGGCACTTAACATCCTATGAGGTTGAGAAGCCCAAGAGACCACCGGTCTTCTGTATGGCCCTTAGAAAGTATCTAGAGAATGGTGTTGTTAGGGAGGTCTCCCAATATGATTTTGAGAGGATACTTGAGATACGCGTGGAGCGTGGAGGCCAGAAGTATAGGCTGATAATAGAGCTTTTTGGTGAGGGAAACATCATACTTGTGGATCCGGACAATAAAATCCTTCACGCGTTAACTTATCGAAAGATGAGGGATAGAAACATTGTACGCAATGAAGAGTTTAATTATCCCCCTAGGAGAGGCGAAGACCCTAGACAAATAAGCCTAGAAGACCTTAAGAGGATAAGGGAGTTCGGCCAGATTGAGGTTGTTAAAGGTTTAACTAGGCTCCTTAGTATAGGAGGCTTTTATGCTGAGGAGATTCTCCAGAGGGCTGGTATAGACAAGAATAAATATTGCTCTTCGCTTGAGGCTGAGGAGCTGAATGCCATATTTAGGGGAATAAAGAGCCTGATATCTCAGATTGAGGATGGAGGATATAGACCATGTGTTTTTGTTGATGAATCTGACAGCTGGGTTGATGTAGCCCCTATTCCACTTGAGAAATATGCCGGTTTACGGGTTATTGAGTTTGAGACGTTTAATAGGGCTCTTGATGAGTATTATGCGAGGGTTGCTGCTAACATTAGGGTTGCGAGTCTTGAGGAAAGTGTTAAGCGTGAGATAGCCAACCTAGAGAGGATTCTTAGAGAACAGGAGAAGAACTTAAGTGAATTAAGGGAAGAGTTAAGGGTTTACCAGCGGCTTGGCGACATAATATACGGCCACCTCTACGAGCTAGATTCGTTGATATCTAGGGTTATGAGCGAAAAGAGAAGTGGGAGGGAGTGGGATGAAATCGCAAGAATGCTACTTGCCGAGAAGGAGAAGTCAATTATGCCCTCAGTCTATTTCGTATCAATCAATCCAGACGCGTTGACGCTTAAGGTTTCGGTTGATGGAGAAACATTCGATTTAAACCTTATGATGTCGGCCCAGCGGAATGCGGCAGAATATTACTCTAAAGCTAAGAGGGCTAAGGATAAGATTGAGGGGCTGGAGAAGGCTATAGAGCAAACCAAGATGAGGGTTAGCGAGGTTAGGGCTGAGGTCATCAAAAAAGCTGAGACTGCCTATAAAGCCCCACAGCTTAGGAGGAAAAGGGAGTGGTATGAAAAATTCCGTTGGTTCTTTTCATCCGAGGGCTTTCTTGTTATAGGTGGAAGAGACGCCTCAACAAACGAAGCCCTCATCAAAAAATATATGGAGCCACATGACATAGTCCTCCACGCTGACATAGCTGGCTCACCATTCGTCCTAGTAAAGACTATGGGTAAGACCCCAGCGGAGAAGACGATAGATGAGGCGGCGCAGTTCACAGCATCCTACTCCCGCGCCTGGAGGGAGCAGATTAGAGCCATAGATGTCTATTGGGTTAGACCAGAGCAGGTCAGTAAAACGCCGCCTTCAGGGCAGTATCTTCCAAGGGGCTCATTCATGATTTATGGGTCAAAAAACTTCATTAAAAATGTTCCACTCGAAATTGCCATCGGTGTTAGAAGGGAGAATGGCGATTTTAGGGTTGTTGGTGGACCGGTGAGCGCTATAGCTGGACAAACAAACCTCTATGTGAAGGTTGTTCCTGGTAGGGAGACAAGCGGCAGACTTGCCAAAGAGATTAGAGATAGATTGGCAAATATGGCTTATTCCGAGGATAGAGAGAAAATATTGAGGATACCGCTTGAAGAGTTTCAGGCTTTTATACCATCTGGTTTAGGGAGTATAGCGGAAGAATAGAGTTTGAGAGGGGAAACACATATATTTATTAACCTTAAAACAACACTTCGTGGTTTGGAGGTTGATTTCCTCATGGATTTTTACGAGGTTATTAGAACTCGTAGGAGCATTCGGTCATATAAGCCCGACCCAGTACCAGATGATGTTTTAACTAGGATTTTAGAGGCGGCGAGGATAGCTCCCTCAGGCTCAAATCGCCAGCCATGGAAGTTTATAGTTGTGAGAGATGAGGAGTTAAAGAGGCGATTAGCTATTGCATGTCATAATCAGATGTTTATCGCTGAAGCTCCGGTTGTCATAGTTGCATGTGGATACAATATCCATTGGAATAGAGGTGAGTACATGGGGGACTTAAGCATGCTGGTTGATGTCTCAATAGCCTTCACGCATCTCATATTAGCTGCTAGAGCTGAGGGGTTGGGAACATGCTGGATAGGCTCATTCAGTAATGAGGAGGTTAAGAGGATTCTGGGTATACCTAAGGATGTTAATGTTGTTGCGATAACACCATTAGGTTATCCAAGGGATGAGGATTTCGGCGAGCCCGGGCCCAGAAAACCCCTATCGGAAATAGTATCATTTGATAGATTTTAGATATTCCATCGATATTTGGCGAGAAAATTATTAAGAATGATGTGATAAAAAACTCTTATTTAATTTACAAGATATACTTATTCTCATGGAGCGAAAAAACAGCGTATCCATTGTTCCTGAACCGAAGCTCTTAAAGTTTACTGGAAGATGGTTCCCTTTCAATGGTTTCGTAAATTTCCCAGATTTTCTTAGGCGTGAATTTAATGTTCCAAAGGGAGATTGGATAATATCTGAGACATCTGAGGCTGGAACCGGGCTGAGAATCGAGGATGGTAGGGTTATAGTATGGGGTGACCGCAACATATGCTATGCATCTCTTCTGCAGCTTATTAAGCAGGGAAGAGGAAGCCTGCCAGAGGTTAAGGTTAGGGAGGAACTTAGATTTAAGTTTAGGGGCTTTCATCTCGATATAGCGAGAGGCGGTGTTCCGAGGGTTAAGACTTTTAAGAGAATACTGCGCCTGCTTTTTCTGCTTAAGTATAATTATTTCGCCATATATTTTGAAGACCTATTTCCCTGGAAAAATTATCCACAGATAGGTGCTCATAGGGGTCGGCTAACTGAGGAGGAGTTAAAGGAAATAATAGATTATGGGCGTAATCTTGGTATAGAGGTTTTCCCATCACTCGAACTGTCAGGGCACATGGAAAATATACTTTCGCTTCCGGAATTTCAGAGGTTTAGTGAATGGCATAATCCTAGAGAAGGCTGCTTAAATGTAAGTGATGAAGGGGCGAGGAAATTCGCCTACGAACTTCTTGAGGAAGTTATTGAGTTCTTCTCTCCATCAACCTACATCCATCTGGGCGGTGATGAAACGTGGTCTCTTGGAAGGGGTAAGAGCCTTAATAGAACATGGGTCTTTGAAGGGCCCCGATTATATGAAATGCACCATAGGAATATGGTGATGAGAGTTAGAGGAAGGGATAAGGTTCCAATATTATGGGGTGACATGATATCTGGGATGTATCTTGGGGAGGAGGCGTTGAAATGGCGTGAAGTTTTAGAGAGTAGTATATGGCGCGAATCAATTATAGCGAACTGGGATTATAGCCCAAGCCCAAAGGAGCACTTTAGAGATAAAATAAGAATCTTTAAGGATAGGAGTTTAGAGCAGATAATTTGCCCAGGTCTATCAAACTGGAATAGATATTACCCAAATTTCGATATAGCTCTAGAGAATCTGAGAAACTTCTTTGCCGCGGCTAGAGAGGAAGGTGTTCTTGGCTTTCTAGTGACAGCTTGGGGTGATGATGGTGAAGAATGTCTCTTCTCACTATTAGACCCGCTTATATTGGCGAGCATGGAGATTGCTGAAGGATACGGGGATTGGCAGAGAAAGTGGCTTGCCATAAGCGGAGAAGACGAGAAGGTCCTTAAAGCTAGGCTCATGTTTGGGAGACCCGAATTCTCGGACGTTATAAAGCATGTTATGTTCATGGATTTCTGGTATAGTAGGTTGTCGTCTGAGGATAAGGAGAGAATAAGACTGGTATGGAGGGATATATTGGAGAACGTTGAGGGCGTTAATATGCCCGAAGACTTGGATTTTATACGGAGATTGCTGTCTCTCGGAATAAAAGTACTTGAGGGGAAAGCAAGGGTCTCCGATTATATTGCGCTCTCAAACATATATGCAAAACTCTGGCTGGAGGAAAGAAAACCCGAGGGATTGGATAAAATAGTTGAGAGGTTCTGGGGTGCGGCTGGCAAAATAGATACGCTTCCACATCCCTAGCCTTCTAAGAAGGATGGTGAGGGAGTAAATACTTGGTTGACGCATGGTTACCTTATGGTAGGGTAGAAGTATGTGCTAGGGTGCCGACCGAGAATCTAGAGGCTATATTAAGCTTGGGTGCTAAGGCTGGCACCAAAGACTTTGAGGGCGAGATTAGAAGGTCTTTAGAGGCTCCTCTTGGAGCGAAGAGGCTATCTGAGATTGCTGGTCCAGAGGACAATATTGTTTTGGCCCTAAATGCCCTTGATGCGTTGATAGCCAAACCTGTTATTTCATCTATTCTGGGAGAAATTTCCTCGGCTGGATTAAAAGGCGAGAATCTAAAGGTTATATTCATGCAGCCTATCTTCCACTCAAAGATAACCCTATCTATGGGTCGCCTTAAGGATGAATTATCTTCGCTTGGTGTTAGCGTATTGTTTCATGATGCTTTAAGTGAGAATGTTTATGTTGGCGATACCGAGAGCGGTGTAAAGGTTTATATTGATAAGGTTTTCGCTCAATCAAAAGTTAAAATTATAGCAAGCTTAATCGAGCCAAACCCATATACGCTTTATAGAGGGGGCGGATGCGATTTAATCCTCGGATTATCAAGTATTGAGACTCTTAGACAGATTTTTATGCCAGCTCTCAATACCGAAAACCCCTCAGACCAAATCTTTAGAGAGACACATAAGGCATCGTTAATGCTGGGAGACGTGTTTAGCATAAATATTGTGGGGAATACAAAGGGGGAAATTATTAAGGCCTTTGCCGGAGACCTAGAGAGGAGCTTTCAAGAAGGTATCAGGGTCGCTAACGAGGTTTATAGGGTTTCAGTAGATAGAAGAACCGATATAATTATTGTTAGCGCTGGTGGTTCACCATTTGACTCCAGCCTCTTTGACGCTTGCGGATGCCTAGAGAATGCGCTTAAGGTTGTAAAGAGAAATGGCTGCATCATCCTGGTGGCTGAATGCCTACAGGGATATGGAGACATGGAATTTCAAGAAGCTATGCTGAGATTTAAGGGGGACTTAATCTCCTTGGGAAGGTCGTTGCAGAAAAAGTTCACTATTGGCGGATTTGTAGCTTACCGCTTCCTGAGAGCCTTGAAAAGAGCCCATGTCAGCATGGTTTCGGCACTACCGGACTTCTATGTTTCGGAGATAGGTGACTTAAGAATTTTTAGGACCGTGAATGAGGCTTTAGCGAATGCGCTGAGTGAGCTTGGGAGGAAATCTAAGGTTCTAGTTATACCCAACGGTAGCTTAGTGATACCAGAACTGAAAGCGGTGGGGGTTACCGGCGCTGGATGAAAATAACTTTTTAAGTTTCCTCATGTTAAATTAGTCCTTGCTGGGTCGAAAGTGGAGAAAACATTTACCATTAGGAAGTTTAGGCCCGAAGACTTGAACCAAGTAATGTATATAAATCAGACGTGTCTCCCAGAGAATTACTCGACATACTTTTTCGTGGATTTATATACCAATTTCCCAGAAACCTTTATTGTTGCTGAGGAGGACGGTAAGGTTGTTGGTTACATAATGTGCCGCATTGAGAGCGGGTTCTCAGGCTTAAGCCTAATAAAGAGGGGGCATGTAATTTCAATAGCTGTTCTCCCAGCATATAGGCGGAGGGGTATTGGGGAAGCGCTACTTAAGGAAGCGCTTAACGCCATGGTAACATATTATGGCGTGAAAGAATGTTATTTAGAAGTTAGGGTTAGTAATACGCCGGCAATAAATCTCTACAAGAAGATGGGCTTTAAGATTGAGAGGACCATATGGAGGTATTATGCTGATGGCGAGAATGCCTATTTGATGCGCGTTAAACTGGCTTGAGAATATGAGGTGTGATTTGAGGGTTGCCCATGAGCGCGGGGAAGAAGCACGTATCTAAGAGTGAGGTTGAGCATATCGCTTGGCTCGCACATATAGAGTTGACTGAGGAAGAGAAGGAGCTTTTCACCGAGCAGTTTAATAGGATTCTAGATTTTTTCAGGAAGATTGATGAGGTTGATACTAATAATGTGCCCCCAACGTACCACGTGCTCGAATTAGTTAACGTTTATCGGAAGGATGAGGTTGGGGAGCCTCTGCCGAAGGAAGAGGTTTTAAAGAATGCACCTAGGCGAGAAGACGATTTCTTCAAGTCGCCTAAAATAGTCTAATGGAGCCCTATCTTGGGGGTTCATCCCTAATGAGGCTTTTTGAATTGAACGCCATAGATGTTGTTAATGGGATAAGGCGACGGGATATAACGGCTGAAGATTACATTTGCTCAATAATAGAGCGCATTAAAGCACTCGATGGGAAGATAAATGCTTTCATCACACCCACCTTCGATTTGGCGCTGGAGAAGGCCAGAGAAATCGATAAGAGAGTTGAGAAGGGCGAGATTGTTGGTAGGTTGGCTGGTGTAGCCATAGCAATTAAAGATAACATATGCACACTTGGCATCAGAACAACATGTGCATCACGCATGCTTGAAAACTTCATTCCACCATATGATGCAACGGTTATAGAGAGGCTTAAGCGGGAAGATGCCATAATAATTGGAAAAACTAATATGGATGAGTTCGCAATGGGCTCGACTACCGAAACCAGCTACTTCGGTCCAACAAGAAATCCATGGGATTTAAGCAAGGTTCCCGGAGGTTCTTCCGGTGGGAGCGCTGCAGCCCTAATAGCGGACATGGCGACCCTAGCACTTGGCTCAGATACTGGAGGCTCAATTAGGTGCCCAGCCAGCTATTGCTCTGTCATTGGGCTTAAGCCAACCTATGGTCTGGTAAGCCGATATGGGCTTATAGCTTACGCCAATAGCTTAGAGCAGATAGGGCCATTAGCTAAGAGCACAGCTGACTGTGCGCTGCTCCTATCAGTTATAGGCGGATATGACCCCCGAGACAGCACGTCAGTAAATATTCCGTTAAATGATTTCTTCCAAGGATTAACGGATGATTTAAGGGGGTTAAGGATTGGCTTGCCTAAAGAGTTCTTTGGTGAGGGAGTTGAGGACTCTGTTAAAAGGCACGTTTGGTCGGCTATTCATGTGCTTGAGGGTCTAGGCGCTGTGTATGAGGAGTTTTCTCTGCCTAGCTTAGAATATGCCTTAGCCGCATATTATATTATCGCGATGTCCGAAGCCAGCTCAAACCTAGCCAGATATGATGGCCTGCGATATGGCTATCGTGTTGAGCATGATGATGCTGACTGGTCGAGGATTTATGCGAGAAATAGGCGTATAGGCTTTGGGGCCGAAGTTATGAGGCGAATAATGCTTGGAACATACGCTCTTTCAGCTGGCTATTACGAGCAATATTACTTGAAGGCCCTTAAAATCAGAACATTAATACGTAGAGAATTCGAAGAGGCCCTAAAGAGATTTGATGTGCTAATTGGACCAACAATGCCGCTTCCACCATTCAATATTGGCGAGAAGATAGGTGACCCATTAACCCTATATATGTGTGATGTTTTAACCGTTCCAGCCAACTTAACTGGTTACCCAGCGATATCTGTACCGTGCGGATTTGAAGGCAATCTTCCAATAGGATTACAGGCTATAACTAAACCATTTAATGAGGATTTGCTTCTAAAGATATCGTTCGCCCTAGAAGCCAACACGGACTTCACTAGAAGGAGACCGAATCTCTCCTGAATAAGTTAAGAAAGATATTTGCGGAAATAAACCTTTATTGCCTGCTTTAGATTTTAGTTGGAATTGAAATTGGAGATGAGGGGATGTCCATTGAATCATAGGGAGAGGTTTCTTAGAACCTTTGAGTTTAAGGAGGTTGATAGGTTTCCGGATTACGAGTTTGGCTATTGGGCTGAGACGATAGATAGGTGGCATAGGGAGGGTCTTCCAATCGACAAGAAGACCAATAGAGATGTAGAGCTATACTTGGGGCTTGAGGGATGGGATTGTATTGAGATGCTGCCAGTTAGAACTGGACTTTGGCCAACACTCCCAGAGAGGATAATAAAGGAGGATGGAGATAGGGTGATTGTAGATGATGGGATGGGCGGCATCTATATGCGGACTAAGTCAACCTCCTCAGTTCCTCATTATATCCGCCACCCGCTAAAGAATAGGGATGATTGGGAGCGGCTGAGACCATTCTTCGACCCAAACACTCCGGGGCGGTTCCCACTAAATTGGGAGGAGGTTGCGGCGAGCTATAAGGAGCGTGATTATCCGCTTGGGATTCATGTTGGAAGCCTATATGGTTGGCTGAGGAACTGGATGGGCGTTGAGAGAATCTCGATAGCCCTCTATAGGGACCCAGATTGGATTGGGGAGATGATGGATGCTCTCGTTAACTTATGGATTGAGATTATCCGCAGAGCCCTGAGGGATGTTAGGGTGGACTTCGCAGCATGGTGGGAGGATATGTGCTATAGTCGTGGGCCGCTAATATCAGTCCGCCACTTTGAGGAGTTCATGGTTCCAAGATATAAAAGAGTAACTGAGGTGCTAAAGGAATATGGCGTGCGCATAAATATCCTTGATTGCGATGGGGACATAAGCCTCCTAGTTCCTGGATGGCTTAAGGCTGGAATAAACTGCATGTTTCCCCTAGAGGCGCGTTTCACGGATGTTTATAGGCTTAGGGCAGAGTATGGCGATAAGCTCCTGCTAATGGGCGGTGTAAATAAACTCGCTTTAATGGCTGGTGAGAAGGGGATAGAGAAGGAGCTTGAGAGGCTTACACCATTACTTAGGGAGGGTGGATATATACCGACAGTCGACCATAGAGTCCCACCTGAAATCTCCTATCAAACCTACCTTTATTATCTCAGAAGAAAAAGGGAATGGATTGGAAGGAAGGACATATTTTAGGGGCTAGAAGTTATGGGAAGAACTACTAAGCCCATAGTTGGTGTGACGATTGGCGACCCAGCTGGGGTTGGACCGGAAATATCCATGAAAGCCCTTCTTAAGTCCAGCGTCTATAATATATGTAAGCCTGTTTTAGTAGGTGATTTATCGATTCTGGAAGCCATTAGCAGAAATCTTGGGCTTAATGTAAGGTTTAGGGTTATAGATTCGCCATGTGAGGCTAGAGGTGAGAGGGGCCTAATCGAAGTAATAGACCTAAGGAATGTTGATATAAAGAGTCTGCCTATTGGAGTGGCATCAGCAGAATCCGGCAGAGCGTCAATAGAGTATATTGAGAGGGCAGTTTATTACGCTCTGAAAGGTGAGATTAACGCTATAGCAACAGCTCCAATAAATAAGAAGGCAATAAATTTGGCTGGAAGCAGGCATATTGGGCATACGGAGATTCTAGCGGCGCTCTGTGGTGTTAAAGAGCCACTAACAATGTTCTGGGTCAGGGGAATCAAAATATTCTTCTTAACGAGACATATGCCGTTAATCGAGGCCATAAAGGCCGTTAAGAAGGATAGAATTGTTAGCATGACATTGAAGATTAAAGAGGCTTTGGAGCATTTAGGGATAAAAGAGCCAATGATAGCGGTGGCAGCGCTGAATCCTCATGCAAGCGATGAAGGTTTAATTGGCAGAGAGGAGGCTGAGGAGATAACTCCGGCAATAGAGGAGCTGAAGAGGATGGGCTTAAATGTCATCGGCCCCCTTCCGGCTGATAGTATATTTCATCAGGCATTAGAACGTAAGTTTGACGTTGTTTTATCACTCTATCACGACCAGGGACACATAGCCGCCAAAACCCTAGATTTTTATGGCACCGTCGCTGTAACCCTCGGGCTTCCATTCATTAGGACAAGCGTTGACCATGGAACAGCCTATGATATTGCATGGAAGGGGTTAGCGAATCCAAGAAGCCTATTTAAGGCTATTGAGTTAGCCGCAAAGCTCTCTAGGGGTTTACTCTCCCATGAAGGGTTGATTGTTACGGATGCGTAAAGTTATTTTTGACGCAAACTTTCTACTTGTTCCATTCCAGTTTAAAATAGATATTTTCGATAGTATAGAGGCTTTGATTGGGCGCTTTAAACCGATTGTGCTCTCAACAACACTAGAGGAGCTTAAGAAGCTTTCTATGGGAAAGTCTGAGAAGACTCGTAGATATGCTCTCTCAGCTCTTGAGCTGGCTAAAAAGTGTAAGGTTATTAATGTAAAGGCTGAGCTGAGTGAGAGCCACGATGATGTCATACTGCGCGTTGCTAGGGATGGGCAGTTTATAGTTGCAACAAACGATAGTAAGCTCAGGAGGAGACTTAGAGAGGCTGGCGTTACGACGATATTCCTTAGGCAGAAGGCATATCTCCAAGTAGATGGAGTTGTTTAATATTATCTGTTCTGATTAGAAAGGTTTTAATAGTACCTCACTGAGATTTCCATTTAAGCCTTTGGAGGGACAGCTTGAAACTTGAGATTATTAATGTTAAACTGAGCCCTCTAAAGGACGAGGATGTTAGGGCTATTGTTAATATTGAGCGCCATCCGGCCGTCAGGAAGTGGCTTGTAGAATACGCTGATGAGGAATACGAGAAGGAACTTGAGGAGTACAGGAGGTTCTTTAGCGAGCTTAAGAGTAACGATAGGGTTGAGGTTTTAGTTGCAAGAATAGATGGCCGCATAGTTGGCTTCTTGGCTCTTTGGCGCATTGATGACGCGGAGCGGATGACAAGCATTGGCATAAGCGTCCACCCAGACTATTGGGGTAGAGGCATAGCGACAAACCTCATAAAGGAAGCCATAAAGTTGGCTAGGGAGAATGGCGTTAAAAAACTCGTTATAGAGACTCTTGAGGAGAACAGCGCCATGAAGCACGTAGCCGAGAAACTTGGATTTAAACTTGAAACTGTAAGGAAAGGCAAGATTTTCAAGGACGGCACATACCACGATGAGGATGTCTATTCATTGCGGTTGTGAACTATCAAAAAATGTTGATAGAAAACTTTAAATATTGATTGTGATGTGCATACATTACACCTTGTAGCACCTAGGCGTGCTACAGTGAGCGCGCGAAATAGAAAATGTCGGAAGATTGGAAAAGTATTCTCAAAAAGAGCATAACTAGACCAGAGCAGATTCTAGAGCGATTTAAAGTCGATATAGAGCCCATTAAAGCAGTCGCCGAAAAATATCCGATGTTTGTCTCAAGATACTATTTCAACCTCATTGAAGAGGTTGACGACCCAATATGGAAGCAGTGCATACCAAGCCCGCTGGAGCTCCAGGACCCATATGGATATGAGGACCCATTAAATGAGGAGGGTGACAGCCCAGTTCCAGGTCTGGTGCATAGATATCCGGATAGGGTTTTAATGTGCGTTTCAAATAGCTGTGCAACATACTGTAGATTCTGCACTAGGAAGAGAAAGGTCGGCAAGCCAGCAATAAACTTCACAGACGAAATATATTTAGCGCAAATTCAGTATGTCCGTGAAAACCCATCAATTAGGGATGTCCTCCTCTCGGGTGGAGACCCCTTCATGCTTCCAGATGAGAAGATTGAGTTCCTACTAAAGAAGCTTAGGGCGATACCTCATGTTGAAATCCTGAGGATAGGCTCTAGGGTTCCTTGTACTCTACCGCAGAGAATAACGCCTAGATTGTGCCGCATGCTCAAAAAGTATCATCCACTATACGTGAATGTCCATTTTGAGCATCCACGCGAGATAACTGATGAGGCTGAAAGGGCATGTGGATTGCTGGCTGATGCTGGCATACCTCTTGGAAACCAGTCAGTCCTTCTTAGGGGCGTAAATGATGACCCCGATGTCATGAAGAGTCTAGTTCAGAAGCTCCTTAAGATAAGGGTTAGACCATACTATCTCTTCCAAATGGACTTGGTTAAAGGAACATATCATTTCAGGACTAGGGTTGAGGTTGGGCTGAAAATACTTGAGAACTTAATAGGGAAGACTTCCGGATTAGCTGTTCCGCGCTTCGTCATTGATGCTCCGGGAGGCGGAGGAAAAATACCGCTACAGCCAGAATACGTTCTCTCAATGGACGATGAGAAGGTTGTCCTAAGGAATTATGAGGGAAACATCTATGTCTATCCACAGATACCTCGTGGGGGCGAGGAAATTCCTTCAACACCAAGATTCCACCAGCCATACGCTCAACTGAGAGGGTGAATCAACCCCATTGAGAGCGGCTTGAGGAGCTATGACCCTCAAAGTTGGCTTAACATATAACCTCAGAAGAGAAGTTAAGGCGAGTGAGGGACTACCAGAAGACTTCTATATAGAGTTTGATGAGGAGAGCACTGTTAACGCTATAGCCTCAGCCCTAAGGAGGGGTGGATGTAGAGTAACGAAGATTGAAGCGGATGAGAGAGCATATTATAGGCTGCGTAGGCTTAAGCCAGACATAGTTTTCAATATTGCTGAAGGGCTGCGTGGGGAAAGCCGAGAATCACATGTACCAGTCATTCTGGAGATGCTCGGCATACCATACACTGGCTCAGGACCAGCCACGCTGGCAATATGCCTTGATAAAGCCTTAACACATGTGGTTTTAAGTGCTCATGGCATTCCATCACCAAAGTTTCAGGTTTTTAGGCGGGCTGATGAGGAGCTCAATGGGAACTTAGATTTTCCACTCATCGTTAAGCCTCTAGCTGAGGGCTCAAGTAAGGGTATCAGAAGCAGCTCACTTGTAAGGGATGAGAATAGTCTTAGAAGGCAAGTTTCATGGGTCATAAAAACATATAATCAGCCAGCGATAGTTGAGGAGTTCATGCCTGGGAGGGAGTTCACGGTCGGCTTGATAGGCAATGAGGAACCCGTTGTCCTACCAATAGTTGAGATAGAACTCGATAAGCTGCCAAGCCAGGCAAGCCCAATTTACTCTTATGAGGCTAAGTGGATTTGGGATACTCCGGAGAAGCCGCTAGAAATATTTAGGTGCCCAGCGAGTATACCAAAGAACCTAGAGGATGAGATAAAAGAGATAGCCATAAAAACATTCAGGGTTTTAAATTGCAGGGACCTGTGCCGAATAGACATGAGATTAGATAGGGACGGCATACCTAGAGTTCTAGAGGTCAACCCTCTACCAGGATTAATACCGGACCCGAAATCACACTCATGCCTTCCAGAGGCTGCTAGGGCTGCTGGCTTCACATATGATGAGCTAATCTGCACAATTCTATGGCAAGCCCTAAAAAGATACGGTCTTCAACATCTATTTAAGGGAAGAAATCTTGTGAAAATCCCATGAACCCCTCTCTTCCTCCCTAAGCTTTAACTCGACCATGGCACGTTCTTACCAGCCCTCTTAAGAGCAAAGCCCAGTATTCTCCTGACAAACTCTTCAAAGGTTATCCCAGCAGCCCTAAGAGACCTGACAAAGCCTGCTTCAGGCGATATGTCCGGGTTTGGATTGACTTCAAGAACATAGGGTTTTCCCACATCCTCTTTTAGGCGTATGTCAACGCGGGCATAATCCCTACAGCCCAAAGCCCTATAGGCTTTTAATGCAGTTCTTTCAACGGCTACTCTTAGTTTCTCATCTATTTTTGCTGGGCAAATCGGTTTGGTCTTCGCATATTCTTCGCTGTCCTTAAGCCACTTAGCCGCATAATCCACTATCTTCGGCTCTCCCTCAAACTCAAATATTATCTCCGAAATTGGAAGAACTATTGGCTCCTCATTGCCGAGAATGGATACGTTGAACTCTCTTCCACTAATATATTCCTCCACAAGGGCTGGCTGACCATAAACGCTATTCACATATTCTACTTGGCTTCTGAGCTCCTCCATATTCCTAACAAAACTGCCTCTAGTAATTCCTATGCTGGCATCCTCCCTCAGAGGCTTGACGAACAATGGAAACTTTAATCCTCGCCTCAGCACATCAGCCCGGCTCATTACTTGATATTTTGGTGTTGGAATATTATTGGCTCTTAAGATGGCTTTAGCTAAGCCCTTATCTTGACATAATCCAAGCGTTAGTGGACGCGAGCCAGTGTATGGTATGCCAAGCATCTCTAAGATGGCCGGAACGTGCATCTCGAGGCTGCTGTCGCCTAAGAAACCCTCAGAGAGATTGACAACAATATCTGGCTTATGCTCCTTCAAAATCTTAATAACCTCCTCAACATCACCCTTTAAAGGTATCTCATAGTGCTGGAGACCAAGTTTTCTTAGGGCTTCCTGAACCGCTTGAACTTGGTCTAAAACCTCCGCTTCAGCCAAGTAATCTAGGCTTTCTCCCCTTAAAGGTTTTGTGGGGTAATTGAATAATATGCCAACCTTAAGTGTCATTTTACTGCACTCTCTTACATGAATCTCTGGAATAATACTCCAGTATATACTCTCTTAACTTTTAGGGGAAGCTGTTTATTAGGGGGTTCTTACTCGCTTTTAGCTTAACTATGGTGGTAAGAGCTCTGATAAATGTTGCCTCAACAGCTAAAGCAACAATAAGAGGAAACCTTAAAGTCCTCCTCCTTAGGGACCTCTCTCTAACGTTAATTGCCGGATTAAGCGGCGGATTAGATATAGTGTTCCTTAAGGAGATTCTTGGAGCGGACGCTATAATCCTGAGTATTCTTGCGTCAATATGGTCTATGGTTTTTCTCATATTCATACTGGTTGGTGGATGGATATCAGACCAGTATAGCCGCAAGAAGATGCTCATAATTGGAATGGCTCTAACATTACCGAACCCACTAATATTTGCATTTGCCCCAGATTGGCGCATAACTGTTGCAGCGCATTTTCTGGGAGCCGTAGGCACGGCGCTTGTTGCGCCAGCACATGTAGGGCTTCTTTTCGCCTACTCAGAGCAGAAGACGCGGAGCAGAACAATAGCCTTAATGAACACGATAAATAGTGCAGCCAACATTATTATTCCACCTATAGGCGCGATATTAATCCAGACGTTAGGTGGTGGAAACCTAAATTGGATTAGAAATATATTCATCGCTCAATTCTTCTTCTCGATAATAGTTCTGGCATATACTTGGAGGAGACTCGAAGATAAGCCGCCAACAGTTAGAAGGGCGCCTAAAAGCCTAGTACATGCTGTTAAAGATATTTTTGGGCAGATGGGCAGAATCTATAAGGTCTCTAAGGAGAGGGGTGCTACACCATGGCTCTTTCTGGCTTTAACTGGACCGTGGGCTTGGGAGGCTGTCGCCCCATTCTGGGTGGTATATGCTGCTGAGGTTTGCGGTTCACCAATAATTATTTTGGGCTTTCTACCATCAGTCTATAACCTAACGGCAGCACTACTGATGCTACCATTTGCTGAGATATCCGATAGGAAGGGTAGGAAAAAGGTGATTTTATTAGCCCGTCCATTCCTATACCTCTGCATAATCCTCCTCCTAATTGGCGGAACATTTAGGGGATTAATGTTTGCACCATTCATCCCGCTTATAGCATGGATATTTAGGGCTGTTGGCGACTCCTCAGGGCCATCGTGGACGGCTGCATCGACGGAGGTCATTCCGGAGGAGCTACAGAGCGAATGGGAGGCAACAAGAGACTTTCTCTGGAGAAGCATGAGCATACCGGCAGTTATAACTGGCGGCATACTATGGAATATAGACCCGAGATTACCCTTCCTCATGGCTCTTTGTGTTGACGGCTTAATTAGACTTCCAATCCTAGCGTATAAAATACCAGAAACGTTAATTGTTCATGGGCATCACCATCCAACCGGCCCACACATAATCCTCTATGGGCTCCCCGGAGCTGGTAAAACATCCATCGCCCGCCTAGTTCAGAGGGAGCTATCGCTAGAAGTTATCGACGAGAGCGTGTTTGCTAGGGAGGAAGAAGATAAGGATACTGCGATTCAGATACCGTTCATACGTAATGGTAACGGGGAGGAGAAGATTGAGGAGAAGCTGAATGCCATCCTATCTAGAAGGGATAAGGCTGTTATAATTGAGGGTGAGCCAGCAATATTTGCCGCAAAGGATGAGGATAAAGGCCTGATAGTTCTACTAGTGGCCCCGAAGGATGAGAGGGTTAGAAGGGAAATTAAAAAGCACGGTGGACCGGATTTCCTAGCATTCAAAAGAATAGAGGAGGAGGACCGCAAAATCGCCAAGTTAACTCGCCAGCTCTTCGGAGCCGATATATCGAAGCTACCGCCCTTCGATATAGCTATAAATACGGAGCGAATCCCGCCTGAAAAAATCGTGAAGATTATTGCGTTGCTCCGTGGGGAGGAGAAGGCGGAGAAATAAAGTAAGCGATAAAAATTTATGTTAGGATAAGGTGAGTAGAGGGCTGAGGATGCGCTGGCCTTTAATTGGCTAAAGTTTATGAGGAGTGGAGGATTACTTTAAGCAGTTGGCTAGGAGAGAAATGCCAAGAGGAATCGTATGATGGTCTTTTATATCGCATATAAGGCTTCTAGGGAATGCAAGAATAGGAGCATAATATCTAGGAAGCTTAAGGCTTTGGGCTGCAAGCGTATATGCAGTTCCTTCTGGGAGGTGAATGAGCATAAGATTGATGAGGTTCTAAAGGCTGTGTGTGAGAATCAGCCAATACTCCTTAGGAGAACGCGGGAAATTAGAAGACCAGAATACGATGACGAGGGAAATATAGTTGATTTGGGAAGCTTAATAGTCCTCACTTATAATGCCGAGAGAAATGAGAGTGGAAGAATTAAGGGGTTGCTTGCGAGAACACCTTATATAAGGCTATGCCGCTCGGTGTATGCTTTCTGCCAGAATAGCCGCCAATACAATAAGAAGGGTGAGGTGTCTGATGTGAACCAAATACTTGCGCTATTAAGGGAGGGTGAAGCAAAGATTTTCTCAAGAATGGTAGTAGTGAATAATAGCGCCGAGACTATAAATATGCTGCTTGAGAGAGTGAAGGCTAGAATCATGAGGAGAACTGAGAAGATTCTTGAGGGTTACAAAATCCTTGCACAAACCCTCTTAAATGGGCATGCCGATAGAAAGCGTATGATTGAGGAGGAGAAAAAGCTTTATAGCGAATTTATAGCCCTAAGGAAGATGGCTATTTTTTATGAGAGATGGCTTAGGATAGATTTAGCTGGAAGCCTTATGAAAGTTTATTCAGCTATGAGAAAATTCCAATCGTTAAAAACGAGCGCGGCCTAAGATTAGGAAATGCCATTATTTCTAAAAAATAATATTGGGGTTTTTGGTTTATTAGGAGGGCTTTCTGGGGCTTTACCACTCTTCCTCCTCTTCTTCCCACTCTTCTTCCTCTTCCCATTCTTCCTCTTCTTCGCCCCAGTCTTCCCATTCTTCCTCCTCTTCCTCTTCCTCCTCCTTTGGTGGAGTCTTCCTTCTTGACATTGCCGTTCACCATCAAGATGATTGGTGCATGAGAATCAAATAAATATTTGCTATAGAAGCCAGAGAGAGGTGAGAAAAAATTCGGGTAAAACAACCAAATAAAAAAGTTTTTTCCAGAAATTAAGGTATTTTTATCATTTTATGGCGGATTTTTCTGTTTTAAAGTTCTCTTTGACAAGCAGGGTCATTAATATGGGAGCAAATATCACTCCAATATGATGCTTAAATCCCTATTTTAGAACTTTGCCAGTCTCCATATACCATAGATACAAGTCTAACTCCCCTAGGCTTAAGCCAATCTTATCTGCTATCTCGCTAAGCAAGCCCTCAATCTCTAGGTATCTACACCTCGTTAGAGTTTTAGGTCTCTTAATTAATCCATACTTCGAAAGAACATTAATTATATGGAAATCTATTATGGCTAGGTTCATGAATCCTATATTCCTCAGAAAGTGGCTTGCCTCCTTATATCCGATTCCCTTAACGTTCTTTACAAGCCATTCTCTTATAAATTTCCCATCAAGAGACGAATTTAGGATTTTCCATAGTGGATTAATAATTTTCCTAGCCTCAACGATATATTTGGCTCTTATTTCGGGATAACGGTGGTTTAAGGACCTAAGTTTCTCTGCAAGCATAGACTCACTAAGGTTTAGAAATCCATCCCCAATCTCTGACTGAATTTTTATGCTCTTTTCGGCACTAAAATTGGCCGTTAATATGCAGAAGCAGAGTTCTTTAAAAATCTCGGCTGGAGGTTTATTCCTACTCTCCATAAACTCTTTAACCCTAGCATCTATAATGCTCTTAACCGCACTCCTCTTTAGATTCTCCACCCTCTCTATAAGACTGGTTAAGCCTTCCAAATCTCCATCAACACCCATCTAAAATTCTTAAGCCACAAGTTTAGTCTCTATTTCTTTGGCTATTTCCGCACTCTTGCTATCCAATGGAATAATCTTTATGTCTGACGGCGATTTTACGCCAACACCTATTTCTGATGCTCGTCTAATCTGGTCTAAGTCGAATATTCTCCCCCTCTGTAGATTCTCCATGGTCCCATATATTCTTAATATGGCTACTCCAACGGCGTCTATGGCAACTCTATCCCTACTGGCAACTAGAAGATTTGGTTCAACAATCTTACCCTTCTCCGGCCCGCCTAGAACAAATGCTTTCATGGCATCCAGAACTACCAAGTCAACATTATAAAATCTGTTTATCTCCGCTATCATGAGCCTCTGATGTGGTGATGTATGGAGTTCAGCCATATAATCATAGTTTACTCCTGGAACCTTCCTTGCCACTAAGCCAACTGAATTCTTAAGCGACATGGTGAAGTGACCACCAAATCTATGGGTTTTTAGGCAGCATGTCTGAACGACTTTGTCAGCCTCTAGGAAAACCTTCGCGATGTAAAATCCCCTAAGCCAATGGGTTCCATCGGCCTCAACCTTAACCCAACTATCCTTATCAATCTCATCAAGGACTAAAACTTTAAAGTCTAATTCTCTAGCTAGGTCGAAGACTCCGAGAGCCTCCAAAACCTCCCTCGTCCTGCCCATTCCACTCCGCTCGGCAAGTATTATCTCACTTGCACCAGCAGATTTAATCTCCTCAACAATAACCCTTAGCGTATCAAGGTGTGTTGAAGCTGGAAATGGGTCTGCACTATTAAAGTTGGCTTTTAGAGCAACCATCTTGTTCCTAAACTCACTCATATCGAATTGTTTAAGCAGAGCCCTCAAGCCCTCTATTCTATTCGTAGCCTTTATTAAAAAGACCTTGGCAATCCCATCAACCCCGCCCTTAGTATTTATGCCCTTTCCTCCTCTGAATTTAGTGATGACGCTTCCTAGAGAACCACCTAAAGCCCCAAGTAATAACGCGGGGGGCGAACTGAGCTTTAAAAGCGACATTTACTTCATGACCACCAGTGCTCAATCTGATGAATGGACATTAGATTCAGCTCTAGATTTCTGAGACTTTAAATGTTACTATAGCCCCCTCATCAGTCTCTTCTATATTTGAGATTTCAGCTTTTAACTCCATCTCCTTTAGGATTACCCTATAGTCTTCGAAGTAATCGTAGAATCCACATGTATAGCAAAAGCTTCCGCCAAACTCAATTTTAATCTCACCATTAGATAGCGAGAGTAACCTCGCCTCAACTTCCGGAGACCTATATCTGTTATATTCCTCTATTGCATCCTCAATTATCTCTTTCAGTCCCCTCATCTAGCCCGCCGGAAAAGTGCTTTTAGAGCGTCACAATGAACATTAGGCGCTCAATAAGCTCTTTATATCTATTTCTTATCGTCACCTCGGTCACCCTCGCTATCTCAGCTATCTCCCTTTGAGTCCTCTTCTCACCAATTAGGACTGAGGCAACATAGCTTGCGGCAGCCGCTATCCCGGTTGGTCCTCTACCGGATGTCAGCTTGAGCTCCGAGGCTGTTGAGAGGATTTTGTTGGCAATCTCCTCAACTTTTCCTTGCATCGTGAGCTGATTTGAGAATTTGGATATATAATGGCTTGCCTTTAGTGGCGGTATAGATAGATTTAGCTCCTTCACGAGGAACCGGTAGCTCCTTCCAACCTCCCTCTTACTAATGTTTGCTGCATCCGCAATCTCTTCAAGTGTCCTTGGAAGACCGCATTGCCTACATGCAATATAGACTGCTGCGGCGCTTATCCCCTGTATAGACCTTCCTCGAATGAGGTGTTCTTTAACGGCCTTCCTATATATGACCGAACTTGTCTCAAATATGCTCTTCGGCAGTGATAAATTGTTCGCTATCTTAGTTATTTCTGAGAGAGCGAATGCTAAATTTCTCTCTACAGCATCAGATACCCTAATCCTCCTTTGCCACTTCCTAAGTCTATACATCTGTGCCCTCTGACCAGCATCGAACCTCTTACCGAACGCATCCCTATCATGCCAATCAATCACCGTAGATAAGCCCTTATCGTGTATAGTGAATGTTATTGGAGCACCAACCCTAGCCCTCTTATCCCTCTGCTCATTATCAAAGGCTCTCCATTCTGGACCCTGGTCAGCTATCTTCATGTCTATAACATATCCACACTCCATGCAGACTACTTCAGCAGATTCATAGTCGCGCATTAATTTTGTGCTTCCGCACTCAGGGCAGCGCTGGATATCCCTTAATGCTGGGGGAAGAGAGACACCTTCATCTTCTTCGCTCATATCTATCTCTTCCCCCTAACAGATTTAGGCTTGGGTAAAATATAAAGTGGGCTATTAACTATTTTCTGAGGCTCCCTCTCCTCAACCTTAACTTCAATGTATGGTGATTTAACCGGACCAAATATATCCAAAACAACACCTATTGGCTTCTTCTTCGCATCAAAAACTGTTGCACCAAGTTTTGGAGGAACATCGACCTTTGCTATAACCCTATTCTCCGGACCTGGACTTACATGAAGAACTTCTCCAATCTTCTTCAAGGGGCTAACCCCGCTCAGAAAGGAATTGATAAAGAAAAAGAACTCAACCGATTATTTAAACGTTTCTTGGTGGGACTCTATACTTTGGATTTAACAAGCTCTCTAGCAATCTCCCTCAGAATCTGACTCTTACTCCTCCCAGTTTTCCTCACGATTATAAAACCCGATTTAATCCATGGGGTTCTTGGATAGGCTGATTCCGGAAAAACCTCATAATTTAAGCCTAATTTTTTCAGCGCTCCCTCAATTATGCCTATATTTGGCGAGGGGATACATAGGTTTTTAGGCAGCCGTCTGCCCTCACCCCTAGTTCTTGTGGAATCAAAATATACGGGCCAGATTACTATTCCATCCCTACTTTGCATTTTAGACTCCTAAACAACTTTATCAATATAAAGGTTGGTTGTCGCCATAGATTTTACTCTTTCTTGCTAATTAATATGGCATTTAAAACTCCGGATTGACCGGGCCTAGATGTAACCTTTGCCGTTCCCAGTGGAGTCTCTATTAGGCATCCTTTAGTTATAACACCCCTCCTATCATAGTCCACGTTGGCTGGATTCTTTATGACCCTGAGAACCTCAACCCTCTTTGTTTCTCCGGTTTCTGGGTCTGAAACATTCGCCCATCGAGCACTTACAAGCCTAACCTTTATATTTCCCCCTCTTCTTCTGCTTACTTTAGTCTTGTGCTCGCCCAATACTGTCTCTGTTGGGAATGAGCCCATCTCATACTTTCGCTTACCCCTATATGGTTTTCTCTTTCCACCTGTCGGTTTTCTCTTATGTAAGTCGCCATGCCAAACAGACATTTACGCTCACTTCGCTCTTAAGATTTAAAGAGGCATCTCTGGTTAATATAAGCTTAACGGTGGATTTAACTGTTTGATGAGGCCTCTTTGATTAAAGCGTCTAAGTAGCCTATTAGAGCATCCATATCTATTGGTGGTTTTGGAACCTCCTCCTCGCCCAAATCCATTAAACGTATGTCGAGTTCATGCGGTTTCTTACCTTCCAGCGCAGCCTTAGCGCATAGCGCAGCGCCCAATCCCGTTGCCTCTGGAAACATCGCCTTTAAAACTCTGCTCTTTGGGAATAACGCTGATAATGCGGCTAAATATATATTGTTTCTGGCGAAGCCTCCCTGAACAACTATGTCAACATTTTTTCCTCCGGTTATCAAGCTTATCGCCACATAGGATTCAATAGCTAAGTATATATTTAGTAGATGGTAGGCTTCCTTAGCGCTTCTATTGAATGCTCCACCGATTATCCTGGCTTTAGACCGCTGGAACTGGCCTGAGCCAGCAACTAAGCCTGGTGTTATAAAGTCCTCCCTCCTCCTCAAGATATCCTCCATAATCTCAGTCTCAAGTGTGATGCTCTCCGGCTTAACCTTGAATCTATCCTTTATAATCGATGTGTAATAGTCGTATTCAAATCCGCCCTTAAATCTGGATGAACGGACAGGCTTGCGATATGCATCAATATAGTAGAGAACATCCCTATGTAGGTCTTCACCCTTAGGATTGAAGTCTCCACTTGGATGCATAAAGACGCACCATGTTCCGGTTGAGGCTAGGAGGAAATCCCTTCTACTGGCGATATATGGTAGCAGACACGCGTTCGAGTCGTGTATTCCAGGTGTAACAAGAGTCCTTAAGCCGCAATGCTCGATTTCGCCAAGCGGCTCCCAAACATTGAACATTTCAGGCGACCTAGAGTTAACATTTAATCCCTCCGCAACGCTGCTCCATCCACCCTTATATACGTCATAGAGATATGTGTGGCAGCCTACGCTTGTTACCTCACAGGACTTAAATCCCGTCAACGCGTAGGTTAAGTATCCCGGCAAGAATAGGATTTCATCAATCTCCTTGAAGGCTTCTGGATATTTTTCCCTTATCCAGTAGACTTGTATTCCAGCGTTTAGGAGCTGTCCATATGGTGGTGTTCCAGTCCGCATATATAGTTCAAGTGGACTCCCAAACTCCCTATAAAATCCATCTCTTATGTGTCCCTCAATCTCTTGGTTATAGGATATTATTGGGAGCCTCAATGAGCCGCTCTTGAGATTCGCTATTGTAGCTCCGAAGGTTGTTATAGCTAAGGCCTTAATCCGCCATCTCCTTGACGCTTCAAGAAGCGTGCTCTTCATCCAGAGGGTTATGGACTTAGCATCATCGCAGAGTAGTCCATCCACTTCAATCTCATCTATCCTCTTGACTTCAGAATATATTGGCCTTAAATCATCCGAGAATATGAGAAATTTCTTATTTGACTTTCCTATATCGAAAACCGCTATTGCCTCCTCCATAAAGGCTAATGGCCTCCTATTAAAAGTAAAGTGAGCCGCCGCCTAGAAATATTTTGTTGATTACGCTTGCTCTTTTTCCTCCGGCGCGCTTATACCATCCCCTGGCTTAGATGGAAGCGTCTCCTCACCACGCTTCTCAAAGATTCTCTTTAGCTGGCGTTTCATGACCTGTATGTTTCGGCTTAGGCCAAAGTAGTCTGCGAAGTAATCGGTTGTCCTAAGAATCGTGTCTTTTCCGCTCTTCTCCCTAGTGATTAGGCCCATCTCAACTAGCTCCCTTATATGGCTGTAGACATGTTTGCCCCTAGCCTCAACAACCTGCTTTTGTGTCACTGGTTGCTTGTAGGCTATATAGGATAGCGTTTTCAGAGGTCCATCTGTTAGAAGGGGCCTTATGGCTAAGCCCCTAACCTTATCTGAGTACTCGGTTTTGAGCTGGAGGACGAACCTATGGTCTTCGAGTTCAAGTATCTCTAGGGCCGTATTTCTGCGTTTATATTCTTCCATCAGCATGCGCGCAAGCCTGTAAATCTTCCTCTCGGATTTGGAGCTTATGATTCTGCCCAGGGTTTTTAGGTCGAGTGGCCTTCCCGCAACATAAAGTGCTGCCTCAATAAGCCTAATCTTAGCCTCAATGTTTTCTCTTCCTCTCTTCCTTTTAGCCTCCTCCTTCATCTTTTGGATGGCTTCTGCTTGGCTCTCCATGTTAGTCGCCAACATTACTCATGTCCACCTCCCCATTTAATGTCACATATATCTCTCCGAACTCCTCATGCTGCCATAATGTTACCTTTCCCCTCTGGGCCATAAAAAGCAGAATTATGAAGATTTTTATCATCTCCATTCTATCTAGGCCTTTTGCGAGGGCTGAGAATGTTATGAGCTCGCCTCTCTCGGCCATCAAACGAATTCTCCCAAGGAGTCTCTTGATTTCATCTTCAATCTCCATGAGATAGGCACTTATGGTTGGGATTATCTCGGGTGGTGGAAGTATGGGTTTCGACGGGGACTTTAAGGCTAGGAGCTTCTCGCTTTTAAGGGTCTCATCTAGGGCTTCTAAGAGGCTCTCTAGCGTCGTTGTTGTCAGCTCATAGCGTAATGGTAGGATTAGCGGTGGCGGTATAAAGTCGACTGCTGGCTTGGGTGGCGCTGCTGGTGGCTCCTCAAGCTTTAGAAGTAGGTTTGATTTGAGGAGGTATATAGATGCTGATGAATCTAATGCTATGCCCGATGCCCTAAAATCTATGTTAGCCCTCCTCTCCATCTCCTCTAGGAACGATAGTAATAGGAAGGCTATATCCACACTCCATGGATTGATTCTCTGCAGTCTCTGTAAATCAAACAGTATGTCCCATGGGGGCTGTAAATAGAAGGGTTTACCGCTGGAGACCATACTCACGCTATCCCCCTAAATGTTGTCGAGATAACATGCGATATTCCATTCTGACCGTAAACACCATATATCCTATCGGCCTTGCTAATCATTTCAGGCTTTAAAGTTATGACTATAAATTGGAGCTGGGATTTGGAGACTTCCTCAGCGAGTAGCTCACCAAGTCTCTCCACATGGAATGCGTCTAAATGTGCATCTATCTCATCAAATAGGTAGAAGGATGCTGGCGAAAACTCTTGTAGCGCAAAGAGGAATGCAACGGCCGAGACGGACCTCTCACCGCTGCTGGCTCCACTAACAAGTATGGGCGGCTTGCCCGGAAATTGAACTATCATATCAACTCCACCGGCGAACGGGTTCTCTGGGTTCTCCAGCTTTAGGGATGCGCTTCCACCACCAGTCAGTCTAGAGAAGTATCCATTTATCCTCTCGTTAATCTTATTGAATGCTTCCATGAAGACCTCGCGTTTCTTCCGCTCAATCTCATCGATGAACTTTAGAATCGCCATCTTCTCCTTTTCAAGCTCATTCAGCCTAATTGAGAGCTCTTTATATCTTGAGGCTTGCTCCTCATACTGCGATTCAGCCAGCTGATTCACAAGACCTATGCGCTCAATCTCATCCCTCATAATCTTTAGCTGCAAATCAATATTTAGGATTGCGGCAGAATCACCTCGAGTTTCAATTGGATGCTCATAACCGAGCGTCTTAAGCCGCTCCATGTGGCGGCTCATCTGAAGATTTATCGACTGAATCTTAAGCCTCAGCTCATTGAGCAGCCTCATTCCACTCTCATACTCTCTATCGAGCTTAGCGAGCTCAGCGTCTAACGCGTCTATCTCAGACGTGTATTTCTCGACCCTCTCCCTAGCACCCATAAGCTCCCTAGATATCTCATCCCTAACCCCCTCAAGCTCCCCAATCCTCCTCAGTACCTCATCCCTTTCCTTAATTGACTCTGTAATATCCTTTTCTATGCTCAGTATTCTACTCGAGACATCCTCCATCTGAGCCGCTAGGCTTTCAAGGCTCCTTCTCAAAACATTCTCCACTTTAGACTTTAGAGTTAGGATTTCAGACTCAACGCTTCCATATTTCCGCCTTAGGGCCATTATATCCTGCGCTATTGCCTCACGCTGTGAGTCAGCGTCATGTATCTTAAGTAGGCTTATTTCGTTCCTCAATCGTTCAAGTTCAGCGCTTAGAGCTTTCTCAGCCTCCTCAATCTCCCTTAATTTCGCATTAAACGAGGCTAATTGATTCCTATCGCGCTCTATCCAGCTTGATATTTCAGCGATAGTCCTCTCAGCGTGCTCCATGTTCTGTTCTGCTTGTGATATGCTTCTCTTAACCCTCTCAACCTCGCTCTCAAGTTTCCCAATGGATTCAGAGAGCCTAGCAATATCATCCTGGACTTTAAATATTTCACCCTCTATCTCAGCGATTATGCTCCCTCTGTTATCTAGGTAGCCCTTCAACGTTTTAACAGCCCTCTCAAGATTTTTCAGGGCTTCATCGCTTGGAATAAATGACGATAAATCTATTTGGGCTCTGTAGAACCCGCTCTCAACACCCCCACCAGCCTCATAAAGGTCTCCGCTTAGGGTGACAACGCGTATACCTTCCTTCGAGGCTCTTAGCGCTGCATCATCGTTTAGGGCTATTAGCGTATCGCCCAAAACGAAGTTTACTGCTGGCATATATTGGCTCTCGCACTCAATAAATGAGGAGACCCTATCGCCTAAACCCTCGATGCTGGTGGCTTTAAGAGTGTTGGCAGCGCTGCTGTTATTTGGCGAAAGCCCCTTTAGCGGTATTATCTTAACCCTACCCAGCTTCATTCTCTTCAGAGTTTCTATACATGTGAATGCAACATTCAAGTCCTCCACAACAAGCGCGTCAAGCCACCCGGAGGCTGCAGCCTCAATAGCCCTCTCATAGCCCCTCTTAACCTTCACTAAATTCTTTAGCCTTCCATGTATGCCGTTTATGACGCCTAGGGCTCCAAGCTCCTCAAGACTCCTTAACGCAATCTCCTCAGACTTGATTTTGCTTATTAGGTCCTTCTGCGCCCCAAACTCTATTAGGACTTCTTTAGCAGACTCAGCAATCCTCTCGGCCTCCTTAATCTCCTTCTCCAGTAGGGCTCTGCGACGCCTCTGCCTTTCTAATGTCGCCTGAAGATTTTTCATCTGCTCCCTCTGGCCGTTCAGTATCTCCTCAAGCTTAAGCAATGACTCGCGGAGCTTCTCACATGATGCCTTTAAATCTTCCTTCTTAGCCTTTACATCCTCAATCCTCTGCAGGTATACGCCTATCCTAGAGTTGATTCTGGCATATTCGCTCTCAATTGAAATCTTCTCCCTATGTAGCTGGTTTAATTGCTCCTCAATCTCGTTAGCTCTTCTCGCCCTCTCCTCAAATATTGCCCTTACCTTATTAATCTCGCCGGATATGGAATTGTAGAGGGCTTGCTTATCGCTAATCTCCTTACCAATCTGCTCTAGGATGGCGCTCAGCTGTCTTATCTTCCCCTCAGCCTCCTCAATCTCCGCCCTAACCGACTCAGACTGCTTCTGAAGATTCTCCCTAAGCCTCATAAGTCTCTCAATATCGGCTTTCCCGCCCTCAATCCCTGCCGTTAGCTCATTAAGCCTAGACCTTAAGTTGCTAATGCCCATCTGAATCTCAAGTATGCGGTTTCGCTTAGCTTCAGCCTCATCGAAGCCAAGTCTTCTCAGCTCATTTTCCAGCTCACGGCGCCTGAGCCTAAGATTCTCTCTGCGCTCCGCTAGATGCCTATTCCTCTCCTCTAAATCCGCTGCCTCTTGAGCTGCCCTATTTGCCTCGAGTTCAAGGGACTTTAATTCATTGGATATTTTTATCGATTCAAGCCTGGCCATCTCCCTCCTAAGAATATTGTAGCGCATGAGGTTGTTCCGCTCCCTTTCCAGGTCCTCAAGCCTCCTTTGAACCTCACTTATCTGTCCAAGAGCGGCCTTTATAGCCACCTCAGCCTCCTTGAGCTTTGCCTCAGCCTCTGCCTTCTCGGCATCATACTGTGCTATTCCAAGCATATCCTCAATGATTTTTCTTCGCTCCTGCGTTGATATTTCAGCCATACGTGTGAGCGTGCCCTGCAATACGATGTTATGCCCGTATGGGCTTATACCCGCAACCGAAAGGACCTCTAAAAGGTGGTTTCTCGGAACCCTCCTCCCATTTATCCTATATATGCTTTCACCTTTCTGGTCTATTTCACGCGCAATAGTAACCGTAGATGTCTCAACGGGTATACGCCCATCCGAATTATCAAATTGGATTACAACCTTCGCCTCGCTCTTTCTTATGCCCGATTTCTCCCCACCATTAAATATGAGGTTTGAGAAGTTCTCGGCCCTAAGCCTCTTAGCGCTTAACTCACCTAGACAGAAGAGAATAGCATCTATAATGTTGGTTTTACCGCTACCATTTGGTCCAGTTATTACGGTAAATCCCCTATCAAATGTCAGTGTTGTCTTTATGCCGAACGTCTTGAAGCCGTTTATCTCTATACGCTTAATATATGGCATCCCTTAAGTTCACCATCATCGCTGCCACACTATAGCGTAAATACCATCCTTTAAGCATGAAGCTTAGATGGATGCCAACCTAAACCCTAACTACCCCTTTTTACTTTCCCGTACTTCCGAAGCCATCCTCTTAATGAAGCCCCTAACAGCCTCCTCATCACCATAAACGAGCGCATATCCATCCTCCTCAACTCTATACTTTAATCCAAACTCCTCCGCAACCCTTCTAATCAAATCAAGGGGGGTTTCATCACTCAACTGAACCCTAACCCACCTCTCCCCCCTCGGCAATCCGGGATGGAACCTAACCTGAAACTCGGGCTCCATACCACTAGCCTCTAGCTCACAGAGCCTCCTTAATACATCCTCCACATATTTATCGCCAAACCTAACTTTAGCTGCTGAAAGAACATAAGACTCAACATTACTCAAATACTCCTCTAAGCGCGATATATTCTCCGGGCGCAACATATCAGCCCTAACTATCTCGATCATAGTCTTCGCAAGGCGCAAATCATTAATCACATTATATGGTATGCTTTCGCCGCTCCTACGGAGCTCTGTAATTACGTTAGCTAAAATCCTCCAGCGCGCCTCCCAACCCATCGCATATACCTCATAAACCAGATATTTAGGCGATTGAACAATAAATTTATCGGCTAAAACAAGGTAAGCATGTATCAAATCCGCATAAATAATAGAATGAGTTGGCACATATCATCCCCACATAATCAAGGATGTTAATTCAGTTCATAAATATCCATTTCTAATATGCCAATCTACACATAGCACATAAAACAATCAAGAGGAGAGAGGGGGAGGCTAACCAGAAGATAGGGAGGTATCAACATGCCACAATATATTTAGGAAAAGCATAGGGAAAGCTTAAATTGTTTTTCAAAATAAGATTTCCTTGAGTGCCCATGAGGGTTAAGGTCACCTACTTAGGCGTAGTCCGACATAAAGTGGGCATAAATGAGGAGGAATTCGTGCTGCCCGAAGGCTCTACACTAAAAGATTTATTCATGAAAATTGCTGACGCACATGATGCGCTCAAAGATTTAATCGGTGGATTAAGCGAGAGCCCTGTCGACCCAACATTAATAGTGACCCTAAATGGCTTGGCGATAAATCTGACTAGCATAAGTGAAATAACGCTTAAGGATGGTGATGTCTTAGCCCTCATGACGGTTATTGGTGGCGGATGAGGGGAAAATTCTTATAAATAAGCATGTATTTTTGTTTTCACCAAACAACAGTATAATATTGGTGGACAGCCCGTGCCAGAATGGGGATATTCCATCGTGGGTCTCGACCCAGCCAACACAGCCAAGGCTAGTGGCAGAGAGCTTAGAATATCGCCTAAAGCGGCTAGGGAGATATGCGCCGCAATAAAAGGCATGATGCTTGATGAGGCAAAAGAATATTTAAGGCAGGTTATAGCCAAGAAGAAGGCTGTTCCATTTAGGCGATACAAAAAGAAGCTACCACATAGGCGGGGACTACAGAAGGCTATGGCTGGCAGATATCCAGTTAAGGCTGCCGCTAAAATTCTTGAAGTTCTTGAAAGCGCCGAAGCTAACGCGGAATACAAGGGACTAGATGTTGAAAGGCTAAAGATTATTCATGCCGCAGCCTATCCGGGCGCCAAAATAAGAAGGTATATGCCCCGAGCCTTTGGTAGAGCAACGCCGAAGTTCGAGACCCTATGCCATGTCGAAATAGCCCTTGAGCAGATTAAAGAGGGATGAGATTATGCCATTCATTAAACACTTTGTTAATGAGACAATAAGGAAGGCTGAGATAGACGAGTTTCTCTGGAAAGAGTTCGAGCGGGCTGGTTATGGTGGGGTTAATATAACCAAGACTCCGCTCGGCACAAACGTAGTTATATATGCTATGCGCCCAGGCTTCATTATTGGTCGTGGTGGAGAAACAATAAAAAGTCTCGCTAAAATTCTTGAAGAGAAGTTCAATCTTCCAAATCCACAAATTTCAGTAGCTGAGATAGAAGTCCCGGAATTAAACCCATATGTTATGGCATCTAGAATAGCCGCCGCGCTCCGTCGCGGAGTCCACTTTAGAAGAGTTGGCTTCTGGGCGTTGAATCAAATAATGAATGCAGGCGCGCTAGGAGCTGAAATAATCATTAGCGGCAAACTTAGAACTGAGAGGGCTAGGGCTGAGAAGTTTAGGGACGGCTATATTCCCAAGAGTGGGGAGCCAGCTATGAAGTATGTTAAGAAAGCTGTTGCGCACGTCCAGCTTAAGCCCGGCATATTCGGCGTTAAAGTTCTTATAGTCTCGCCGGAAGCCAAGTTCCCGGATGAAGTTGAAATCTTAGAGGGAGAGGCCAAGGGAGCTGAGGAGGCCGCTACAGAGGCAGAGGAGTCTTAATTTGGGGGTAAGACCTTTGGCCATTCTGAGGATGAAGGAGATTAGAAATATGTCCCGTGAGGAGCGCGAGAAAAAGCTGGCTGAACTACGCTCTGAGCTCGCCAGATTAAGGACTATGGTTAAGGCTGGCGGAGCTGTTGAGAAGCCGGCCAGAATTAGGGAGATTAGGAGGACAATAGCCCGCATACTAACAGTCAATAACGAGGAGGATAAGGGGGCGAAATGAAGAATCTATCCAGCATTCTCCAAGATGAGTTTATTGGCTTAAAGCTTAAGGTTATTAGAAGCACGAACCCAACATGCATCGGCTTATCTGGAAAAGTTATAGATGAAACACGAAACACATTTAAAATACTCACTAGAAATGGGGAAGAAAAAACCCTAATTAAAGAGAATTGTGTTTTCCACTTCACCCTACCAGATAAGACAATTATTGAAGTTGATGGTAAAGTTTTAATTGGTCGGCCCGAAGATAGGGTTAAAAGAATAATTAGGAGACGCTGGTAATGTCGCTGGAGACCATTAAGAAACCGGAGAAAACGTGTAATGATCCAAACTGCCCCTTCCACGGCTCCTTAAAGATTAGGGGCCGGATACTTGAGGGTGTTGTTGTTAGCGCAAAGATGGATAAAACTGTCATCGTTAGGCGCGACTACGTTAAATATGTGCCTAAATACAAGCGTTATGAGCGGAGGCACAGCCGCATACCAGCCCATAATCCACCATGCATAAACGCAACTGAGAACGATATTGTTAAAATAGCTGAATGTAGACCAATAAGCAAGACAGTCTCATTCGTAGTAATAGAGAAGATGGAGAAGTGATTGGAAAATGGCTGCTAAAGCAAAGACTAGAGGTTTACAGGCCAAGGGTGTTGGAAAACCAAAGGTGAAGATAAGTAGGGGAGTTAATGTAGGCGCGCTAATCAAGTGCACCGATAATTCAGGAGCCAAAATTCTCAGAGTAGTTCAGGTTTTGGGATACAAGGGTAGACATAGGAGGGTTCCAGCAGCATCGGTTGGCGACGCGATAGTAGTCTCCGTTAGGAAGGGAACCCCAGACATGCGGAAAAAGCTCTTCCACGCGGTCCTGGTTAGACAAAGAAAACCCTATAGGCGCCCGGAGGGCGTGTGGGTTCAGTTTGAGGACAACGCAGCTGTTATCATAACGCCAGAGGGTGAGATGCGCGGGTCAGAGATACGCGGTCCGGTCGCTAGGGAGGCTGCCGAGAGATGGCCTAGAATAGCCAGTGCCGCCAGCATAATAATATAGGGGGATTATATGTGAGAAGCGTATCCGCCAAGCCCAGCAAGCAGAGAAAGATGCTCTATCAGGCGCCCTATCATATTCTTGGAAAGATTTTATCCGCCCACCTATCTGAAGAGCTTAGGAAAACCTATAGAACTAGGTCTCTTCCGGTGAGAACAGGTGACACAGTTAGGGTCCTTAGAGGGGACTATAAAGGTGTTGAAGGAAAGGTTATGAGGGTTGATAGGAAGAAGTATCGCGTATTTATTGAGGGCATAACCCGCGAGAAAGCCGACGGAACAACAATACTTGTTCCAATCCACCCATCAAAGGTTGAGATTACACGTCTAAACCTAGATGATGAGCTTAGGAAAAGAATATTAGAGAGAAGAGGCCTTATTAAGGAAACTGCAAAGGAGATTGAAGCCCCAGCTCAATCCCCAGCTAAAGCCGAGGGTGAGTGAATAAATAATGGGCAAGATGGGTGGTAGTAGACACCTCAAGCGTGAGGCAACACCCGAATTCTGGCCCATACACAGGAAGAAACATGTTTGGGCCCTTAAGCCTAGCCCAGGCCCTCATCCAATTGAACGGTGTATACCGCTTGGAATTATTGTGCGCGACCTTCTGGGCTTCGCTAAAACGATGAGAGAAGCCAAGAAGATAATAGCGCAGGGAAAGATTCTTGTCGATGGAAGGATTAGGTGTGATGAACACTTCCCAGTTGGATTAATGGATGTTCTCTCAATACCTGAAATAAATGCGTATTATAGGGTTCTCCCATATGAGAAGGGTTTAATCCTTCACAAAATAGACCGTGAAGAAGCCGAATATAAGATTTGCAGAATCGAAGATAAGACAACTATTGATGGAGGGCATATCCAACTTAACCTTCACGACGGAAGAAACATATTCATACGCAGTGAGGACCAAAGTAATCCCGCAGGAAACATATACAAAACACTCGATACGTTAAAGATAAGTTTACCAGACCAAAGTATTCTTGAGCATTTAAGGCTAAATTTGGGTATGATGGCTATAATTGTCGATGGAGAGAACATTGGAAAGTATGGTTTCATTAAAGCTATAGAAGAGATTGAGGGACAGAAGAGACGGAGAAATCTTGTGACAATAGAAGATGAGAAAGGGCAGGCATATCAAACAATTTTAGATTATGTCTTTGTAATTGGCGACAGAACACCAAGAATATCCCTACCCAAACCGGTGGAGGAGACGTATGCTGTCAGCTAAGGCCATTGAGGACTTTAGGGTTAAGTGGCAAGAGAATCCGATGCTCAGGCCAAGAATAGAAAAGGTTGTCGTAAACTGTTCTGTTGGAAAATCTGGTGAACCATTAGAGAAAGCCATGAAGATACTTGAGGAATTAACTGGGCAAAAACCATGTTTTAGAAGGGCCAAAAAGACTATTAGAGATTTCGGAATAAGACGAAAAGAACCGATAGCTTGCCTAGTAACCCTTAGAGGTGAAAAGGCTGTAGATTTCCTTAAGAGGGCTTTGGAGGCTGTTGATAATAAGATTCCCGCGAGTTCCTTTGATAAATTTGGGAACTTCTCCTTTGGCATTAGGGAGCATATAGAGATACCGGGTACGAAGTATTCTCCAGAGCTGGGAATAATAGGAATGGATGTCTGCGTATCCCTATGCAGACCGGGCTATAGGGTTAAATATAGGCGCAGAGCAAAATCTAAAGTCGGTTCAAAGCATAGGCTGACAGCTGAGGAAGCCATGGCATTTATGGCCGAGACATTTGGTGTTGAAATAACTCAAGAGAAGAGGGAGGAAAGAAAGGCTAGAAGGAGGAAGAAATAGATGAGTAGCGAGAGCGGAAGGAAGGAGCGGAAATTCGGCAAAGGAAGTAGACCGTGCCGTAGATGCGGCTCTTATGGGCCAATAATAAGGAAGTATGGATTAAATCTCTGCCGCCAATGCTTTAGAGAGGTAGCTGAAAAACTGGGCTTTAAGAAATATAATTGATGGAGGGTTATCAAATGAACATGGACACGATAGCAAATGGCTTGACAACAATAATGAATAATGAGATGAGGCGGAAGAAAGAGTGCTATATAATGCCAGCCTCCAAGCTTCTAGGTAATGTTCTCCGAGTCATGCAGATGAATGGGTATATTGGAGAGTTCGAGTTTATTGACGATGGGAGAACTGGCAAATTCAGGGTCCAGCTACTAGGTAGAATAAACAAATGCGGGGCCATAAGGCCCAGATTCTCATTTAAGGCTAAGGAGCTTGAGAATTGGGAGAAAACTTACCTGCCTTCTAGAGATATGGGCATACTCATAGTTACAACATCACAGGGCGTCATGTCCCATCACGAAGCAAAGAAGAGGGGTATTGGAGGAAAGCTCCTAGCCTACGTATATTAAAAAGTGTTGGAGAGATTAGCCATATGCAGGAGATTGAGATTAGAAAGGTTAAGATTCCAGAGGGGGTCACGGTTAAGGTAGAGGGGAAAACCGTTGAGGTTATAGGTGAGAAGGGAAGATTGGTTAGAGACTTTTCCGGGCATCCCGTAGAAATTCGCATCATTGGTGATGAGGTTGAAGTTTCAGCGGTATGGCCTAAGAGAAGGGAGAAAGCTTGTGTTGGAACAGTTGCGGCCCACATCAGGAATATGATTAGGGGTGCAACTAAGGGTTTTACATACAAGCTTAAGATTGTATTTGCACACTTCCCAATATCAGTTAAAATCAGCGGAGACAAGGTTTTAATAGAGAATTTCATGGGCGAAAGGGCTCCAAGGGTTGCGAAGATAGTCGGCAACACGAAGGTTACCGTTAAGGGTGATGATATAATAGTGCAGGGAATAAATATTGAGGAGGTTAGTCAAACAGCCGCCAACATTGAGCAGGCAACAAAGATAAAAGATAGGGACCCACGTAGGTTCCTAGATGGCATATATATCTATGAGAAGATGGAGGGACTAGCTAGTTGAGTATGAATGAAGAAAGCTTAACGCTAGAGAAAATGGTTAAGCTGAGAGAGAAGGTAAAAAGTAAGAAGCCAGACTTTGTTAGACAGGAGAGCTGGCGCTATGTGCGCGTTGATGAGAGCTGGAGGAAACCTAGAGGCATAGATAGTAAGATGCGAAAGGAGGTTAAGGGCTGGCCAGCTAAAGTTAAGATTGGCTATAGAGGTCCTAAGGCTGCTAGAGGGCTTCATCCCTCAGCCCATAGAGAAGTTCTTGTCCACAATCTCGATGACCTGAGCAAAGTGGACCCGAAAACAGAAGCCATAAGGATAGCGCATACGGTTGGCGCAAAGAAGAGGGCTGAGATACTTAGAAGGGCTAAAGAGATGGGCATATACGTTCTAAATCCAGGTGTAGCTGCTGAGGTGAAGACTAGTGAATCCAAAGAAGGTGGTCAGTCGTAATTAGTATGGAGGTGCTAATGTTGAGTTTGAGGAGTCAGCGCAGAATGGCCGCTGAAATTCTTGGTGTTGGCGAGGAGAGAGTTTGGATAGACCCGGAGAGAATTGAGGAGGTTGAAGCTGCAATAACCAGGGAGGACATTAAAAGGCTAATACATGAGGGTGTGATAAGGAAGGTTAAGGAGAAAGGCGTTAGCAGGGCACGCGCAAGAATAATTCATGAAAAAAAGAAGAGGGGTAAACGTAGGGGTGTGGGGAGCAGAAGCGGTTCTATGAAGGCTAGGGTTGACCCGGATAGGGTTTGGGTTGAGAAGATTAGGGCTCTTAGAAGGAGACTTCGTGAGCTTAAGGAGAAGCGGATTATAACAACTAGAGTTTATAGGCAGCTTTATCTGAAGGCTAAGGCTGGAGTATTTAGGTCTATTGCAGACCTTCACCGCTACATTGAGGTTCATGGGTTAAGGAGGAGGCGATGATGGCTAAGGGTCCATCATACAGCGTTCCATTTAGAAGACGTAGGGAGGGTAAGACCGACTATAGGCTTAGAAAGAAGCTTATTATTTCAAAGATGCCTAGGCTTGTTGTTAGAAAGACTGGAAGAAATATTATTGCGCAGCTTGTTAGGGCAACTGTTATAGGCGATATTGTGATAGCTTCTGCCCACTCTTGTGAGTTAAGGAAAAAATATGGCTGGCTTGGAAGCCTAAATAATCTTCCAGCAGCATATTTAACCGGCCTATTGTGCGGCTTAAGGGCGGCTGCTAAGGGTGTTGAAAAGGCGATACTAGATATAGGATTGCATACTCCATCTAAGGGCGCGGGCGTCTTTGCTGCCATGAAGGGCTTTGTAGACGCTGGTGTAGAGGTTCCTCATGACGAAAGCATACTTCCAGACGAATCTAGAATACGCGGTGAGCACATAGCCGAATACGCTAAAATGCTAGCCTTAGAAGACTACGAGAAATACTCGAGGTTCTTCTCGGAGTATTTAGCGAGAAACCTGCCACCGCAAAAACTTCCAGAGCACTTCAATATGATTAGGGAGAAGATATTAGCGGATTTCGAAGCCCAGGAAAAATAGAAAAGTAATGCTTAATTCGCTAATTTAAGGCTTTTTCAAATCTATCTCAACATAATATAGGTTTCCCTCAATCCTATATCTTAGGGGATAACCAGACTTTCTGAATATATGCATCATCTTTGTGTTTTCAAGTAGAACCCATGCTGTGAACTTCTTTATTCCGCGATTTTTGGCGATTTCAACAAGATAGTTGAATAATGTTGCTCCAAGCCCCTTATTCTGCCAATCATCTCTAACAACTAACGCCACCTCAGCCATATCAGTATTTGGTATACGCGAGTAGCTTCCCATAGCCACTATAACCTCATTTCCATCCTCACTTATTGTTCCAACGATGCTCATCTCATTATGGTAATCCACGATTACATATGGCCATATGCGTCTCAGTGGCATAAGACTTAATGAGCCCAGGTATCTTCTTTTAACGCTTTCTTTTGAAAGCGCATAGAAGAAGTGCTGCTTCATGGTCGCATCGGAAGGCTTTATCGGCCTAAGCAGAACCTTTGAGCCATCCTTTAATGTGACATACCGCTTGAGCTCCTCAGGATACTCTATCTCCGGGAAGGGCATAATCTCCTCAGGAACATAATGATATTTTTTAGCCCGCTCAAGTAGCTTATTTCTAAACTTCGGGTTTGCGATGCTTATTAGCGCTAGGGCTCTCTCCTTTATAGTTTTACCCCTAAGGTGAGCCACGCCATACTCAGTAACCACATAGTCTACATCACCCCTAGTTAAAACAACGCCAGCTCCCTTTGTCAGAAAATCTTTTATGCGCGATATCTTTCCATCTTTAGCAGTTGATGGTATAACCGTTATGGCCTTTCCACCCCTAGATAATCTAGCACCCCTCATGAAATCTGCCTGCCCGCCCAATCCACTATAGAACCTATAACCAAGCGAGTCCGAGCAGACCTGTCCAGTTAAGTCTACTTCAAGCGCCTGATTTATCGCAACCATCTTGTCGTGCTGGCTTATTATAAATGGGTTATTTACATAATCAGAGGGATGAAACTCAACCATCGGGTTATTATTTATGAAGTCGTAGAGTTTCCGCGTTCCCATAGCGAATGACGCCACTATTTTACCCCGATTAATCGTCTTCTTCGCGCATGTTATTACACCCTCCTCAACTAAGTCTACAACTCCCTCTGTCAGCAGCTCCGTATGTATTCCTAAATCTTTCTTGTCCACTAAGGAATCTAGTATTGCATCAGGTATGCTGCCTATCCCTATTTGAAGGGTTGATTCATCCTCAATAAGCTCTGAGACGTATCTTGCTATGCGCTCTGATACTATGTCTGGTTCTGGGCGGGGGGCTTCAAGGATGGGTTCATCATGCTCAACAATAATATCAATATCCTTTATATGTATGAAGCTGTCTCCTAAAACCCTAGGCATCCTCCTATTAACCTGCGCTATAACGAGCTTAGCTCTTTCAGCAGCAGCCTTTGTAACATCAACTGATACGCCTAGGCTGCAGAATCCATGCTCATCAGGAGGTGTAACCTGTATTAGCGCTACATCAATTTGAACCATGCCCCTCTTTATTAAGTATGGTAGGTCAAAGAGGAATGTGGGTGTATAATCTGCTCTACCCTCAGCTACTGCTTTACGAGTGTTGATTCCAACGAAGAACGCATTCATGCGGAACCTATTCGAATACATTGGCTTAGCATATGGGGCAACACCGAGCGTATGCACATGAAGTATCTCATTATCCGCTAAATGGTCAGCCTTCTCAACTAAACCTCTAACAAGATATTGAGGCTCACCGCATGCTGAACCTATGAAAATATGGTCTCCAGTCTTTATGTAGCTTAGCGCCTCAGTTAAGCTCATCTTCTTATCATCATACGACCTATTACGTAGCTGTTCCTCCTTAACCATTTAGGTCCCACTTTTACCTTAAACTCTAGCAATAAATATTGATGGCGCTAGGTATATATTCACCGTTAATCTTAACGATAGTAAAGCCAACATTTAATGTTGGGCTTAAGAGGGCGGCTCATGAAGCTCGAGGCCTTCTTCAATCCAAGGACCATAGCGGTTATAGGCGTCAGTAGAGAGCCATGGAAAGTTGGGCATAGAATATTTAGAAATATTGTTGAATCAGGTTTTAGTGGGGGGCTATATCCAATAAACCCAAACGCTGACGAAATACTGGGCTTTAAATGCTACAAAAGCGTCAAGGATGTTCCAAGCGATGTTGACTTAGCGGTTGTGGTTGTTCCAGCAAAGATTGTCCCATCGGTTATTGAGGACTGCGGCGTGAAGGGTGTGAAAGGTGTTGTTGTTATATCGGCTGGCTTCGGAGAAACCGGCAGAGAGGGCGCGCAATTAGAGCGTGAAATAGTCAATATATGCAGAAGATATGGTATGCGGCTGCAGGGACCCAACTGCCTAGGTATAATAAGCGTTCAGAGCCGTGTGAATGCTTCTTTTGCGCCAGCCATGCCTATACCAGGAAATATCGCCTTTGTCTCGCAAAGCGGTGCCATTGGAAGCACGATATTGAATTGGGCAGTTAGAAACGAGATTGGTTTCACTAAGTTTATAAGCCTGGGGAACGAAGCCGACTTAAATGCCGCCGACTTCATAGAGGCTCTAGGTGAAGATGAGGAGACAAAGGTAATTGGGCTCTATATTGAGGGCGTTAAGGAGGGCGCGCGTTTCATAGAAGTTGCTAGAAAAGTGACGCGAAAAAAGCCTATAATAGCCATAAAAGCTGGAACAACGGATGCTGGTATAAGGGCAGTTTCATCCCACACGGGCTCATTAGCAGGTTCAGACGTAGCCTTTTCTGCAGCCTTTAGAAAGGCTGGAATAATAAGAGTTAGCACCCTAGAGGAACTCTTTAATTTGGTTTTAGCATTTGGTTCACAGCCAATCCCAGAAGGAAAAAGGACTTTAATAGTGACGAATGGGGGTGGCCCGGGAATATTGGCCGCGGATGCTTGCGAAAAGTTGGGTTTAGAGCTACCGCTCCTAGAATACGAGATTATTGAAGAGCTCCGAAAGGCTATGCCCTTACATGCGAGCTTAGGTAATCCGCTAGATGTTTTGGGCGATGCTGACGAGAACCGCTACAAGATAGCTTTGGAGGCTGGCTTGAGGAGCAGTAATATTGATGGAATAATCGTTATTTTAACACCGCAAGCTGTGACACCATGCGATAAGATTGCTGAGGTAGTAGCTAGATTAGGTGGCTTCTCAAATAAGCCTATAATTGCATCTTTCATGGGACTTGAGGATAATTCACCAGCAATCAAAATGCTTAAGAGGAATAGAATTCCAAATTATCACTTTCCAGAATTAGCCGTCTACGCCTTAAAATCAATGTATGACTACAGCCTTATAATGAGCATGCCAATTGAGGAGCAAATTCCACGTATAGAGGTTGATGAGGATAAGATTCGGGGAGTTATTGAGAGGGCACGCATAGAGAACCGCCTAAGCCTAACGATTGATGAGGCCATGATAATCGCTGAGGCGTCTGGAATACCAATGCCAAAGGCATCTATAGCTAGGAGCAAAGAGGAGGCGGGTATTATAGCCGATAATATAGGTTATCCAGTAGTTATGAAGATTGTTTCACCAGACATAATTCACAAAACAGATATAGGTGGAGTTATTCTAGGCGTTAAGAGTCGAACTGAAGTAGAAGAAAATTATGAGACTCTCATTAGAAGAGCCCGTTCAGCAATGCCCGGAGCTAAGATTAATGGCGTCTTAGTGCAGAGGATGGCCCCACCTGGAAAAGAGGTTATTGTCGGTGCCGTTAGGGATATGCAGTTTGGCCCCTTATTAATGTTTGGTTTAGGGGGAATTTATGTTAATTTCTTAAGGGATGTATCATACCGCTTATGTCCATTAACTAGAGCTGAGGCTGCTGGAATGATTGAGGAGACTAAGGCGTATGCGCTTCTTAGGGGTGTTAGGGGTGAGCTACCCTCAGATATAGACTCGGTTATAGATGTTATGCTCAGAGTCTCACATGTTATGACCAGGTTTAGGGAGATTTCTGAGATGGAAATTAATCCCCTGTTTGTCTATGAGAGTGGTGAGGGGTGTGTTGGGGTAGATATAAGAGTGACGATTAGTAGATTATAATATGTATAAGGGTTAGGGATGAAAAATGGTTGAGAGAGCAATATATATTGCATCAACAGAGGAGTTTTCTGGAAAGAGCGCAATTATAATTGCATTAGCCTCTATAGCTACAGAGATGGGAAAAAAGGTTGGATACTTTAAACCAATAGGCGTTAAAGAATCATTTGTTCCAGGCAGAGAGCATTTAGACGAAGATACTGAAATAATGAGGGCAATCTTGAGACTTAAACATGAGAATAGCACGATATGCCCACTTATAATTGAGAGGGAAGAGTTTCTTGAAAGCTTCATGGAAGCCGATGTCTCATCATATATTGAGAGCATAAAAGTGGCGTATAGGAAGGCCTCAGAGGATGTAGATATAATGTTAATTGAGGGGCCGCATAGTTTTTCAATAGGTGCTTTCATAGAATGCTCTGTTCCAAGGCTTGCAGGAATCTTAGGAGCCAATATACTTCTTGTTGAAAGATTTAGCGATGACTCCGTTGTAGACGATGTGTTACAAGCCCAAGACTGCTGCATTAAATGGGGAACCAAGCTGCTCGGGGTAATATTGAACCGTATCCCCCTAGAAAGGATGGAACGAGCTGAGCGTGTAGTTAAGCCATTTATTGAGAAATATGACATCAGGGTTTTAGGCTTGATTCCGGAAGACAAGAACCTAAGTGCTCCAACAGTTAGGGAGATATGCGATTTCATTGGTGGTAGAGTGTTGGCTGGAAGAGATGGGCTTGATAGGGTTATTGAAGCTGTTCTTGTTGGTGCAATGACACCGGATAGCGCAGCCAAATACTTCCGTAAGGTTGCAAACGAGATTGTTATCACTGGTGGTGACAGAACAGACATAATCTTAACAGCCCTTGAAACCGACGTCTCAGCCATAATTCTGACTGGAAATCTATATCCAAGCGTCAAGGTTTTTCCAAAAGCGGACCAGCTTAAGGTTCCGCTCATATTGGTGCCATATGATACTTACACAACCCTCCAGTATATCCAGAAGATTATTGGTAGAATAAAGCCCGGGGACCCGAGGAGAGTAGGCGCTGCCATAAACCTTGTTAAGAAGCATGTTGACTGGGAGCGAATATTGAGATAGATAGCTTTAAGCAGATTTGCTCATGTAAGCCTCTCATCGGCACGCATAATGGCTTAAATATAGAGAACGCGATATCCTAACACTCTACGGCGAGAGTGATTGACTTGGAGATGCAAACTCGAATAAGACAGCCAATAGTTTGCGTTCTCGGCCATGTTGATACTGGAAAAACTCTTCTTTTAGACCAGATTAGAAAGACAAGCGTCCAGGCCCGCGAAGTTGGTGGAATGACTCAACATATAGGTGCAAGCTTCTTTCCAATTGAAACGCTTAGGGAGATTGCGGGTCCATTCCTTAAAATGATTGGTGGAGAGATACGCATACCAGGCCTTCTTGTGATTGATACTCCTGGGCATGAAGCGTTTGCTAACCTTAGACGTAGAGGCGGCGGGATAGCTGATATAGCAATACTTGTCATAGATGTTTTGAAGGGCTTTGAGGCTCAAACATATGAGGTTATTGAGATTCTTAGGTCGAGAAAAACCCCGTTTCTAGTGGCTGTAAACAAAATTGATAGGATTCCAGGTTGGAGGTCGTATCCAAATGCGCCATTTTTAGAGTCTTATAGGATGCAGGAGCCAGCTGTCAAGCAGGAGCTGGACGAACACTTATATAGGATTATTGGAGAGTTCTCCAGGTTATCTTTTAGGGCTGATAGGTTTGATAGGATAAGGGATTTTACGAGAACTGTTGCGCTCATTCCGACAAGCGCGAAGACTGGAGAGGGCATACCAGAATTAATCGCGGTCTTAGCGGGTCTAACGCAGCAGTATCTCCAGAAGAGACTTCAAACGACAAGCGGTCCGGCTAAAGGCACTATTCTAGAGGTTAGAGAGGAGGTTGGCTTAGGGGTAACTGTGAATGCTATAATTTATGATGGTATTCTTAGAAGGGGCGATATAATAGTTTTGGGCGGCAAGGAGAAGCCGATCGTAACGACTGTTCGTGCGATATTGATGCCTAAACCTCTCGATGAGATAAGAGACCCTCGTGAAAAGTTCTCGTCAGTTGAGGAGGTTTCTGCAGCAGCTGGGGTTAAGATTGTTGCACCAAATCTTGAGGATGCTCTCGCCGGAGCACCAATCTACGCCGTTCCATCGGAGGATAAGATAGGCGAGTATATTAAGGAGGTTTCTGAGGAAATCGAGAAAATACGCATATTAACCGAGATTGATGGTGTTGTTTTAAAGGCTGATGCCTTAGGTTCTCTAGAGGCCATAGCTGAGAGCCTAACTAGGAATGGTGTTCCTATTAGGCTGGCGGATGTGGGCGATGTCTCAAAGAGGGATGTAATGGAGGCTCTAATAGTTAGGGAGAAAGAACCATTATACGGCGTTATACTAGCGTTTAATGTTAAAGTTTTGCCGGATGCTGAGGAGGAGGCCAAAACCCATCATATACCAATATTCTGGCATAACATCATCTATCACTTGATTGATGATTACTTGAAGTGGATGAAGAGCGAGAAAGAAACACGGGAAAGAAGTGAGTTCGAGAGACTAATAAAGCCAGCTAAAATAAGAGTTCTGCCCGGCTACGTATTCCGTAGGTCTAAGCCAGCAATATTCGGTGTGGAGATTTTGGCCGGGCATATCAAGCCTAGAATGAGACTTATGACCGCTGAGGGGAGAGATGTTGGCGAGATACTGCAGATACAGGATAAGGGTGCACCTATATCATACGCTGAGAAGGGAAGGCAGGTTGCCATATCAATGGATAAGCCTGTAGTCGGGAGGCATTTTGATGAGGGCGACATACTTTATGCTGTTATCCCGGAGCAGCATGCACGACTACTAAATACGAAATTTAAGGAGCGATTAAGTAGTGATGAAATAGAAACACTAAATGAAATAATTACGATGATGAGGAAGAGTATGCCGCTTTGGGCTTCTGGCTAATAGAATTTTAAGATGTTGCTTATCCAGCATAAAAGATATTAGGGTTAGACATATAACATTTATAAAGGGTTCTTGTAGTGCCCAGCCATGGAACAAAAATATTTCAGGTTATACTTTTGATAATCACATTTATTATCATAGGCTATTTGTGGTTCATATTTCTGCCGCAGTTTGAGGGTAAAGTTGAGTATCCCTCCATGAGAATAATTGTTCTCCTCGTAATTCTGTTGCTGATATTGGCTGCTGGAGCACAAATAATTCTGTTAAGAAGGCCTCCTAAATATGAGGAGTTTAATGAGTTCGGCCAGTTTGACTATAAATTCTACCTGAATGTAACATGCTCTCTTCTCTGAAAGGCTAGAAACCGTTCTATATCGTCCCATGATGGCAGATTTTCTATGTCCCCTCTAACGGTTACGACGAGCGCCCCGGCAACATTACCATATGTTAGGGCCTCTTCTAGGCTTCTATTCTTGAGTATGCCTGCTATGAAAGCTGCGGCGAAGGCGTCTCCAGCACCTATAACGTCAACTACTGGAACCTTAAAGCCTGGCTTCGTAATGGTCTCTCTACCATTAGAGGCTATAGCGCCCTCTTCACCTAATTTAACTACTACTGTCTCCGGGCCCATAGAGAGCATCTTATCAATTATTTTCTGCGGGTCCTTCTCGCCTATTAAAATCTCAGCGTCCTCCGGCTCCGTTAAGAGTATATTTGCGCCTTCAACTATTGGTAGTAGTGTTTCACGAGCCTTCTCCTTTGAGGGCCAGAGCTTAAGCCTAATGTTTGTGTCAAAGGAGACCTTAACTCCACCTTCCTGTGCTACTCTTAAAGCCTTAAATGTTGCCTCCATGCAACTCTCGCTTAATGCTGGTGTGATTCCAGTTAAATGCAGGAGCCTAGCGCTTTTAATGTATCCCTCATCGATGTCTTCTGGTGAGAGCCTACTTGCAGCTGAACCACGCCTATAATAAAAAACCATGCTCTTTCCCGGAATTGGGTAACCCCTCTGAATGAAATATATGCCAGTTGGCGCATCATCAATTTTAATTCTTGAGGTATCAACACCCTCACCGCGCAGAACAGACAATATATATTTTCCGAATTCATCGTTTCCAACCCGTGTTATGAAGCCAGCTTTAAATCCAAGTCTTGCCATACCGATTGCGAAGTTTGCCTCTGAGCCAGCAGCGTGCTTCTCAAAGTAGGTGACGTGTCTTAGGGGGCCTACTGTAACTGGATTAAATTGTATCATCATTTCACCTAATGTGACAACATCTAGCATTGAGCATCACCAAAGAGAGTTATCTTATGAGGGGTAATAAGATTAAAGATTTCAGTGGGCGTGGGTGTTTTGACGGAGAGTATTGTGAACTACTTTTTATGGAGCGCTATGAACCTCCTTATTGACCTATCATATGTCCGTTCGATTTCTGGTGGGAAATAGCATGCTGGGAGCTCACCGTGCATTCTGTGATTAAGTAGACACTCGCAGCACATACCTTTAATATCACATGGATAGGTGCATGGACAATTTTCTAGATTAATTTTTATGTTTGGGCACGGTTTTCTATCAGCCATCTGATTGCACCAACCTTAAATGAGAAATACTTAGTATTCTCTTAAAGAGCTTTCTCCATTTTTATCCCAAGCTTTTCTAATGTAGATAGGAGTCTATCTTCTGGTTAGCCTCCCCCTCTCCTCCCCTTTAAACGCTACTAAATCTAAGTTCCTCAAGAGTCTCTTTAAATATGTTGAATGTTTCGTCATCATAGAGACAGAAGATTATTCTCTTTATGCTTGTTCCACCCCTAACATATGATATTGCTGCTGGAATCATCGTTTCTGCGCAAATCTTCTTCGGCAGCCCGAAGGCTCCGGTTGAGATGGCTGGAAAGGCAATGCTAGATATTCCATGCTGCTCAGCAAGCTTTAGGCTATTTAACACGGCATCCCTGAGCTTTCTCTCTTCGTCACCCTTGCCGTAGACTGGGCCGACCGCATGTATAACATACTTGGCTTTAAGTTTTCCACCACTAGTTATTGCCGCTCCACCAACTGGTATTGGGCCTCTCTTTGCTATTATCTCATCGCATTCATCTTGTATTCTCTGTCCACCCTTCCTTTTTATCGCACCAGCAACCCCACCGCCCATCTTGAGCATGCTATTTGCTGCATTAACGATGCAATCAACATCAAGCTCTGTTATATCGCCTTTGACAAGCTCAATCGACGTCTCGCCGACATTAATCTTCATGCGGCATCACCGATAATAATTTTGTCGAATAGCTAATAAAGGCTTTTAAAGTAATCTTCCTTTTTGGGTATAATTTATGCGCATAAAACATGATGCGGCGGACTCGCTGAGGAAAATACGAGATTATTTAATACTCCTCCTTCTGCTTTTTCTTCTTTCCTTCTTCGTTGGCCACTCTCAGTTTACGCAAAGAAAAGCGGCTGGAAAGGAGTTTACTTTAACAATGAAGATAATCTATGAGAATAAGGGAGAATCACAGGAAATATGGAATTTAACTAGAAGCGACAGAGCAATCGGCTTATTTATGAATAATAGCTGGCAAATCGTCTATTTATTGAGCGCCTCCTACCCTGTTGAGGGATTCACTAAAGATTTGGATGGAAACATTATTGCCATACTGAATTTCGGAAGGGACAAAATCTATCCGGGTGAAACAATAAATTACAGCATTACATATAGACTGATATTTAGGGCGCGTAGCCTACCTAAAATATCGGAGACAGAGTCTTGGGATATAGCTAGCATACCAAAAGAGCTAAAAGACAAATATTGTGAACCTACAGGGCTCTGGCAGTCAAATATGTCCCAGCTACATGAGAAGGCCCTAGAAATAGCTGGTGGTGAGACTAGAGTTTTATCAATCCTTAAGAGGTTTGTCGCCTGGATAAGAGATAACATCAGATATGATTCCTCTGAAGTTCCAAGATATCCGAATGAAACCCTCTCTTTGCTTGCAGGTGACTGCGACGACCAAGCTAATCTACTGATAACCTTCTGCCGGTCTATTGGAATACCGGCTTACTTGCAGATTGGTTGCATTTACATACCACAATATGACCGAAGCCTAAGATATTGGAGTGGGCATCTGTTAATTAGACAGATTGGGGTTGGATGGCATGGTTGGGCAATGGTTTATGTTCCACCGTGGGGTTGGCTGCCAGTAGACCTAACATACGTGAGAAGAGAGCTTCTGGAAGATAATCCACTGAACTCTATAATATTTTCGGCGGTAATAGCGCATTACACTTTTCAGTATATGAACATCACTAGGACAGATTATGTTGCGGAGTCTAGAGCGATGAGGGATTTTCTTATGTCACATGAATTCTACATTCACGAGGAGGATAATATGGAGGAAAGAAGGGTTGAGGGGTCTCTACTTTTAAGGCCAATTTTAGTCGCTACAGCTTGTAGAATGCTGCTCAATATTTAATGGCCTGACAAGTTTTCCGCAGTTAAATGCGAATAGTTTATATGTTAAATCTTCCTTTCAAGATTATCAATCCCCTAAGAGAAGGAATGTGCGTAAAGAATGGCTAAATTCAAGGTGATAGTTTCCGACCCAAAAACTGGGAAATCAAACGTTGTTGAACTTGAGGGAGCAAAGGCCACACCATTAATAGGTAGAAGGATAGGCGACATAATTAATGGCTCGATTCTCGGCATGCCGGGGAAAAAATTGCAGATAACTGGTGGAAGCGATAAGGATGGGTTTCCGATGAGACCAGATATACAGGGTGGTGTCAAGATAAAAGTTCTTTTGAGCGGTGGTGTTGGCTTTAAACCCAAAGATAAAGGTGAAAGAAGGAGAAAGATGGTTCGGGGAAGCGTAATAACTGAAGACATAGTTCAGATAAACATGAAGATTATGGTGGAGGAAGAGGCTAAAGCCTCATAAAACGCTCTTTTTATGCCTTAAACCATTTGAAAATTAGATATTCAACCTTATCCTTCTCTAAGTCTGGAACTGCTATGATGAACCTCTTTCTGACGGTTGTGGCTAGTCTGCCAGCCTTGACTATCTCAGTAGGCGTTACCTCATCCTTCCTACTCTTAACTGAAACCATGTAGGGCGCATGCTCTAAACCAGGACCCTGCCTATAAACTGCAAAATCACATCCGAACTTTACACCAGGGGTTACTACAAGCCCCTTCTCCCTTAAATCCTTATAAACAGCGTATTTTAGGTCAAAATCTTCATAGACTTTTCTTGCCCTACTCTTGAGGAGCTTAACGCTCACTTTATTCTTTTCTTGCCCCTCAAAGACCCTAATAATTCCCTTCTCTAGCAGATATAATCCTTCCATTAAGTCAAGTATTAGTGGAACATTAAAGTCTGGGCTCTTAGGCTTAGGTATTCCGAGGGGCTTACCATAAAAGCCCATTTTATAAAGTTCTGAACCATCTTTAGGGTTCCAAACGATTAAGAAGTTCTCAACAAACTCCGCTTCTATCTTGCCTTCCCTATTTGTCATTATATCTATTTATACCCCCTACAGCGCAAGGGCGAGTATTCTAGTGGCATCAGAGGCATCCTCAATCTTATCGGCTGTATCCTCAAGAAGTTGTATGACATCCCTTGCTAGAAGAGTTCTAGGCATATCAATGCCTCGCTCTAAGAGCAATATCTCAAGTCTCCTATAAAGGTTATCAACCTCCCTTTCGGTCATTTCTACGTCCTTGGCCTTCTCAGATATCTGTGGTGAACCATAATTTAATGCGAAGACAACATCTCTAAGTCTCATCATGGCATTAAACACCGTGCTTGAGAGCTCAGCTATACCCTTCTTTATGTCTAATGGAATATCCCATTTACGCTCAATCATGGCTAGTATCCTAAAAGATACACCTTTATATAACTCAGCAATCTCGCTTGTTACGTAAGTGAACCTGAGAAAATCCTCGCGATTAAGCAGTATGGCACCTATCTCGATAAGCTCCTGTGCAATCATTCTCTTTGACTCAGCAACTTCATCGCTTAATCTCTGAACTTCCTCATATAGGTGCATAACGGAACTCGCATCATCATTGAGAAAGGCATCAATAATCTGCGCTGTCTTCCGAGCAACCTCAATAACCTTTCTTAGATGGTCTTGGCAGAGGTTTAGAGCCCTCCTTTTGGCGCGTGGCTCAGCCTCTATTGGGAATACCAATGGGAAATCCCCAGCCCCGCTACTTAGCGCAGTATCCTCACAAAAAATTAGATTAAGGGATTTAAAAATCTACCTACTGCTTCTCAACTGGTTCTCCTAAATCTTCAAAGTTGATTTTATAGCGGAAGAAGTCGTGTAAGAGATATGGAAGCCTATTTATCTCAGTCCTAACTTGCCTCCATGTATCTCTATCCCTTATAGTTACAGTTTCATCCTTAAGGGTTTGGTAGTCTATTGTGATGCAAAGTGGGACTCCAATCTCATCAAAGCGCGCATATCGCCTACCAATGTAGCCGGACTCATCATACTCAACCATATAACCCTCATTTATGAGGAGTTTATAAACCGCTCTAGCTTTCTCTGGAAGCCCATCTCTATTGACAAGGGGGAGAACTGCGAGCTGGATAGGAGCTATATCCCTAGGAAGCCTAAGAACAACTCTATCCTCTTTAACTGAGTAGGCGTATTCTAAGGCAGCATAGGCTAATCGGTCTGACCCAAAACTCGGCTCTATAACGTGCGGGATGAAATGCTTACCCTTCTCTCTAACCTCAACTTTAGTAACCTCAACATGCTCTGGAGTAATCTTAAGCCCATTAACCTCATAGAAGCCATTCTCATTGAAGGCTGTTAGGAGAGCCTGTGGATTAATATTCTGCAGTATGCCTAAAACCTCAGCGGCTCTTTCACCAAAGGCTCGACCTATATTTTGAATTAACGGCTTAATCTTCACTTCAACCCTCACAGTCTCCTTATCACTAGGCTTAAAAACCCTCATATCCACTCCGCTTTCCCTCATGTGACCTTTCAAGTCATAGTCTGTTCTATAATTGAATCCGGCAACCTCAACCCAACCCCACCGGTCTAAGTAAACCTCTTGGTCGAATCCCTGGGCTGAGTAATGGGCTCTTTCCCATGGATGCTTCTCGATAAAGCGCTGTCTATCATCAGGTATGCCTAAACTTGCCACAAAGCGTTTAGCTAGGGCCATGAAGTAGGCATGCCATTCAACCATAACATAACCTTTAGCAACAATATCTCTGACCTTTAGCTCAATTGGCGTCTCATCGCCCTTAAGCCTATTCTCGGCCAAAACAAGCCTAAGCTTCTCATCAGCAACCTCATCTAGTAGGGGACATTGGGGCTTCTCTGGGTCAAAGAAGAACTCTAAATCGATTATCGTAAACTCCCTAAGCCTTATAGGACCCTGCCTTGGAGATATCTCATTCCTCAGGGCATGCCCTATCTGAGCGAAGCCTATGGGCAAGCGCTCCCTAACCTGCTCATAGAGACGCTTAAATTCAACGAATATTCCCTGAGCTGCTTCCGGACGACCATAGCCAATGCTCTCAGAGTATGGACCAATGGTTGTCTGAAACATTGTTAGGAAATACTTCGGCTCAGAGAGCTCTCCACCACAATCGGGGCACTTAATACTGTGGCGCTCAATCTCCTCCCAAATCTCGCTCAGTCCCATCCTATCAGTTTCCTGCGAACTCAACTCAGCAATCTCTTGAAGGAGGTGGTCGGCTCTAAATTTCCTCCTACATTTCGTGCACTCAACCATAGGCTCCTTAAAGTGGTCTACGTGACCGGAAGCCTTAAAGACCCGCTCTGGAGCGATTATCGGAGACTCAATCTCATAAAAGTTTAGTCTCCTCAGAAAAATATCCCTAAATTTGTCTTCAATTTTGCGCTTCATGATTGAGCCGAGCGGACCCCAATTTATAAAGCCGCTCACACCACCATAAATTTCATAGGATGGCCAGAAAAAGCCCCTTCTGCGGGCCATCTCGCTCACTTTCTCAAATTTGTCCGCGACATTCATTATTGGCATTTATACATCACACCCTAGAGACTGCTTTTAATCGCTTAAGGCTTGAGAGCTCCCTAAATTATTGAATACCCTCCTCTTATAGGTTTTTGCTCATATATGGCCCATCATACGTGTAGCCGAAGCGCATATAATACTGTTTTGTTCCCAGAGCACTCGTAACAAGAATCTTTCTGCAACCCCTCTCAACACTTATCTCTTCAGCCCTCTCAAGCAGAAGTCTCCCGCAACCCTTATGCTGATACTCATCGGTGGCGCTCTTGCCAACTGGAACCAGCGGGCCCAAGACACGCAACTCCCTGATTATTGAGACATTTTTCCCCGCAATTTCAGGCCTATGTGCCATGCTTGATGGAAACCTCAACCTCAAATATCCAATTAACACATCATTTACTGGGTCCTCCACTGATATGAAGAGCTCCTCACCACCAGAAGCCTCGTACTCCCTAACCAAAACTTTAATATTAGTTAGGTCTGGCTTAACATGGTCTTTAAGCCACCTATGCCCAACCTCACGGCATCTTATGCACCTACATCGTAAGCCCTCAGCCTTAAGCTTCGCCAGAGCTATCTCGCGCAGATTGCTCTTCTTAACACCAGCCTCAATCATATATGCCGGTACATCCCTCTGAACACGCATTATCCTAACCCACTCTGGAACAATCTTCTTAACTTCAGCTATTAGCTCAGCAGCCTCCTCAGTAGTATAAGGCTTATAGAGATCCTTAACCCACCAATCATAAACCTTAGTCCCTTTAATCACTAGGCATGGATAAATCTTAAGCATATCAGGCTTAAAATCAGGATCAGAAAAAATTCTCTTAAAAGCCTCAAGGTCCCTATCAAAATTTGAACCGGGCAGACCCGGCATCATATGATAAACAACCTTTAATCCCGAATCCTTAAGTATTCTCGTAGCCTCTATCACATCCCTAACCGTATGACCCCTATTTACCAAAGCGTATATATCGTCATAAATGTTCTGGACGCCTATCTCTACCCGCGTCACGCCATAAGATAGCATCCTATCAACATGAGTCTCCTTACACCAGTCTGGTCTGGTCTCAATGGTTATTCCAACATTCCTGATACGGCTCACCTCAGCATTCCTCTTAGCCTCCTCAAGGGACTTTGATGATATGCCAGTAATCGCATCCAAGCACTCCTTAATGAAGTATTCCTGGTAATCAACCGGCATGGCCAAGAATGTTCCACCCATAACTATTAATTCAACTTTATCGACCGTATGTCCAATGGCTTCGAGCTGCTCAATCCTATGCCTAACCTGCCTATATGGGTCAAATCCATGCTGCAACCCACGCATCGTAGCCGGCTCACGTCCAGTATAGCTCTGCGGAACACCATAAGATGGGCCGCCTGGACAATAGGCGCATGGCTCCCTCTGCGGGCACGGCCAGGGCTTAGCCATAACGGCTATCACGGTAATGCCAGAGATAACCCTAACCGCTTTCCTACGAAGAACCCTAAGGAGCTTCGCCCTCTCCTCCGGCCTTAAACACCGTATGAGCTCAGAGTTTGAGGGTATGCTGCTTAAGCCATATTTCTCAGCAACCCTAGTCTTAGCTAAACTAACATCCCTCACCGAAGGACTAGGTATACTCATTAAATACTCAATAATCTCTCTACATATGATATCGTTCATCAAGATATTATCCTTTAAATGTGAAAATTATAAGCTTGCTGCCGCATTAGTTAAATCACTCATTTACTTTCCCAAGGAAACCTCCAGTGGATTAAATCGGTCATTCCACTATACCATTCACCACTTGCAATCGTAAAATGCGCCTCTAAAGGATTGCTCTCGCGCATAATTTTTATCATTAAATGGTTCCATCCCCTCCTAAGGTTCACCCACGCGTAATTTGACCTATCACCTTTATAGCTAGGCCTTAAGGGAACAGGCTTAATAGTCTCATGTATTAACTCACCATTCAGCCAGAACCTCATGCGACTATTGTTTGGCACACCAATTAAAGCCTTACGTTCTTCTGGCGAATAAATAAAATGTCTCAAATATATTATTCCTGGCTTTCCATTGAAGAAACTTTCAATCTCAAGCGAGTTTTCAGGCCATGAAGCAATCCTCCATCCTTCACCAATCTCATAAAGGTCTTTATCCTCTTCTGGTGGAAAAACAGCCTCTAGGGAAAGTGGTTTTCGAAAGACCTCTGAAACCAGCCATCGAAAGCCTCCAACAAACACTATAGGAACACTTAGAAGGCGTGGTCTATTATATAGAAGCACTTTAACTAAGCACTCATTTGAAGCATTTATGTCTTTCGCCGATGCTGTAACCGAAAACTTAAAGCTAGCCTTCTCATGAGCATTTAGACTTAATTGATAGGAAGCTACAGGCTCAAGTGTCCAACCTGATGGTACGGATATGCTCAAAATACCAGAGATAGATGTTAAACATTTATTTTCAATGGAGATAAGAAATCTGTTAGGTTTCATTGGAAGTATCGCTGGACCGTCTAAATAAGTTACAAAGACCCTTATACTCGTTAAGTTAAAATCTACCTCGTTAGGTGGCAAATTCCAGAAAGACTTAATATCTTCAATTGACTGTCTTACAATTACTTCTGCATCTCTGAAATCATCATTCTCTGAAATTTCAATCGGGGCACCAAAACACCTTAAAACTTTCTCGCCTATTGCGCATACATCATTTGTTAATTCTTCAAGATTTGCTGGCACATGTATGTTTTTTATCCCATTACTTACAGCTATCGTGTTGCCTAAGGGCTTAATCCATTTTTCTGGAAGCTTTCTTCTTCCACACAATATGCCCCATATTGCTCCAACGGTTGCACCTGTGCAATCAGTATCCCATCCGCAATTCACAGCTTTACAAATCGCGTCTCCAAAATCTTCTCCATAAAGTAAACCGATCGTTTGAAAACCTAAATTTATTGGCGAGTATTGGGCTATTGGACTATAAACTGACTCTTTAACGCGCTCACGAGCTTCTTTCCAACTTAATCCTCTTAGATAAGATTCTAATGCTATTTTAATAGCCCTTGCGGTCGCTGAACTTTCCGGTATCGACGCTAAACCTAGCTTAACAAGCTCAAGCCGATCCTCTATAACAAAAGCCGCGGATTCAAGAACTGCATTAAATATTTCGCCATAAACAGATTCTCCACCAGCATGATCGCATATAGCATCTTGGTAGGCGTATTTAGCGGCAATATTCGGAGCCCCCGGAGATATACACGCCCATATCTCAGATCTTATTGGGCTGCCCATGCAATCCTTAAACCAGTTATTGTACCATCCGGATACAGGTGGCTGAAGGCCTTTCCTTAAATTTGTCTTGCTAAACCCATATTCATCCGGGTTATAGAGTATACAATCGAGCCAGTAATCAGCTAGGTCACGTGCAGTTAAATAGATGCCTCTCTCTTTGAGCGCTTGAAGCCAAACAAGCTGTATTTCTAAATCATCGTTTGGTATGCCGCCCTCAGCAATTTTTGGATACCACCAAACGTTAAACATTTCTTCTTGGCCATAAGGGCCTTCTAGTGGGCCACCAAGCGTTCCGCCAGCATTTTTACCTAACCAGCATCCGTAAACCTTATCCCAGTAAGTTTCCCTACTAATCTTCAATTTCATGTAAATTTCACCACAAGCTACTGAAATTCTTTTAAGGGGAAACATATTTATCAAGGAATTCTCTGTGAGCGCGAAAGATTTTCCTTAAGCTTTTACTTAAGGCGTCTTGAATCTTCTGTAGATTCCTGTATATTTCGATATTGTTTGGGTTGGGTGAGATGAGGGTGCTCTCATCAATCTCAACGTATCGGTCTGTTATCTCCTGTATTGTCGTCTTCTCGCCCATGTAATTGCGGTATGTCCATATTGCCTGTAGTGCTGCACCATACGCCGCGCCCTCATCAATCTTTAGGCAGACAACCTCAATGTTGAATATGTCGGCTGCAATCTGGCGCCAAGCCCTATTTTTTGAGCCGCCGCCCGTGAGCCTAATCTGCTTAGGGTTTATTCCGAGTTCCCTCATCCTATTTAATCCATAATTCATTCCTAGAGTTGCACCCTCCATCGCCGCCCTAGCCAAATGACTAGCGTTAAACGTTCTACTGTTTAGACCGAAGAAGACACCCGTCCCATCTGGAACATTTGGGGTTCTCTCACCCTCAAAGTATGGTAGAAGTATGAGGCCCTCTGAACCTACTGGTGTAGCCTCAATGGCCTCTGTCATCTCATCATGGCTCATACCAAAGAGGTTTCTAACAAACTCCGTTGAAACGGTAACATTCATTGTGCAGAGCAGTGGTAGCCAGGCATTTGTTGAGTCACAAAACGCTGCAATCTCACCCTTTGGGTCTATTACAGGGACATCTGAATAGGCATATATTGTGCCTGAAGTCCCGAAACTTGCGGTTACAATTCCCTTTCTTGTATTTCCAGTTCCGATGGCTCCCATCATGTTATCTCCTCCACCAGCGCTGACTAGAACATCATCTCTAAACCCAAATATCTCAGCAACCTCCTTTCTAACGAAGCCAGCTGGTTTATCTGAACTCTGTAGAGGAGGAAGCTTCTCTTCAAGATTTTGGTCGATAGCCTCTAAAACCTCCTTACACCATGTTCTCGTCCTAACATTCATAAGCGCTGTTCCAGAGGCATCTCCATATTCCATAACCTTTCTGCCGGTTAAGTAGAAGTTTAGGTAGTCGTGTGGAAGAAGGATGGTTTTAAGACGCTTATAATTCCACGGCTCATGTCTTTTGAGCCAAAGAATCTTTGGTGCGGTAAAGCCGGGTGGAATTGAAAGGCCTAGAAGGTCGATAACCCTCCTTAAGCCACCAAGCTTCCTAATTAAATATTCGCTCTCCCTAAATGTGCTTGTATCATTCCAGAGCTTGGCTGGCCTAATAACCCGCCCATGCTCATCAAGTGGAACTAGACCGTGCTGCTGCCCAGAAACACCTATAGCCCTAACATCTCTAGGGTCGATATTCGCATTTTTTATAGCCCTCTTCACGGTATCGATTAAAGCGTCAATCCAAACAGCGGGGTCTTGCTCCTTATGACCTGGGGGTAAACCTTCTACGAGACCATACTCTTTTGTCGCTTTTCCCAAAACCTTCCCTGTTTCACCATCTACCACTACTGTTTTTGTGCTCTGTGTACCATTATCAATGCCAATAAAGTATTCCTTAACCATTTTCTTTCCCCCATTAATATCCTCTCTTTATTGCGCCACATAAATAATCTTATTTTTAATCCTCACATATATTGATATGATGTATGGAGATGCTTATCTCGCTATCAATCCTAGAATATGAATCAGAGCTCTCAAGCAACATAGACAAGTTAGAGGATACTGAAGCATTTGCGAAAATAGTTAGCCTTGTGCGGACAGGAAAACTGAATAGCATACATATAGATGTTATGAGGCCTCCGATGATACCAGGTGAGAGCAGATTTCCAATAGGGCTTATAAAAAAATTATATGAGAAGCTCCATGGAAAAATAGCTCTAACTATACATTTGATGGTTGATGACCCCCTCAACATTATTAATGAAATTAACAAGTTTATAGTGGATGAGAATAGGGCCAATACAATGATTATATTGCAGGTTGAATCCTTCAGTTCAGAAGACGAAGCTGTAAAATCTATTGAGACAGTAAAGAAATATGGCTATAAGGTGGGAGTTAGCTTAAACCTTACAACCCCTAAAAAGAGACTAGCTGATAAAATTGTCAGTAGCGCCGACTTAATCCTACTGATGACTGTTCCAATGGGTTCTGGTAGACAGAAATTTCACGAAGCAGCTATGCGCAGAATCAAATATTTCTCAACGAGATTTCCAAATAAGATTATAATGGTTGATGGAGGCATTAACCCAGAAACAATAATTAAGGTTTGGAGGGCTGGTGCAAAAGCTGCGGTTGTCGGCTCATATATAACCACTAGCGGTAAGCCTGAGGAGGCCCTACTAAGTCTTGAGGGCTCATTGAGGATGCATGTTAACTCCTAAATTTATTATCCTCACTCATGGAACTTCGTAGGTTATTCTCGCTCCATAACTTTGCTCCGTTAGCACCTCGATTAATATTTCTTCACCACGATATGTAGACCAATCCCATTCGCATGAGAATGTTGCTATCGTATTTATATCGAGTGTGAAAGGAAGGTTTGGGATTATGCTTGTTGGTTTTATGCGCGTTCCATTTTCCAGCATAACCTCGATGCTTGTAATGGTTAATGGAAGAATAGAGCTTTCCGAGTTAAATATTGTGATATTGAAATAGGTTGCATTAGCCGGGTTGAACTCAACACCTCGTATAATAAGGGTAGCGTATACTGGTATGGTATACGCTGCTCTGGCAATATAACCTTGTGCCGTCCTCGCGATAATCGTAATGGTTTTGTTCTGATAGTAAGCCCAATTCCACTTACACATTAGGCTCACCGGAACACCAGGCTCGAGCTTAATAGGTAGCTGAGGCTCTGTCTCCACCTCATGGATTAGGTCATCAACAATAATTTTAACGCTTACTAAGCTAACACCGACAGCCGAAACATTAGAGTTCACTATAGTTATGTTAAAGTGGTCGCTGCATTCCGGTCTCTCAGTTATGCTTGTTATTCCTAATTCCACTACAGGAAGGGTTGCTCTGAGCGCTCCTCCAGTCCCCTCCCTAACTAAAACTATTATGTTAATTTGCTGTCCAACATAGTTCAGCCAATTCCAGGAACATTTTAGGGTGATGGATTCTCCGGCGTTCAATTTGTAGCCTCCAGATGGAATTGCAGGGTTAATTGATGTTATTTTATGAACAGCATTATCTTCGGTTAGAACTAAGATTCCCAAAATGTAAGCCTCACTGGGAGAGAATGATGGATTAAGAATAGTGATGCTGAAGAATGAAGGGTCTTCAGCAGAAGCTAAAAACTCGCTCATGGATAATACTGGCTTTTCAGGGGTCTTTAATTGTAGCGAAGCGTAATAACCCACGACCCAAAGATATGACAAGAACGCTCCGATAGTAAAGACAGCTATTAGGACCGCGGCAAACAGCATCTTACTTATGTTCAAGCCCATCAACACCATCATCCATCATAAACTTAAGAGCTAACTTAGGTTAGGCGTGTTAGCTACTAATAGCAGAGATTTCAGCATTTAGGCTAATTAAATTTAGCCTTAAAGACCCGCATTAAGTCTATTCCATCCAAGCTATCTGAATGACCTTAGGAAATTTTCTAGTCTTTCTAGTCTCATGTTTGTGGCATTTAATGCCCTTTGCAGTTCGCTTATCTGATTTTTTAGGGCTCCTATCTCATTCTGTAGGCTTTCAATCTGGCCCTCAATCTTCTTTAAATCTTCAAGGGAGGCAACATCATAGCCCTCAACTATACCTCGGATGACAACTTTATGTGAGCGGGGCGGTTCTTTTCTCTCCTCCACAACGGTCATCTAAAATATCACACTCCTGAACTCCTAATAAGATAGTGTAGGGTTGGCACTAAATAAATAATTTTTGCCACCCCAAAAATCTTTATTAGCATCTTAGGGGCTTTCTAGCATATTATTCAATGGCGGGTGAGTGGGAGCCCACCTCCACCCGTTCCGCCATATAAACCCCGGTGTAGGAGGTGGAAAATATTGAGGTTTAGCAGTATTGAGGTAGCATTAGTGGCCTTCTTTGCATCTACCTACGCTATTGGTGTGACGCTTTTTGCTCCTATAAGCTTTGATCCCAGATTTCAGATAAGGGTTGTAGATGCGCTCCTCCCGCTCTCTATAATTTTTGGGTTTCCAGCAGCATTAGGCTTAGGTCTAGGCTGTTTTATTGCGAATTTCATTGGCCCCTATGGATTCATTGATGCTGCTATCGGTGGAATGGCAAACTTTGTGGCATGCATGCTAGCGCGGCTTATTGATGGAAGCAGCATCAAGCGCAGATTTTTGGGCTGTCTAATAGAAACCGTTACCGTAACCATTATTGTGGGAGTCTATCTATCGCTTATTTTGGGAATCCCGGTTGAAGCCAGCCTGTTCGGATTATTGGTTGGCTCTCTGATATCAATTAATATTTTAGGCTTCATGCTCTTAGAAGCCTTATATAGGAGGGGCGTAGGAAAGCACGTTAAAAATCTTCGGTAGACTACTTTACATAATAATATTGCCCAATTCTCTTCTGGTATTTATCTAATCTCGAGTCTTCCTTATTCACTCGAGGTCTCTTCGTGTCTGGGTCTCTCCTAAAAGTTATATCCATCTCCTTTAGAAATGCATTCATACCATCGAGGAGACTAGTCGGTGACCTTGCTATTCCATAAATCCCGGGCTCGCCAGTGAATATCATTAGCCTATCGGCTATGAAGTCTTGGGCTATGATATCGTGTTCGACAACAAAGGCTGTCACATTTCTATCTTCAACAACCCTACGTATTATTTTAGCCATAGCAAGCCTCTCTTCAACATCTAGGTAGGCGCTTGGCTCATCTAGAAGATATAAGTCCGCCTCACGCGATAGGCAAGCCGCTATTGCAACCTTCTGGAGCTCGCCGCCACTCAAATCCTTAACGCTTCTATCGAATAAGGGGCTTAGATTAAGCGGATTAATTATCTCAGTCTGATACCAACTGGATGTAAATTGCTCCTTAGCCGCTATTCTAAGAAGTTCCTCAACTGTTCCCTCATACTCCGTTGATATATATTGGGGTTTATAGCTTACCCTAAGAATGTTTTCCGTTGGTGAAGAGCCTTCATCAGGCTTCTCTAACCCAGCCAATATTTTAATGAACGTTGTCTTACCGATTCCATTAGGACCCAATATTCCTATAACCTCACCTGCCTTAGCATCGCCAGGTTCAATCTTAAGTTTAAAGCCGCTGTATGTTTTGCTCATTTCACCCCAACTTAAGATTGGCACATTAGTTGACGAGCTGGCTAACGGTGGCTTAACGTGAAATGTTATCGGCTCCTTTCTAAAGCGCATGTTTTCATCCGGAATAAAGCCGTCCAAATAAATATTTATTCCAGTCCTTACACTGTGAACGTGAGAAACTATTCCATAAACCCCAGGCTTTCCATAGAAGACGCACACATGGTCTGAGAGGTAATCTAGCACCGCCAAATCGTGCTCGGCAACAACTATGAATTTATCTTCCTCCTTTAGGCTCCTTATAACTTTAGCAGCCTCAAGTCTCTGCTTAACATCTAAGTAGCTTGAGGGTTCATCGAAAAGGTATACGTCTGCATCTCGGCATACGGCCGCAGCTATAGCAACTCTCTGCAATTCACCACCACTTAAGACATCTAATGTTCTATCCCAAATAACCTTGAGCTGAAGCTTCTCAGAGACCTTTCTCAACCTACCCCGCTCATCAATACGCTCCAGAATCTCGCCAACCTTACCCTTTACAACACGCGGTATCCTATCAACATACTGGGGCTTATGAACAACCTTAAGACTTCTACTGCTCAGCCTCTGAAAATATGTTTGCAGTGTTGAACCCCTAAAATACTGTATGATTTCAGGCCAGTCTGGTGGATTATCATACCTCTCAAGATTCGGTTTAATCTCACCAGAGAGTATTTTTAGGGCTGTGGATTTGCCAATACCGTTCTCCCCAATGAGTCCTAACACAATTCCGGGAGATGGAACTGGAAGACGGAATAACTTGAATGTGTTAGGTCCGAAACGGTGGACGCATTCGCCCTTAAGCTCCTCTGGAACATTAACTATTGAAATTGCCTTGAAAGGACACTTTTTAACGCATATGCCGCAGCCAGTACAAAGAACTTCAGATATAACTGGTTTTCCATTCTCAAATCTTATGGTCTCAACTTTACTCCTAACTTGCGGACAGAATCTATAGCATGCCCTATCACATCGGGTTGGCTTGCACTTATCAAGGTCAATAACGGCTATTCTAATAGTATTCTTCCTCCTTTAAGAAATTACTCTGGAAAGAAGCAAGTAATAAACTTGCCTATGATAAAAATTGTGAGGGAGAAAAAGGTTTGGTCAAAGGCTTTGAGGGAGGCTGAAAATGTCTCACTTCTTCTTTTCTTCAGCTTTTTCTTCTTTCTTTTCTTCAGCCTTCTTCTTCTTTGGCATATTCAACCCCCCTCTCAGCAAATTAACGATAATTTAATATTATTCATGTTATGATTGCTTGCTCTTGCTTAAAAACTTTGCTTTTAAACTTTCTCCTTAATTCCACCATCGCTCTCTCTTAAGTCTTCTATACATTTTTGTTGATAAAAAAGTCTAATTTTTTATTTAAACAGACTTTTTAAGTAAACTCTATATTTTTAATATAGACAATTTGTCTATTTAATTTGGAGGTAAATTACATCAATGGGCAGTCTTCCAAAGGTTTGGGAATTAATCGATAGGTTTAAACATATATGTAAGTCGAGAGGTTGGTGGGTCTCAGAATACGAGGATGTTATTAACGCTAATGGTGAATATCACAATTTCCTTTGGGCCCGTAAGATTTATCCGAGAACATTTAAGAGCGTTGTGTCAAATCATTTCTGTCCAATACGTGATGGTTTATCTTATAGGATTGTGAACGTGTCTTATACTGCTTGGATATTCTCCGAACCACCCATAGAAAATCTAATCTCGTTTGTTATCGATAACCCCCATCTGTTAAGAAGTACTGCATTATACGATTTAAGTAAAGCCTACATGGGAAGCCGCTTATGCCTAAAACTAAATGAGACCGAGAGTATAGTTTTCCGCGAGTTTGAAGACTTTTTGGAAAAAGAATATGGCCTTAATCTCATCAATAAGCTACCACCGCTTCCTCCAGATCATCTTCCATTGCCAGAAAGAACTATTCTGAACATCTAATAAACGAGCTTAGTTGATGATCAGTCTACTGCTTGCCTACTTATTGTACTTTTTATCTCATTCTCTATTGATTTAAGAACCTCTTGATACCAAATTTGGCCATTTTCTATCGCGTCTATTGTGGCCTCAAGTTTTCTTGTAAGTTCTTCTGAAACTAGTGAGCCAAAATTCTTTAATAGATAATCATAAACCGCTTTTCCAAGCTTCGTATTGAAAATAGCCCTGTTATTTTCGACTATATATCGTCTCTTCAATAATATGTCAATTATCTTCGAATATGTGCTCGGTCTCCCTATACCCTTCTCCTTCATAAGCGCTATTAAGTCACCCTCCCTATATGGCCTAACGGTAGGCTCGCGCCTAACCCTCATGCTAACAACCCTATACTCACCTTCTTTAATCTCATCCTCAACCTTAACGGTTGGATTGACCATTAAGAAGCCCGGTTCAATAACCCTCACTATTCTGCTCTGCTTTGCCTCCACACCATTAATATTCAATTCTAGATCCTGAATGAGAACTTTAGCCTCGTTCATCTGGCTGGCAATAAATCTCCTGAATATCATGTCATATAATTTTAGGTGGTCTCCACCGAGTTTCTGTGGTATTCTTAGGACGCCAGATGATAGGTAGAAACGTAGTTGTTTAACGCTTAGGGGCTTTGTTGGTCTTATACATTCATGTGCCCCCTCAGCCCTATACTCCCTAGGCTTAAACAGTCCAGGGTAATTCTCTTCCAAAAAGCGGCGTGCAATGTCGATGCCGGTTGTTGAGACATTTGTTGAGTCAGTTCTATGATATGTTATAAGACCGGACTCGAATAATGTCTGTGCAAGACTCATGGTATAACCAACTGTAAAGTTTAGTTTTTGCGCTGCGTCCCTAAGCATGCTGTCAGTTGTGTATGGTGGTTGTGGATAAATCTTCTCTTCACGAAAAGCAACACTTTTAATGAGGGCCGTTAACTCGCCATCCTTAAATTTCCTCTTTAAATCATCAACATTTGGAGGATTTGTAAGTCTAACAGATAAGCCATTTTCTAATTGTATATCCGCTATGGGAATTTTATTCTTCAAATCCTCAACACGCCTTATGACCCATCCCAAAACAGGCGTCTGAACCCTACCAGCCGAAAGAGTTGTTATCTTAAATCTCTCCCAAAGCTTTCTGCTCAACTCAAATCCGACCCATCTATCCTCAATCCTTCTCACAATCTGAGCCTGAACATATGGCAATTTAATGTCTCTAGGCTCAGAGAGAGCCTTTCTTAGAGCTCTGCGCGTCACCTCATGGAATTCGAGTCTCTCAACATCCCTACAATATGGCTTAACAATCACATACACATCGTATCCAATTTTCTCACCCTCAGCGTCCGGGTCCGTAGCAATGAACACCTTATTCACTTCTATAGCTAGCTTTCTGAGTAGCTCGACCGTCTCTCTCTTAGAGCGTATATTTTTCGAGCCGCATACCGGGCATTCTTCTCTGTCAGTAAACTGTTCCCCGCAGTTAATACATTTCCTTATGTCAGTATATACTGGAACATAATTTCCATCCTCCCTTAAGACTCCATGAAAACCGCCTTCAGTCGTTAAGTCAAATATGTGCCCTCCCGAGGCGACAATATTCAGAATTAGCTGCCCGCTTGCAACCTCATAAACCGTGAAGTCGTTTATATTTCTTCTTGCTGGTCTACCGAAGAAATATGCTATCGCTCTGGCCTTTGTTGGAGACTCAACAACTATAAGTGCTGACCTGATAATATCTATGGTTTCAGCCGTAAACTCTCCCCTACGTATCCTTTTAATAATCTCCCTATCACCATCAACCTGCCTAATTTCTTCCATGGCCCTTTCAAGAGTATATTCCTCAAACTCCTCATCTGTTAGGAGCTGAATTCTTTTGCTTAATCCATAAAATGCCTTTTCATCATCAACCAGAACTATTGAAAGACCCCTACTAATCCCCATAGCGTAGAATCTTGAGGACCTACCGGATGCCTGTATATACCCATCAACGTCTGGTATAACGAGCACATACTCTTTACCCTCAATCTTGACATCCACATCAAGTCTCTCAGTTATCCTTCTGAGGTCTATATCCTCCATTATCTTAATTAGAAGTTTTCTGGCTTCCCTAACAACCCTTAAAACGTAACCCATGAAACCCTCAAGCTCAATTCCCCTCTCATCAGCTTCCCTTATTTTGTCAATAACCTCTCTACTGACAGGAACAACCTTAGATAGGGCTGACATTATTGGGGCAGCTTCCCTAGAGAACTTATCCTCAAAGAAGGGTGATAATGCCCTTAGAAGCGTAAGTATCTTCTGTGGACTACATTCATCCAACCCAACTCTTATTTCTCTACGCGGAACACCAGCAAATATAACATACCTAATTATTTCAGGAAGGTCTAATCCCCTAGCTAGAGGGCTCCTATTACTTGCCACTCCAGCTAAAACCGCATATTCACCGCTCACAAACCTTTCAAGCAGCTTCGGATTCATTCTCTCATAAACAAATGCTTTTATGCCAGCCTCCTTCAGTGACGCCGCAATCTCCTTAGCATACTCAATACCCTTAACTTGTGGCACAAAAACTAAACATCCCGAACCATGCCTCTTAATTAATTCGACGGTCTCTTTTTTGATGTCACCACCAGATTTAATGAAGAGATTTGAAACGTTTCTTACGAACTCTGGGCTGAAGCCCGGTTCGAAACCTAGAAGATGCCTAAATATTTTTATACGTTTAGTTCTTTTCCCCCTTAATGTCGCTCCGGAGACCACCAATACCATGTTGTGGTTTGGATTCGGTAGGCTTAATACCGAAACCCTTTCTCCAGCCTCTTCAGACTTTAGGATTGCCTCAATTATTTCTGGACTGAAACCCATCAAAATGACTATCTTATCTATATTCTTAGGAGACTTTAAGAATGAATCCACATCATCAACGAATATAAAATCGAACTTCACATCCTTAATAAAATCGAATCTGTTATAAAGGAATCGGTCTGTCGTTATTAGGATTGAGAAGTCTCGATTTTTTATGCGCTTTAAGGTTTCCTCCATCTCTTTCTTGGGCATTGTCGAATAATATCCTATAACAACCGATTTCGTTCCACCTATGTTACTCACTTTTTCTAAGAAGCCGGAGACTTTATCCAGCATATGCTTGACTAGTAGGCTTGTTGGCACAACAATATAGCTTCTCTTTCCCTTGCTGGCCAGATATAATGCCATTACAAGCCCAAACATAGTCTTCCCAATTCCCGTGGGAGCAACAATTGAAAAGCTCCTTCCCATCAAAACACGTTTTGCCCAAACCTCCTGTAAAGCCCATGGTCTAGAACCAATAAGCAAGCTAAAAAACTCCGAAAACCTTTTAAGCTCAAACTCAACCTCAAGAACCTTCACGTATTCGCCTATATTCCCCCTTTTAACAAGCTCCAGATAGACCCTCTCTCTATCTGCTATTACAGTTGGAAGGCACTTGCTACAAACTCCAGAGCTTAACAACTCCTGGTCGCTTATCTCTCCGCCGCAGTTCGGGCACATTCCACGATATATGGCCCTCAACCCTTTAAGGGTGGTCGTTGCCATTAAATGCACCATCTCTTAATTTTAGACCTAAACTAAGACTGAAATATGATTTAAAGGTATTTAAGGTAAGGCTGAAATAAAAATTTTAATCGTGGGGAAAATAAGGCATGAGCGGATCTGAAAGTCTTCTACCTTACATTAGGAAGGAAGGTGACTCCGAGCAACCCGTAATTATAGTTGATAGTAGAGAGGCTAGCGCTGCGCCTAAGATTGTTAAGGGCTTGAAGGAGCTTGGAGCATTAGTTAGAATCGAGACTTTAGATAAGGGCGATTATATAATATCTGATGAATGCGCCTTTGAAAGAAAGACGGTGCAAGATTTCGTTTACACGCTCACACATCGATATCTCTTTGAGCAGCTTTTCCTTCTAAAAGAGACTTATCCTAAACCATTCATATTAATTGAAGGTTACTTTCCGATAATTTATAAGTTTAGTAAGATTAATCCGTCCTCGGTCTGGGGCGCAATATTTGCTCTAGCAAAGAATGGCATAAACATGATTCACACAACCAGCTATAAGGAAACTGTAGATTTCCTCTATACTTCAGCAAAACAGGAACAGTTTGTCGAGAAGAGAACACCAATAATACATCCAGTAAAGAAGACAGAGACTTTAGCCGATGCACAAATCTATTTTCTCTCCAGCCTACCAAATATAGGGAGAGAAAAAGCCATAAACCTACTTAAAACATATAAGACGCCATTTAATGCGCTAGCGCACGTTGAACGCTGGCCCAGAGATGTCTATGGCTTAGGACCAAAAATAACTGAGAAAGTTAGGGAGGTACTGCATACAGCCTTCGAAGAAAACGATGATGCTCATAAAAAATGAAATGTTCCATAGTAGCCCTAATAACTTTTAACCCTTGATAACGGCTATTGGAACAAGCCTGGCCACGTATGTTGCTATTCCAACGGCATTACTTACCTCAGCAACCCTATCAACATTCTTGTATGCTGGGTCAGCCTCCTCGGCTAGAACCGTCATGCTCGCAGCCCTAACAACTATCCCTCTACTCTCAAGGTCCCTTCTTATCTCGGCTCCAGTAAACCTCTTTGTTGCAGCCGCTCGGCTAAGCATCCTCCCAGCTCCATGGGCCGTTGAGCCGAAGGTTATCTCCATGGCTTTTTGTGTGCCAACTAAAACCCATGAGCTTGTCCCCATAGAGCCTGGTATTATAACTGGCTGACCTAGACTTCGGTAGTCTGATGGAACATCCTTATGGCCTGGTGGAAAAGCTCTTGTTGCACCCTTCCTGTGAACCCAAACCTTTACGGTTTTTCCGTCAACATTATGCTCCTCAATCTTAGCAATATTATGAGCTACATCATAAACTAGGTTTAATCCGATTTTATCAGCCGGCATTTTAAGCGCCTGCTCAAAACTCTGTCTAACCCAATGTGTAATCATCTGCCTATTCGCGAAGGCATAGTTTACTGCGCAAGCCATGGCCTGATAGTAATCTTGGGCTTCTGGACTTGTTCCAGGAGCACATGCCAGCTCCCTATCCGGTAGCTCAATTCGATATTTATGAACGGCTCTCTCCATTATGCGTAGATAATCCGAGCATATTTGGTGGCCATATCCACGTGACCCGCAATGTATCATCACCGTAACCTGTCCCTCATGGGTTATACCAAATGCTTTAGCGACCCTCTCATTAAATATCCTATCAACCCTCTGTATCTCCAAGAAGTGGTTTCCCGAACCTAATGTTCCAAGCTCTGGCAAACCCCTCTTCTTCGCAGTGCTCGAAACCTTATCTGGATTGGCTCCTGGCATTCTTCCACCTTCCTCACAGTGCTCCGAGTCCTCCGGCCAACCATACCCCTTCTCAATTAGATATGGAACGCCTTCCCTGGTTATCTTATCAAGCTCGGTAGGTGACACTGTGAAATCTTTTCTATGGCTTCCAAGTCCGCTTGGAACATTGCGAAAAATGGTTGTTGCTAAATCGCTCAATTTAGGTCGAATATCACTCTCAGAGAGGTTTGTAACTAAAAGTCTAACTCCACAATTAATATCGTATCCTACACCACCAGGGCTTACCACACCATCTTCATAGTCGGTTGCTGCAACACCACCTATTGGGAAGCCGTATCCTTCATGACCATCTGGCAGAGTTATGGAATACTTGTATATGCCCGGTAGGTGAGCTACATTAGCGCACTGCTCAAGTGTCCTATCAGTCTTCATCTTCTCAAGCAAATCATCATCAGCGAAGATAACGCCTGGAACGCGCATGCCCGCTTTATACTTCGGTATTCTCCAGGTATATCTATCAATTCTCTCCAGAGGAATGTTCATTATGTTTGCACCCACACATTATCTTTTTGACTGATTAATTATAAAAAAGGAGAAAACGACAATATAAACATAAATGCTTAAATTGTGAATGCCCTTTATTGTCCTATTGTTCCGGGAGATTATTTCCATGAGTCCCAAAAATCTCCGATTAAAAAGGTTTGGGTTAATACCAGCAACATTAACGCCAATGGACAAGAACTTTAGAGTTGATTATGAGCAGATAGAGGGTTACGTTAGGTGGCTTATGAGGTTTGATATCAGCGGCTTAGCTGTCAACGTTGACGCTAGTGAAGGACCACATCTATATCCAGAGGAGCGAGCTAAAATCCTTGAAGTATACGCTTCGATCGTCAGGGGGAGAATACCGATTATCGCTGGTCTTCACGCAAGAAACACCGAGGAGGCTGTAAGGCTAGGTTTAGAGGCTAAGGAAGCTGGAGCCGACGCACTACTAGTATTTCCACATCCGGCATTTATTGGCGAACCATCAGAGGAAGTCATATACAATTATCATCTCGAGATATCAGAGAAGGTAGGTCTGCCAATAATATTATTTCAGATGCAGCCAGCCTTGGGAGGCGTAGAGTTCACGCGGGAAACTCTCTTCAGGCTTGTGAGAATAGAGAATGTTGTTGCAATTAAGGAGTCATCCTTTGATGCTAAAAAATTCGTTAACGTCGTCAGAATACTAAATAGTGCCCCTAGAAAAATCATCATATTAACCGGCAACGACAATTTTATCTACGAATCATTAATCTTGGGCGCTGAAGGTGGACTATTGGGATTTGGAACTATAGCAACTGATAAGCAAGTTGAGATGTTTAGGCTTGTCTCGCAAGGTAAATTGAAAGAGGCTGGGGAGATATGGTATGAAATTTTACCCATAGAGGAGGTCATCTTTTCTCCACCACTTCGAAATTATAGGGCACGCTTAAAAGAAGCCCTTGTCATGATGGGCATCCTTAAGACACCATATGTTAGACCACCACTTCAGCCCATTTCCGATGAAGAAAGAAAGTTAATAAGGAGAACTTTAAGAGATTTGGGAATGTTATAAGAGGCTCTTTAATATGAGGGTTGATTTATCGGTTAATATAGCCAGTTTAACCTTTAAGAATCCTATCATCGTTGCTTCAGGCCCAAGTACTGCATCAGCAGAGCGCATCCTAAAGTGTTTTGAGTTTGGTGCTGCTGGAGCGGTTACAAAGACAATAACCTATGATGTTATGATGAGGGTTCAGCCTAAACCAAGAATGTATATTATGAAGCCCGGTAATGCGCTGGGAAATGGCTTCTACTCGTTCTATTCAGTAGATTTAATGTCGGAATATGAGCCCGAAAGGTGGGTTGAAGAAATAAGGAGGATTAAAAAGAGCACTTTAGGTAAAGAATCCGTTCTCATAGCGAGCATAGCCGGTAGAACCTTTGAGGAATGGGAGAACCTTACACGTCTGGTTGAAGACGCCGGGGCCGACATGATAGAGACCAACCTTTCATGTCCGCATATTGAAAAGGACTCGTTAATGGGAAGAACAGCAGCATTAAACCCTAAATTGGTCTCGGAGATAATTAGGGTGGTGAAGAAAGCAGCTTCTATACCTGTAGTAGGTAAAATAACACCTCATGGAGCAAACCCAATAGAGCTGGCTAAGATTATGGTGGACTCGGGTGCCGATGCCATTGTCTCAACCGCTAGATTTAGGGGTTTAATTCTCGATATTAATTCTATGAAACCCATTTTATGGGGTGGATTCGGCGGCTATGGTGGTCCATGGCAGCTGCCTATAAGTCTCGGTTGGACGGCAAACATAGCCATGGAGAATCTTAAAAAGCCCATAATAGGCTCAGGTGGAATATCAAGGTGGGAAGATATTGTCAGATTTATCTTAGTTGGGGCAACAGCGGTCCAAATATGCACCTCAATTATAGTTGGCGGATACAATATTATACGCGGAATGATTAAGGGTGTATCCGAGTGGATGGAGACTAAAGGGTTTCAAAAAATAGAGGATTTCAGAGGTCTATCCCTAAAGAATATTATTCCGATAGAGCATCTCGAGAGGAGAAAAATTTACGAGATTATTGTCAATTATGAGAGGTGCACTGGCTGCGGCATGTGTGTTCGAACATGCCCCTATAACGCCATAATATTAGGCGATAACAATAGGGTCCGCATCGGTTTAGAATGTGACAATTGTGGACTATGCGTGTCTATATGCCCCTTTAAAGCTCTATCTTTGGAGAGAATTGCTTGATTTCATGAACTTTTTTATTCAAGAAAGATTTAAATAGTACTTTTGTATACATTTTTTGGCTGTTATGTATGGTGATGGGTATGGGTGACTTAGTTTGGCATACTGGAGGAATTTAAATGCAATCCTTCTAAGCCTGTGAGTTTTAAGAGACTTCCAAGAAAACAGCCGCTTGATATTTTCTTAAGGTTTTGTGATGATTATGATTATGCTTTCCTTTTTGAGTCCATAGGTGATGATGAGAATAGGGCCAGATACTCCTTTATGGGTTTTGAGCCTAGAATAGTCGTGACCATTAAGGATGATCTTGCGTATATTTCTGGAGAGAAACTAAGGGTTGACGACCCCCTTGATGTTATCAGGGCTCTTGTAGACAGAGGTCAGCACCACAATAGATATAGATATATTGGCGGGGCTGTTGGATACATATCCTACGACTCGATACGGTACTGGGAAAAATTACCAAACATATCGATAGATGATTTAGGGTTTCCAGATGTTGAAATGGGCATATATGATGATGGCATAATATTCGACCACCTAAATAATGAAGCATTCTATTTCTACAGAGGCAATAATCGATACAATGAAATCATAGAGAAGATTAATAAGGAGCCAAATATACCCGTCTTAACATTTTCAACACCAAGAGTAAATATTACGAGAGAACGTTATGACGAGATTATTTGTAGGACAAAGGAATACATTTTTTTGGGGGATATTTTCCAAGCCGTCTTATCTAAGAGGTATAGCGCGAGTTTTGAGGGTGGCTTCCAAAGGTTTTACATGAATTTGAGGAGGATTAATCCATCACCATACATGTATTTCCTTAAAATGTATGACCGCTTCATAATTGGCTCAAGCCCAGAGACCCTTGTAAGGGTTGAGAATGGATTAATCGAGACTTATCCTATAGCTGGAACAAGACCAGTAACAGGCGACCCTGAGAGGGATAGAGCGCTGGAGAACGAGTTGCTTAACGATTCTAAGGAGATAGCCGAGCATATAATGCTTCTGGACTTGGCTAGAAATGACCTTGGCAGGGTTTCGGAGTTTAATAGTGTTAGGGTCGCCGAGTTTATGAGGGTTTGTAAGTATAGCCATGTTCAGCATATAGTTTCGAAGGTTACTGGTAAACTTAGAAAAGGTTGTGACTGCTTTGATGCCTTAAAGGCTGTCTTTCCAGCTGGCACAGTTTCAGGGGCCCCTAAAGTTAGGGCTATGGGGATTATTGATGAGCTTGAGGGTGTTCGTAGGGGGCCCTATGCTGGTGCTGTTGGCTATTTCTCCCACAATGGCAATATGGACTTCGCGATAACAATAAGAACTCTCTTCGCTAAGGATGGTAAATTCCATATACAGGTTGGCAGTGGGATAGTTGCTGATTCTACGCCAGAGAATGAGTGGCTTGAGACTGAGTTTAAGGCTAGGGCCCTAATGAAAGCTCTAGAAGAATCTGATTAATGAAGTAGGTGGATTTGGATGAGGGTTCTCATCATAGACAATTATGACTCATTTGTGTATAATCTTGTTCAGTACGTCGGTGAACTTGGCGGTGAACCAATAGTCTATAGGAATGACAAAATAACTTTAGAGAAAGCCGTGGAGATTGATCCTGAAAGGATAATTATTTCGCCCGGTCCGGGGAATCCGGCTGATAGGAGATACTTTGGTGTATGCTCCGATATATTATTGACTCTGAGCGTGAGAGTTCCAACTTTAGGCGTCTGCCTAGGGCATCAGGGGATAATACACGTTTTTGGTGGCAAGATAATTCGGGCTAAGAGGATTATGCATGGTAAAACCAGCCTAATCTTACATGATGGTAAGGGGATTTTTAGGGGTGTTGGGAACCCCTTTAGAGCCACAAGGTATCATTCGCTTGTCGGTGATAATAAATCAATACCCTCATGTCTTAAAGTTACGGCTAAATCCTTGGATGATGGTGAGGTTATGGGCGTTAGACATAAACTTTACCCTATAGAGGGTGTGCAGTTTCATCCCGAATCAATCCTAACTTCTGAGGGTAAGAGGATAATTAAAAATTTTCTCGACTGGGGTGTCCAAGATGATAGTTGAGTGCATAAAAAAGGTTGTTGAAGGCCAAAATCTAACCTATCAAGAGGCATATGAATCTATGAAGGAAATAATGAGCGGCGCAGCAACCCCAGCACAGATAGCCGCCCTAATAACCGCCCTAAGAATAAAGGGTGAAACTGTTGAGGAGATATCTGCCTTCGCAACGGTTATGAGAGAATTCTGCAGCGCGATTCGACCAAATGTCACTGGAAGAGTAATTGACACCTGCGGAACAGGGGGAGATAAGATAAAAACGTTTAATGTTAGCACGTTAACGGCGTTTGTTGTTGCTGGCGCTGGTATCCCCGTTGCTAAACATGGAAATCGCTCAGTGACCAGCAAGATTGGAAGTGCAGACCTTCTTGAGAGGTTTGGGCTGAATCTTAATGTTGAGCCGGATGTTGTTAGAAGGGCTATTGAGGAGGTGGGGATAGGCTTTATGTTTGCACCTAAGTTTCATCCAGCAATGAAATATGCTATTGGTCCGCGTAAGGAAATAGCCATAAGAACCGTGTTTAATCTTCTTGGTCCACTAACTAACCCAGCTGGTGTTAAGGCTCAGCTTCTCGGCGTTTTTGATGAGGTTTGGCTTAAGCCCATAGCGCTTGTCCTTAAGAGACTTGGTTGTGAGGAGGCTATGGTAGTGCATGGGCTCGATGGGCTTGATGAAATCTCAATTATAGGCAAAACATCTGTGGCCTGGCTTAAGGATGGTGAAGTTAGGCTTTTTGAGCTGACTCCCAGCGACTTTGATATGAAAGCTGCTAAGCCATCAGATTTAATTGTGCAGGATTCCGAGGAATATGCTGACTTATCTTTTAGGATACTGTATTGTGACCCAGAGATTGATGACCCAAAGCTTAATATGGTTCTCATGAACTCCTCGGCGGCGCTGATTGTAGGGGGCAAGGCTGATAACTTTAAGTATGGCGTTGAGCTTGCATTGGAATCTATTGCGAGCGGCTCAGCCTACAAGAAGCTCAGAGAGATGATTAAGATTTATGGTGGAGACTTATCGAGGCTTGAGGAGCTTGAGAAAAAGTATGGGTGACTTTCTAGATTTATTGGCTGCGGCGGCAAAAGAGAATATAGAGGGAAATTATTATCGCCATAATATTTTAGGGGAGAATCTTCAGTTTATTGGGAGAAGAAGTCTAAAGGATTCAATAATTAAGTATAGAAAGGCTGCTATTATATCCGAGATTAAGTTTGCTTCACCATCATCTGGTATCCTGAGGGTTGATAGAAGCGTGGAGATTATTGCCAGAGATATGATTGAGGCTGGTGCTGTTGGAATCTCTATCCTAACAGAACCTAAATATTTCTCTGGCTCTCTAGAGAATCTGTTCCGAGCCCGCCTCTCAGTTAATGCTCCACTATTAATGAAAGATATTATTTTGAATAAATGTCAAATTGATGCTGCCTATAGGCTTGGTGCCGATGCCGTACTTTTAATAGCGGCTCTCTTTGAGCGCGGATACTGCGATATGAGCATTCACGAGATGATAGATTACTCCCATAGAATGGGGCTTGAGGTCTTATTGGAGGTTCATACCGCTGAGGAGTTTAAACTGGCTCTGTCGACAGAAGCAGACATGATTGGAATAAATAATCGGGACTTGAAGACGCTTAAAGTTGATATCAACACAACTAAAAGTATCCTAAAGGGATTTAGGAAAAGCGATATCGGAAACAGACCGATTGTCAGCGAGAGCGGAATAAAATCTCCAGAGGATATACGCTTCTTGAGGAAATACGGTGCAGATGCATTTCTAGTTGGCTCAGCTATAATGACCGCGAGAAATGTTAGGGATTTTGTTGCGCACCTAGTGAGCGCCTATGAGAAGAGTTAGGGTTAAAATATGCGGAATAACTAGGCTGGAAGACGTATACGCATGTGTTAGGGCTGGGGCCGACGCATTAGGATTTGTTGTCGACGTTCCATCATCACCGAGAAACATATCTCTTGATAAAGCCAAACAATTGATGGGAGCGACGCCACTATTCATCACTAGAACTGCGGTCACAATCTTCAGAAGCATTGAACAAATCCTTAAGATTTACAGCGAGTTGAGGCCGGATGCCATACAGTTACATGGTAATTTACCTCCAGCAGAAGCGCTTCGGGAAATCTCTGCGCGTACTCGGGTTATAGGCGCGATAAATGTCTCTCCAAATATGCCTATTGGGGAGATATTACATCTTATGGAGCATTTTGATGCCGTTCTAGTTGATTCGCATGTTCCGGGAACTTATGGTGGCACTGGGGTTGCCCATGACTGGAGTGTAAGTAGGCGAATTCGGGACCTGATATATCCTAAGCCCCTAATTCTCGCTGGAGGATTGAAGCCGGATAATGTGGGAAGCGCAATTATTATGGTTGAGCCCTTTGCGGTTGACGTCTCAAGCGGCGTTGAGTCTCAACCCGGAGTTAAAAATGAGAATAAAATGGTCTCTTTTATTGAGGAGGTTAGGAGGGCTGAGAAATGCCTAATCTAAGCGACTACCCAATAGACGGAAAATATGGCAGGTTTGGGGGCAGATTTGTTCCGGAAACGCTTATGTCAGCACTCATAGAGCTTGAGGAGGCATACTTAAAGGCTAAGGCAGATGAGAGATTCCAAAAGCAACTAAAATATTATCTCTCAGAATTTGCTGGAAGACCGACTCCGCTCTATTACGCGAAGAATCTTACTAGGAAACTAGGTGGGGCGAAAATTTATTTGAAGCGTGAGGACCTAGCACACGGCGGGGCGCATAAAATAAATAATACTGTTGGACAAGCATTTCTAGCTAAGAGGATGGGTAAGAGGAGGGTTATAGCCGAGACTGGTGCTGGGCAGCATGGTGTTGCAACTGCCATGGCCTGCGCGGCATTGGGCTTAAGGGCTGAAATATACATGGGTTTGGAGGATATGAGGCGGCAGAGATTAAATGTCTTCAGAATGGAACTTCTTGGGGCTAAGGTTCATCCGGTTGAATCGGGCTCAAAAACCCTTAAAGACGCAATCAATGAAGCCCTTAGAGATTGGGTTACAAACGTTCAGACAACATACTACCTAATAGGTTCCGTTGTTGGTCCGCATCCATATCCAATGATTGTTCGTGATTTCCAGAGTGTTATAGGATATGAAATAAAAGAGCAGATTTTAAATAAGGAAGGTAGGCCACCGGATATCCTGATCGCATGTGTTGGTGGTGGAAGCAATGCTATGGGAACTTTCTATCCATTCTTAGATGACTTAGATGTCGAGTTATATGGTGTTGAGGCGGCTGGTGAGGGAATAGAGACTGGAAGGCATGCTGCCTCCCTCTGCGCTGGCTCAGAAGGAGTATTTCATGGGATGAGAACGTATGTCCTGCAAGATGAGGATGGGCAAATAATAACGACACATAGTATATCTGCTGGCTTAGATTATCCCGGAGTTGGTCCAGAACATTCATTTTTAAAGGAGATTGGGCGCGCTAAATATGTTGCCATAACCGATAGGGAGGCTGTGGAGGCATTTCTCGAACTATCCAGAAGTGAGGGCATAATACCAGCCCTAGAACCTTCACATGCCTTAGCCTACGCGATGAAGATTGCGCCAAACCTAAGCAGAGACGACATAATAGTTGTAACGTTGTCTGGGAGAGGAGATAAGGACGTTGAGGTTGTCGCAAGATATCTAGGTGTTAAAATATGAGGCTTATAGAGGCGAAATTCAAAAGTCTAGAGAGGCGTGGCGAAGGCGCATTAATAGGATACATCACATGCGGTGACCCAACGCTAAACCACACACCAGTAATAGCCGAGGCGCTGATTGAGGGTGGAATAGATATGCTTGAGCTCGGCATACCATTCTCAGACCCAATAGCCGATGGACCGGTTATTCAACGCGCTGCCGTAAGGGCATTGAGGGCTGGCGTAAGACCTACTATGGTATTGGAGATTGCAAGGAAAATATCCATGGCCCATCCAGACCTGCCAATCATTATACTAACGTATTATAATGTGGTCTTTAGAATGGGGTTAGAGAATTTCTTTAGTCTCGCTAAGGAGAGTAATGTTAGTGGGGTAATTGTTCCCGACATGACAATAGAGGAGTCATCGGAATATAGGGCTATAGCCAGCAAATATGATATTGACACAATTTTTCTTGCAGCACCATCAACATCAAATGAGCGCATCAAGAAAATTATCGAGTGCTCATCTGGCTTCCTTTACTTAGTCTCAGTATTCGGCGTTACTGGCGTTAGAGAGAGGCTTAGAGAGGAGAGCATCAATCTCATAAGGAGAGCGTCAACGGTATCTAATGGGAGAATCCCTATCGCTGTTGGATTTGGAATATCCAAGCCATCCCACATTAAAAATATAATCGCCCAGGGAGCAGATGGAGCGATAGTTGGAAGCAAAATCATCAAGATTATAGAGGAGAATATAAACAACCAAAAAGAAATGTTGCTTAATCTGAAGAAATATATTAGGAGACTTAAGAAGGCAGCGCTAAAAACCTCGCAACCCTGAAAATGCTATATTATTCATCGAAGAAAAATTATTCCAATAAATGGAGGTGCTAGAGTTTGAATACGCCATCCATTAACTTAAAGAGCATCCAATTGGGTGTGAAATCAGTTACGTTGACCTTTGCTGACGAATCGAAACTGCAATGCCTCTACGAGGGCTCATATAAATGTAATGGATATGAAGCTCTTAGGTTTAGATGTGAGAATGCCTTCGTAGATATATTTTTACGCGTTAATGGGGAATCATGCCTTCTTGGCTTCTCAATTGCCTCATTAAAAGCCTTAAGCTCCATCTTTCCCCTAGAGATGGAGCTTGACATTAAAAAACCTAAGAGAATATTGGTGCTGACAACTCATAAGGATGCTGCCAAACCTTATTCAAATGCGTTTGGATATTACAATCAGTTTGCGATAGGAAAGGAGCCTAGAAGCCCGAAGCCCTCGGAGGAACCAGAGTATCCACCTCAAATGGTCTTTATTGAGCATAGCGATTACGCGCGCGGTTATCCATGCTGGACATACCCAACATTCTCGGATGATTTCGGGCAAATCCCCTATTACAGCGTTTTCCTATTGGCCGATTATGATGGCGCATATATGGCACTATTTACGTTTACAGATAGATATGCCACAATATATATCGAGCCCGGACCGAAACTCAGGGTCTTTCTTGGCAAGAGCGAGAAGAATGTAGAGTTGAATTGGGCGGCATCTATAACCGTTGATAACAACCCCTATAAGGCTGTTGAACACTGCGTTAACGCGGCATCTTTGCACCTAACGTTCAAACCAAGATGGAAAAAGAAGGCACCAGACTTCATGAATAAGATTGGTTGGTGCTCGTGGAACGCCCTATTAACAGAGGACCTCTCCTACGAGAACGTTATAGAGATAGTTAAGAGAATATTGGATAGGGGACTTAGGCTGGGTTGGATTATAATTGATGATGGATGGCAAGATGAGATTAAAAGGGATGGGTGGCCACGTAGGATTCTGAGGAGACTGTCTGCGAATGAAAGATTTCCCGGAGGCATAATTAATGTTTCTAGAAGGCTAAGGGAGCTTGGCGTTGGTCTTGTCGGGCTTTGGCATACAATAAACATTCACTGGAGCGGCTTCGATAGAGATGTCTCTAAAGAGCTGGGTGTTGCGGGATACTTCTCCAAGTTTAACGAGAGCTATGTTCCGCCCCCGCGGATGGATGAGGCATACGAATTTTATAGAAGGTTCCATTCATGGGTAAAGGCAAATGGCATAGATTTTGTTAAGATAGACAATCAATGGGTTATACATGCATTATACAATGAGGATTCTACGGTTGGTGAGTCTTCTCGAAGCATCGAGCTTGCTATGCAGGCAGCCGCCTACTCTAATGGTTTAGATATAATTAATTGTATGAGTATGGCTCCTGAGAACTATAGTAACTTTCTCTTCAGCAACATCATGAGAGTATCCATTGACTATATACCATTTTGGAAAGCCGATGCCAAACTTCACACAATATTCAGCGTATATAATGCGTTACTCTTCAGCCACATAGCATATCCAGACTACGACATGTTCATGTCTTATGACCCCTACGCATTGGTTCACGCTGTAGCGAGGGTTTTCAGCGGTGGACCAATATATATAACTGATAGGGAGCCTGAGAAGACTAATATAGAGTTGCTTAAACGTTTTGTGCTTCCAGATGGAAGGCTTATTAAGGCTTATGAGCCAGCTATACCAACCAAGGATGTACTGTTCAGGGACCCATATAACGAGCCTATACTCCTTAAGATTGCATCAAAGGTCGGTGATTGCATAGCTGTGGCTATATTTAACGTTAATAGGCATGGTGGGAGAATAACGGATTCAATAGCGCTTGATATGCTGCCCTTCGAGGTTAATAGCGGCGAATACGCTTACTATAAGGTCTTTGCAAATGAGTGTGGTACAATTAAAGAATGCGATAGATTGAGCATATCGCTGGATGAGCTTGGGGTTGAAGTAATGGTGCTCTCGCCCATTAAGGATGGAAAGGCTGTGATAGGGTTAAGAGAGTATATCCTGCCACCATCGCCAATAAGAGTCCTCAGAACGGCTGACGGAAAGGTTCTTGTTGAGAGCATCGCCCATGGAACGCTTCTTTATTATGCTGATGGGAAGTTCAATGAGAGAGAGGTTGAAAAAGAGTCAATTATAGAAATACTCTAGTTTTAATTGGGAGGAGAGTGTCTCATGAGATGATTATTGCGGTTATTGGTGGCGGTGTTATAGGCGAGGCAGTTGCGAGGAACCTCACATTAAGCGGATATGATGTTATAGTTGCGGAGAAGAGAAGTGAGCGCATTAGGGAGCTTGAAAATTTGGGGTTAAGGGTTACAGCAGATAGTAAGATGGCTGCTAGGCAGGCTGATGTTGTGATATTATGTGTTAAGCCAAAGGATGTTGAATCCACCCTAAAAGAGATTAATGAGGAGATTGAGGGTAAACTCTTAATTTCTTTAGCAGCCGCTGTGACAATAGACTCCTTAAAGAGGTTGGCTCCCGGAGCGAAGGTTGTTAGAGCCATGCCTAATCTAGCAGTAGCGGTTAGAGAGTCTTTTACGGCATACTCCGCGGAGCAAGGATTGAAGCCCGAAGAGAGTGAGATAGTGATTAACCTGCTTAGGTCTTTTGGGGTGGTTGAGAAGATTGATGAATCCTACATGGATGCCATAACTGCTCTAAGTGGTTGCGCTCCAGCCTACATGGCGCTTATAGCCGAAGCAATGATTTATGCTGGATTAGAGGCTGGGCTGGAGAGGTCTTTAGCTCTAAAGGTGGCAGCTCAAGCAATGATTGGAACTGGAAAACTAATACTTGAGGGGCAAAAAACCCCGTCCCAGATACGCGATATGGTCACAACCCCAGGTGGGGTTACGATAGAGGGTCTCTTTGAGCTGGAAAAGGTTCCAATTAGACATGCTTTTATGAGCGCTGTTAAAGCCGCTATGGAGAAGTCCCGTAAGATAACTCTGGCTCTCTCCGGAGGCTAAGAAGGCTATGTTAGCGCGTAATTTTATCGGTTTTGGCTAAATCTCTCAGTCTCTCAACACCATTTATCTCTTTAATGTATGCGGCAACGCTCCTTGGTAGAAGTTCCTCCCAGCTTGAGCCAGCGAGCATTCTCCGCCTAATCTCTGTTGCGGAGCAAACCTCCCTCTTAAAGAACGGTATGGACTCAACCCTAAAACCGCTCTCGATAAATAGGCGTCTGGTCAGCGGCTCATTAGAATACACGACATCGAACTTCGGAACATAAGAGCAAACATGCGAAACCCATATACCATGAACATCCAAATCAATGACAGGAATAATGTAGTATCTACTAGGGTCGACGCCTATCTCATTAAGCGCAAGTCTAATCATGTAGACTCTTTCCCCGGCGGTGAAGGGATTCTCAAGCGTGTGGCTCTCCTGCGCGCTTCCAACAACAATAATGACCTCCCTAGCATTGCTAAGAATATATTTGACGGCCTCAAGGTGGCCTAGGTGGAATGGTTGGAAGCGCCCAACATATAGCGCCCTCAAAAACTTAAAGTCTCCATGCCCGTGCTCACTGGTCTCCGTGCTCAATCCCTCCGAAATTTACTTTCTATCTATAGGGGTGTTAATATGCTTAAAGAATAATTTTAAGCATTTAATTATTGTGGTTTAAGAGTAACGGGTGGAGGCGGTTTGGAAAATCAGGAAGAGATTCTCAAGCGCTTAGATGGGAGGACGGAGTTTGAGAAGACCGTTTTAATGGCAGTCCTTAAGATACCTAAAGGGAAAGTTAGCACATACAAACGTATAGCCGAGATCATCGGTAAACCTCGCGCTTTTAGGGCTGTTGGAAACGCCCTCCACAAGAATCCTCTTGCTTCCATAATTCCATGCCATAGGGTTGTTAGATCCGATGGCAGAATAGTGGGTGAAACCATTGGGGAGATTGAGGTGCGGAGAAGAATGCTTCTCGAGGAGGGCATACCCATAGAGGGTTACAGGGTTAGATTGAGTAAGGAGATACTTTATTAGGCAACTCTAAACATTTTGGTAAAGCTTTAATAGGAGGCTTAGAGGTTTCATTATTGTTCAAAACGGAGAATATTTAATTATCCCCCTCACATGATAATTATTGAGGAGAGGAAACACGAGTTGAATGAACAAGGCCAGTATATAGCGATCCCAGGTGCGACGACGGTTGGGATAGTGTGCTCGGATGGGGTTGTATTAGCATCCGAGAAGAGGGTTTCATATGGAAATTTCGTCTTAAGCAGGGTTGGCAAGAAGGTCTTTAAAATATCTGATCATATAGGTGCTGCATGTGCTGGTCTTGTCTCTGATATGCAGATTTTAGCCCGTGAGGTTGGTGTTTACGCGAACCTATTTAAGCTCGAATCTGGTAGGCCTATAAGTGTTAGGGCTGCCGCTAAGGTTATGTCGAATCTACTCTTTAGCAGTAGGCTGCTTCCCTACATAACTGAAACTATTATTGGCGGTGTTGATGATGAGGGCCCATCAATCTATGTGCTGGATATTCTAGGCTCAACTATACCAGATAAATATGCGGCTGTAGGCTCGGGCGCCGAGATAGCTATAGGTGTTCTTGAGGAGTCTTATAAGGATGGGATGACCGTTGAGGAGGGCAGGGAGCTCGCCATAAAAGCTGTTAAGTCTGCTATAAGCCGAGATGCGATGAGCGGCGACGGAATAGACCTACTCATAATAACCAAGAATGGCATTAGGGAAGAGTCAATTAAATTCTAAAAATCTAATTAATTTCTTTTTAGGAGCACTGTAAGCCTTATCTAACATTTCGCTAATCCATTTTATTGGTGGTCTAATATGGAGTTTAATCTGACCGATGAGGAAGGGGCCTTTCTCGTTAAGTTGGCCAGACGCGCTGTTGAGGAGAATTTAAAGGATGGGAGGATAATTAGTCCGCCAAGTGAGCTTCCAGCGAGCTTGATGGAGAGAAGAGGAGTATTCGTTACGATAAATAGCGTTAGAGATGGGGAGAAGACTCTTCGAGGATGTATAGGTTTTCCATACCCGGTCTATCCGCTTGCTAAGGCTGTTATAGAGGCAGCGATAGAGTCAGCAACAAGAGACCCGCGTTTCCCACCCATGAAGATGAGCGAACTCAACCGCGTAGTATTCGAGGTTAGCGTCCTAACAGAGCCGAAGCTCATTGAGGTTAGCTCTCCAAGCGAATATCCATCTAAAATAAAGGTTGGTGAGGATGGTTTGATTGTTGAGAGGGGATTTTATAAGGGTTTGCTTCTTCCGCAGGTGCCGGTTGAATGGGGCTGGGATGAGGAGGAATTTCTATGTCAATGCTGCATGAAGGCTGGTCTGCCACCGGACTGCTGGCTTCTTAAGGGAACAAAAATCTACAAGTTCCAATGCATAATATTTGAGGAGACAAGCCCAAATGGGCCAATAGTTAGAAGGATATTGAAGAGAGAATGATTTTAAAGAGGCTTTCTATTAGGAGACCTCAAACTCCACATCCATCAAATTATATACTGATGTATTTGGCCTATTAATTTCGAGGTAGGTGTGGATGCGCGATATACCCAACTCTAATGCCGAAACGCTCACAACAACATAAATTACGCCAAAACCATCTAGGCTAAGCCAACTGCCACACTGCTGAGAATAATCCCCATCAATAATTTGGATTTGGATGGATGAATCCCCATCATAAACGTATATCGTGTAGTTATAGAGACGCCCAATATTAACTTCGCTATAAGCCCTAAACCTAACTATCCAAGAATCAGCAATACAGTTGGTAATCTTAAGTACGTAGTCGTAGGTGTTCTGGCAGAAAACCTTAAACTCTATCCAGTCAATCCTAAAGTCAAACGGGTCCGTCCTAGTTTTCAGACATCTTATTCTCATCCTCCATCTACCAGAGGCATCTCTAAAGCATGCTGGATTATCTCTTATGGTCTGAATTATCGTGGAGTCATTAAGACCTACTTCTGCCTTTGCGAAGCCATTCCCCTCCTCCGGATATCCGCCAATTTGATAGTTATATAGCTGTATGACTACTGTTGTGGAGGTAATAGATGCTGAGCAGTCCACTGTCCAAGTTAGTTGCGCCCATCGCTTTATGTTTGAGGTTCCAGTGAACTCCATTTCTGCTATCTGCTGGAAGGGCAACTGAATCGATACTAGTCGCGCCATCTTAACCCTGACGGTTTTGCTGGTTCCAGAAAACTGTATCTTATCGGTTTTAATGGATGGGTTAAGCATAACCTTCATGAAGCTGAAGGATGCTTCGTAATCCATGCTTGCTCCTTGGCGAACCACTCTATCTGAGGCGATATTCCCATTCTGACTCAGCCTAAACTGGACTTGCTGGATAGGAGAACCTGATGTGTGATGTAGCGAACCGATAATTAAATGCTCTCCCTCCAACGGAACGTAACTTAATGTAACCTTATCATACCAAGTGTTAGGCTGTTGAGCTGCTGATTCACTCTCGCTCTCTTGATAGTAATAGGCTGGGAAATCTCTGAGACTTATCACTATAATATGTGCATATTGTATTCCTGCAGTCGCAAAGGAACTTGAGGAGCAGAATTGAAGGGAGAAGATATGCTCGGATAAGTCAAGAGTAATCTTCCTCATCGCTCCAAAATTATATCTATTCGATGCAGCCCTAGGTCTTCTCCTAACCTCTGCGTGAATAATAGAGTCATCCTGTATTAGCCGGCACATAACGTCATATGATGTTGATGAGCTATCTAAATTCGCTGTGGCGATTATCAGATAGTCTCCTTCACTGGAGGGAGTAAATCTCAGGGTAACCTTATCTACCCATAATGTGCTATTTGTTGTTGAACGCCCCTCGCTCTCAGCATAGTGGACGCTTGTAGCCTTAAATATGAAGAGCCGCGCGTTCCTAATAGATACGCTAGAGCCGCTTACTGAAGCAAACTGCAATCTTATCGTCGTCTGCCCTTGAATATAAAGTTGCTTAAGCGCATTAAATGGATACCACTCGGCAGTATTCCTAGGCCTATAAATCACTTCTTGATAAGTATTTGTGCCGTTATATAGGCGCGCCTTAACCCCCGCGTTCACCGCGGTTGATGAGCATTGTATCTCCGCATCGGCGATTATAATATAGTGGCCAGTCTCTGGCGGATTAAATGTTAGTGACACTTTGTCCACATAGGAGATTGAAGTCGTGGAGCTGATGTCTAGGCTTTCATTGTAGGCTGAGTATCCACAGCTCCTAAAAGTCATATATACACTGTCATCCGCCCTGATATCGTTTAGTGCTCCAGAGATTAAAGTCGTGCCCCCAAGCGGGGTATATCCTGAGGGATTATAAGCTATTATATCTGATGAGATAGAGACCTTAGCGCTTGTGCCGTTTATTGAGATTATACTTGTTCCGGCCGTTCCTTCCCGTAACCTTATTTTTGGCTCCTCAGCCCTTATTGGTGATGCATGTGCATATAGGCTGTTCCATACGCTTGCCTGCGTCCATCCAGCTAAGCCTATGCTTAGCATTAGAGTTAAGCCCAGAATCAATGCGCCAATGTTCCTCATGCATGCCCTCATATAGTCTCCCCACTACCATTTTATCTAGAGAAAATGCAAGAAAAAGAGGATTGAAGGAACCCTTCTACTCTCCCGGAACCACTAGGCTGAGCTGCAGCGACACAGAGTATGTTGAGAGGACCCCATCCTTCCACCTAATCTCCAGTTGCACACGCCACTCAGCCCCAGCCGACATACTTAAATCGCCCGTTGAAGTATTGCCAGTCCCAGCCTCAATAGTGTTCCCCATTTGCGTATCTCCATCAAAGAGTTTTATGCGTATAAATTCTACAGCGCTGGTATCTCCATTATACGAGTCAAGTCTCAGATTTATGGTTCTACTCGAAGGGTCAAAGTTTTTGATTCTAACGGCATCCGTGTATACCCTTAGTGCATTCGGCCAACCTGATACGCTATTAAAGCTCACGTATGTGCCGTTTACCCCTATTTGCGCACCAGCCACCGTACTGTCATCACCACTCACAAATCGGATTTTTGCGGGCTCAACACTTATCGGTAAGTTCATGTAGAGTAGATTGTATACTGCTGCGCTGACAGCGGTTATCGCTAGGGCTATAAGCAGTAGGGCTAGTATCTCCAAAGATGTCTGCCCTTTCCTCCTTCTCCTAAGCAACCTTCCTACCCTCCATTTAATTACCCTTATCCATCTTTAGTATAGATTGCTGGAATTCCTCAATACTATAGATTCAACAGTCTATTTCTTAAAAATAGATTATGAAGGGAAAATACGGTTTTCAAAATCATCTTTCAGCGTGACGGTTAAATATCAGGTGAAAATCTAACGGAGAATATTAAGGGATTAAAGATTAAAGCAGAATAGAAGGATTAGGCGATGAGCGGGAATAAGTCTCCTAAAAGGATTCTGCTGATTGTGACAATATCGCATGTTATGCAGCATATTTACGTCGGCTCATCAATCCTCATACCATTAATCATCAAAGAGCTTGAACTAAACTATACCGAGTTCGGTTTAGCGATGGCCCTCTCATCATTAATTGGCGGTTTAACCCAAATATTATTTAGTGTTGCCAGTAGGAGAATAGCGAGACATATTCTTTTGGGATTAGGCAATATTCTTCTATCCCTAGGGACATTTCTAACAGGGTTATCGCGTAAATTCATAGATTTTTTGAGCGCCAAGTTAATCTCGAATATTGGGGTTGCACCACAACATCCTATGGGGACAGCAATAATCAGCGAAGAGTTTGATGAAGAGTCTCTTGGAGGCGCCATAGGATTCCATTACGGCGTGGCATATATAGGTAATATAGTTGGTCCACTCATCATGACGATTCTAGCTGCCTCACTAGGATGGAGAATAACATTATTTATATTCTCCATTCCAGCATTAATGGTAGGCTTAACGGTAATATGGTATCTAAACAGAGCTAAAAGAAGTCAGGAGAATAGGGCTAAGAGAAATCCGGGGAAAAACAGCCTAAAGAACGACGTAATGTTGCTTATGAAAACCAGAAGCGTCATACCTATCCTAGCAACCCAGGCACTATTATCCGGGGGAATAGACATAGGAACATTAACCACGTACATTCCAGTCTTTCTCGCAGACTTTCTAAAAATGGATATTTACGAGAGGGGAATGATTTATACAATTGGGCTCTTGGGAGGAGTTTTGGGGCCAGTCATACTTGGAATCTACGCTGGACACATGGGATATACTAAAACTGCATCTATCTCGGTTCTTATCGCATCAATACTCACATATTTGCTAATTCCATATGGACCTGAGACTGGAAGAGCATTAATCGCAGTGCACTTATTTACATTAATGTTTATGGGCTTCTCCATGCCAACACTACTACAGTCACAGCTGGTTAAAGTTACAAGTGGATATAACAGGGACTTAGCGGTTGGGCTCTTTCTCACAATAGGCTCAATGTTTAACTCAATATGGGTTGGACTAATAGGGCATACAATAGACTCATACACGTCATTTAGGCCGGCGCTCATAATAATGGGATCGCTTGGACTAATAACCCTACCAATAATTGTGAGCCAGACCAGAAGAAACCACTAAATTTAATAAGGCTCCTATAATCCCCCAGCCTTTTAGTATTAGCACTATTTTTACACAATCATATATGCCTATATAAGGCTGCAGAAAATCTCTTTTTACCTCACTTTTTCATTTAAAGGAATTTCTTGAGCATTTTTCTAGCGGCTAGGGTAGCCGATATTGTTAAAATCAACAGGATTAGCTGGGCTGGAGCCGTAATCTCCGGAATGATTAGGCCGCTAAAGGTTATTGAGAGTTTATTAACTGGTGTTGGGTCATTTGCGAAGCTGAATTGCGCCATCAATTGAACTGGTGGTTGAGGCGGAATAGGATTGACAATCCAGCCCCTCATCTGCATCGGCGGGTTCATGAGGCCTGGCTCCGAGGATACATAGGAGACAGTCTCATTGGAGAGAACTATGAACTGAACCGTCGATACAAACCATCCCTCCTGTGAAGCATGCTCCGATGGCGCAAGAGAATCAGCATTGAGCAGGTCTAAAATGTCTATTTTATGGGGCCCCACCCCAGTCGATACGCTGGTGGAGTAGCCCACCGCCATATAATAGATCCAGTCAAAGCTACCGCTTTCCTTGCCAGCGCTAACCTCAACAAAAGCTTCCATCTCGCTGCTCATTGAGAGGAACGTTGATGTAAAGCCTCCTAAGTTTGAGACTAAGCATCTATCCATAAGCCAGCTTAGATATCCGGTTAGATCGCTTTTTCCAGGTCCGGTATATGACACGTAAACATAGGTATCTTCGGTCTCAGTGGAATTGTATGTGAATGTGAAACCTGTATTGAAGGCGTTTTCTATAGAGCCCTTAACGGCATCCGCAAGCGACCTTGCGGTCGCGGCATCAGTATTATTGAAGCCAATAACTAATCCTGAAGCCTCCCTAGAAAATCCAACTACAATTAAAACGGCGTTGGTTAATTCGCTACTGCTCATATCTATTCCCGTTGGGAAGTGCACAAGCGTGGCATCTGTTGAATGTACTGTGCTAGATATTGTGAGTTCAGCTGTTGTACAATTTACTGTGACCGAAATCATCTCCATAAATGATGGGCCTTCCTCATTAACTGCATTAACCGCTGGTATGCCAGTTTTATAGGCTAGGAGAGCTAAGAATAATAGCAATAAAATTTTATATTTTCCCAAATCTCATCACTCAAAGATTATACCGTGCTTTTAACCATTAATCTATTTCAGTTTATTTTATAAAACTTTCTAAGTAGCACCCTTGGTTCTTCTTTCATTCCATAAGGATTGTGCAGCAATTATTAGTTGATAGGCGAGAATCCACATGACTGAGAATAATGGTCCATAGTAACCGTGGAATCGCTGAACCTCTGGAGAGGCAACACCATATTCAATGGCTATAATGAAGATCATGGCTATCCTAAGGGCATTAATGAAATACGTGATTGCGGCTCCCACCAGAAAACACAATATTTTCTGTCTCTGTGAAAATTTGCTGTCTCTTAAGAATAGAGCGGTTACAACTGAATATAGTATGAGGCCTTCCACGCCTGAACATGGCCATGCTATGCCAAATGTAGCCTCACCCTTGTTGCTCCAAACCCTTAAAGTGGTTGCTCCATAAATTTGCCCCCTCAACTCAGTATTATAGCCAATTAGTGAGAGAATGCTGGATGCAAGCATAGAGGTAGCTGGGACGATCATCTGAAATGGTGTAAATTCACCAAATGGATAGAGGTTATCTATAAGGAAGATTGTGCCTATAGCCCATGAGAGAGAGATTGGGAGTGCGAGATATCTTAGACCCCTTTTCCCATAAGCCAAAATCACCGTCAATGAAAACAGGGCTGCTAAGATAATATATTCTATTGTGAGAGGCATGCTTTCTGCCCAGATGCTCATCCCATACCGCTTAGGGAATGAATCTATGATAATCTTATCTACCTCAAAAAAATCAACAATCAGAATATACGTGATTGGTAGAAATGCAACTATAGCGGACGCTAAGAAACGCTTAGATTTCAACGCATCAATCTTCACATTAATCTTCCCCCAATTTAACGCGTTCTCAAGTAAAGCTAGCCAGAGAAAGAAAATATAATATGCTCTACCCTTCCAAGTAATATTGTAGGATTCAGGGTAGAGGAAATACAGCATCATAACAGATATTGTAGATGATAGGGCAAATAGAGATCTTGCTAAGTTTTGCACCTGTAAGATTATTTGAAGATAACTCTTTAATTTGCGAAACAACCTCTTCAACTTTAACCGCCAAACCATATAAGATGAAATCTCTTAATCCTTCGTATTTTACACTTATTACTTTTAGGTTTCAAGAATATTACTGCCTTAAATTTTTTAGAAAAAGAGATAAGTTGCGGAGACTAAAGTTAAAGAAGGTAAAGTTAAAGAAGGCTGGTTTCTTCCCATTATAATGATCTTATTGCGCTAAAACGTATTCATTTATTCTTAAAGAAAAACTTATATTTTGGTAATAGGTAACCATATGCCAATCAGGTGATAGTGTATGCCAAACCCTGTGCAGAAGAACTCTTCATACCTAAATTCCATGTCGACTACTGATACTAGAACAAGGGTTGAGGATACCTGCCCATCCAGCGGTCTATGCCCTCTATGTATTAGAGAGTGCCCCTTTATCTGCGAGGTTTCATTGTCGGCTTTTAGGGGGCGTGAAGCACTTTATCCAGATCCGAAGATGTTTGGGAAGAGCACGGCCGGCTCCTTAAAGGACTATGGATTAGACTGGTCGCACTTTAACATTAAGGCGAGACTTTTAGGCGCTGAAGGCATAGATCCAGACCCAGACATAGCGTTATTCCCGAATGTTGATGTTGAAACAAGTGTTGCTGGCATACCGCTCAAGATACCCGTCATAATAGGAGCATACGGTTCAACAGAGGTTGCTAGGGTTAACTGGGATAGCCTTGCAATAGGCGGCGCTCTCTCCGGAATAATAGTCACTATAGGCGAGAATATTTGCGGCATGGATCCGGAAGCGGTGATCACTAATGGAAAAGTTACTTATTCGGCGGAGCTCAAGAGGAGGGTTGAGGCATTTAAGAAGTTCTGGGATGGAAAGTATGGGGGCATAGCAGTTCAAACTAATGTTGAAGATCAACGCTTAGGGGTTGACGTCTACGCTATATCTAAGCTGGAAGTTGACATCATTGAGAGGAAGTGGGGTCAGGGAGCAAAAGCGATAGGTGGAGAGGTTAGGATAAGCAGTCTAGAAAGGGCCATTATGTTGAAGAAGAGAGGCTACATCGTTATACCGGATCCTGAGGATAAGAACGTCCAGGAAGCATTTAAGCAAGGTGTCTTCAGA
>JAGTQF010000020.1 GCA_018396655.1 Candidatus Bathyarchaeota archaeon
GGGCGCTTGGCATAGGTGAGCTGCCAACCACGCTGAAGGAAGCCATTGATGAGATGAAGAGTGATGAGGTGATCCACCGAACCCTTGGGAGCCACATATTTGACACCTTCATTGAGTATAAGATGAATGATTGGCATCAGTACTGTCTCTACATAACGCCATGGGAGATAATGAAGTATCTTGACTATTAAGGGGGTTTAACCAGATATATGAAGGGTAAGGTTAAATTGCGTGGGAGGTGTGAGTAATGTTAAGGGCATATATATTTATTGAGACAAAACCCGGGACATCATTAGAGGTAGTTAAAAGGATAAAGAGCACCATTAAGGAAGTTGTCCAGGCCGACGCGATATATGGGAGGTTTGATGCAATCGTCATAATTGAGGCGCCCAATCTGGAGAGCATAAACGAGATACTATATAAGGTTATCGAGAGAGACCCAAACATCGTGCATACCGAGACATCCCTAACATTAACCGAGATTGAATAGCATAAAGTTTGGGGTTAAGGGACAGATGAGCACTGGTAAAGACCTTAGAAGAAAGGCCTTGAGGGCTTTCGTCCTCATTAAAATGAAGCCCGGAACATCGGAGGAGATTGTTAGGTCTAGGCGGATAAAGGGTGTTAAGATGGCTAATTCGGTTCTTGGAAGATATGATGCTGTAGTTGTTATAGAAGCCTCAAGTCTCAAAGAGCTCCAGAAGATAATTTACGAGATGGTCGAGCAGCATCCCAATGTTGTCCATACCGAGACATTAATCTCAATATTCCATCCACCAAACTCAAATCCAAAATAGTAACTGTAGATGGAGGGGTGGGAAGAAAGTGTGCTCGGATATGATTAGAAAGATGGCCTTTGAAGACCTATACTTTAGGTTGTCCATGAAGACCGAGCCTATAATCGATGATACAACGCTTAGGGATGGTATACAGATGCCGGGGCTAGCAGTTTCTCCGGAGGATGCTGCTGAAATAGCCCGCCTACTCGATGAGATTGGTGTTGAACGCATAGAGTTACATCATTATCAGAAGCCGGATAAAGAGGCTATTAAGTTAATACAGAAGATGGGCTTGAACGCCCGCCTAGCCGGATGGTGCAGGGCTGTTAAGGAGGATATAGATGACGCAATAGACTGCGGTTTCGAGGAGGTTGGAATATCACATCCAGTATCCTATATACATTTTAGGGCTAAGTGGCCGAATAAAACCCCAGATGAGCTTCTAAACAGGGTTGTTGAGGTCGTTGAGTATGCTGCAAAAGACCATGGGTTAAGAGTCTTCGTTCACGGTGAGGATAGCACTAGAGCCGACTGGAATTTCGAGAAGAAATTTATAAATGCTGTTGCTGAGGCTGGGGCAGAATGCTATAGAATATGTGATACTGTTGGCGTTGGTCTCTCAGACCCAAATGCTCCATTGCCAAATGGTATTCCAGCGAAGATTAAAGCCATCAAGTACGAGACGAGGATAAGTGATGTAGAAATTCATGCGCATGATGACTTCGGAAATGCCGTTGAAAATACTATTGCGGCGGTTAGAGCCGCATCAGGAGTATGGGATAGAATCTATTTGAGCACAACGTTCCTTGGGATAGGTGAGAGAGCCGGAAACGCTGAGACAGAGAAAGTCATAATGAACCTCTACATGCATTATGGGGTCAAAAAGTTTGAGGGGAAAACACAGAAGCTAACGGCTTTGGCGGAACTCATAAGCCGGGCTACAGGCTACGTTGTCCCGCCCAATAAGGCTATTGTAGGTGCCTATGCTTTCGCTCATGAGTCAGGAATACACACGCATGGGGTTCTGAACGACCCGGCAACATATGAACCTTATCCGCCAGAGCTCGTCGGAAATGTGCGTAGGCTGACAATAGGCAAGCACTCTGGGAAGGCGATAATTAGACATAAAATTATCGAGATAACTGGTAGGGAACCGGATATGGAAACCCTTATGAGAGTTGTTGAGGAAGTCAAGAGACTTTATGAGCTTGGGAGGAAAGCATCACTTAGAGAAGAGGAGTTCAAGAGGATACTTAGGGATGTCGGGTTAATCTAGCGCCTTTATCCTCCTAAATCTTTTAGTTGCCTCAACCATATTCCTAAGTTTCCCAATTGCTATTTCATAACCCCTCTCCCTAGAACCATCAATTATAAGGTTTCTGAATCCGCAGTCTGGCGTAAAGATTAAGCAGTCACCGTAGTCTTTAAATTTCATCATGAGCTTGAGAATCTCCTCAACGCTTTCAACATGTGGTTTTATGCTTGAAACGCAGCCAATGGAAAGTATCTTGTCATTATCCCTCAAATCTTTAGGCGCATAAACCATCATGTTTTCGGGTGAATCATAAAATTGGTGGCTTAAAAAGTCCATGCTAGTCTTTAGGAGTATACTAGCCAGCTTCGGAGATATCCTACCACAAATATGTGTTCCAACGGGTATGCTCCCGCAGCTTTCCCTTAAAACATCAAATATTCTCTTAATATCTTCATCGTTATACTGGAATGGTACTCTTACTCCAATAATAACGCTTAAAATGGGCTCATCTATAGAAATCATGCTAGCATCCTTTGAGACATCTTTGCATACCTTAGAGATTATTTGTGAAAGCTGCTCCACTAAACTGATGTCAGATAACGCTGTATTAAAGGGTGCAACACTATCCCTAACTTCAATATAGGATGCCAAGGTGAATGGACCGGTTACTGCGGCCTTAATCTTAAGGTTCAAGTTATTCTCCTTAGCATATTTTACAGCCCAAAAGAATGGTTCCAACCCGGTTGGCTGAACATCAACATTTATCTCTTTACCAGCCAATCTATATCTGCCCCTCTCTAGGATTATCCCGCATCCCTGACTCACCAAACCGTCCAGAAACTGCCTACCCATATCTGTTAGCTGTGGATATGCTGGAAAATCTATTCCTAGGTTGGCTAAATCCCTTAGGCATCTCTCCCTATTAGTCTCAGAATCCTCTAGCGGAAAACTTCCTATCGTGGATGTGAAGTAACCCCTTAAATCCATAAGAGAATCACCATAGAAAGTTAATTAAGTGAGGGTTGATGCCACCACCGTATCTTAGAGCGCGAAGTTCTATATATCCTCTTCTTCGCTGGTATCTTCTATTTCTTCTTCAAGTTCATCAAGCAATTCAAATCCTTCGAGGTGTATCTCGCTTCCACACTTCTTACAGATGATAATCAGCTCCCTAAGCCTTCCTTGCCTATCCGTCTTAATATCAACTATCTCATAGTTTAGGCCGCTCTCATCATCCGGCGATATTAAATTTCCGCATGAGGGGCAGGGAAAATCACCCTCACCCTCAATTTTAGTCAAATCCACCCTATATAATAGTGTTCGCGGCATTTCTCCTCAATAATCTCTTTAATTTCTCTCTTTAAAAGCTTTATAGAAGAATTGATAATACTGCTGTCTTTCCCTTAAAACTTTCGAATGAACCTTTCGATATCGCTTGCTGATTCAAAGTCGGCTGACAAGTCTATTGTTAGGTATGCTGCGTGAGTATTATAGTATGGCGGTCCTTTCCTGCTAAATAATGTCAAAATCCTTCCGCCATGGTTAAATTTATATCCATCCTCAGCCGGCTCATGCCCCCTAATTAGAAAACTTGCACCCATAATCCTGAGGAAACGCTCCGTTATATCCTCGCCGAAAAGATAGCCAGCTCCCCTTAGGGATGGATATTTGCCGCTAATTCCATCCGCCGGGTCACTCCATAAGATCTCCTCTAGGTGGCTTTTGAGCGGATGCTGCTTATATGCGAATGCTACATCTTCCGGGCTTTCAGCCTCACTTGGCACACCACCATGAAGCATCACAAACTTTCTTTCGAGAATTACAGCAGTGTAAAATCTTCTAAAAAGACCGCTTAATTCGCCGTAGACTCTTAAGCCATCCCGACCGAACTTTCTGCTTAAGTGTCGTGGTAGGTCATGTGGATATGCAAGTATATCTTCCGGCCCCTCATGGTTTCCTTGGAGCAAGATAACTCTGTCTGGGAAGGCCTTCTTTAGTGTTAGAACGAAATAATAAACCTCTGGTGAATAGGCTCCTCTATCGCCATAATCTCCTAGGAATATTAAGTAGACTTCTTTTCCGGCTGAAGCCCTCTCTATAAATAGGCTCTCTGAAAGTATATGTTTTAAACTTGCTAGGTCTCCATGTATATCCCCTATAATAGTCGCTTCACCGCTGCTTGGCAAGCGTATAAGCCTACCAGTAATCTTCAGATTCCCAACGGCTCCCTGCTCGCCTGAAATTATCTCGTTAACCTCACTTATCAGTCCAAGAAACTCCTGCGAACTAACAGTTAAAGACTCGCTAAATAGGCTTTCTATGCTCAACAGCCTCTCCCTATTTTCATTGAGTATGCTAAAAGATATATTATATTCTTCCTTAATTAGATTTGGTTTGAGGATGGCTGGGTATATGCCGATTAGAAAGGTGAGTTTTGAGGAGACTCTATTAAGGTCTGTTGTTGAGCCGCGTTTATGTGTTGGATGCGCCTCATGTGTAATATCATGTCCATTCAATTGTCTTGAGTATAGTAGTGGTGGACCTGAACTCATAAGCGAATGTAAAATGTGCGGCATATGCGCCCAGGTTTGCCCAAGATTTAACACGTCACTTTCATCCTTAGAGCGCTTTGTCTTCGGAAGAGAGCGCAATACCACTGAGGAGTTTGGGGTTTATAGGCGAATCCTAGTAGCCCAAACCTCAAGTGATGATGTGAGAATGGTCTGTCAGGATGGTGGGCTTGTGACATCGCTTCTGATATTCGCGATTGAGAAGGGTATAGTTAATGGAGCCGCTATATCCGGCAAAAGCTCGGATGAGCCTTTAAAGGCGGTTCCAAAGCTTGCGCTATCAAGAAATGACATACTAGAGTGTGCTGGGACGAGATATACTTACTCACCAAACCTCCTAGCCCTTAAAGAGGGGGTTCAGAATAATGTTGGAAAATTGTCCTTTGTTGGAACACCATGCCAAATTCACGCCGTAAGAAAGCTCCAGATGCTCCCGCTGAAAAAATATGCGGATGCAATAAGTTTTACGGTTGGTCTTTTCTGCAGTGAATCCTTCACCTATAATGGTCTTATTAAATCCTTCTTTCAGGAGAGGATGGGTATTAAGTTAGGGGAGGTTTCTGGAATCAATATTAAAGGCAAGATGATTCTTAGGATGAAGGATGGCGAGGTTAAAGCAATACCACTAAGGGATGTTAAAGAATACTCATGCACTTTCTGCCGAGCATGCCCTGACTTCTCAGCTGAATTAGCAGATATATCAGCCGGAGGGCTAGGTCTTGAGGGTTGGACACTCACGGTAGTACGCACGGAGGTTGGCGATGAAATAGTTAGCGAGGCGGAATCAAAGGGAGTAATCAAAACTAAACCTTTAGAAGATAAACGTCTCATTGATTTACTTATTAAGATGTCTAGGAGAAAACGGGAGGTTCAAGGGGGCTTTATCCATTAGATGAACGTTAATTGGCCCCTTCATTATCACGTTACTTTTCGGGTTTAGGAGTATGAAGAACCTTATAGATGCCTGTTTAGGCATTTCGCCTCTGGATATGGTGATTTCTGGGCAGATAGTCGATGTTTATGGCGGAATCATCTTTGACGGCTATGTTGGCATTAAGGATGGGCTAATAGTTTATGTTGGCTCGAAACCTAAACTGGCCAGAGAAAACCTTGATTTTAAGTCTAAATATATCCTGCCAGCCTACATTGATGGGCACGTTCACGTAGAGAGTTCACTTATGAGGCCAAGCGCATTTGCGAGGGCAGTTATCCCTCATGGAACAGGTTGTGTTATCGCAGACCCGCATGAAATTGCTAATGTCATGGGTTTAGATGGCATAAAATTTATGATTGAGGATGCTAAAATGACTCCGCTGAAGTTTTATTTTATGATTCCCTCATCCGTCCCATCAACGAACCTTGAGACTACTGGGGGTAAGATAGGTTTAGATGAGATAAGGGCGTTGAAGAGCTTTAGAAATATTTTGGGCTTAGGCGAGGTCATGAATTATAGGGGCGTCATAGATAAGGATGAGGCAATCCTAGAGAAGATAGAGGCTTGTAGGGGAATGATTATTGATGGGCATGCTCCGGGCTTAAGAGGGGACGAGTTATGCGCATATATTCTAGTTGGGGTGGGCTCGGACCATGAGGTGATAAGCTTAGATGAGGCAAGGGAGAAGATATCGCTTGGAATGTGGATTATGATACGGGAAGGCTCAACGGCAAAGGCCATATCAAGGCTCATAAAGGTTGTCTCTAAAGGCTGCCCAGAGAGGGTTATGTTAGTAACAGATGATAGGCATGCAGATGACATACTACGTGAGGGACATATAGATTACTGTCTCAGAAGGGTCGTTGAGGAGGGATTAGACCCAGTGGACGCCATAAGGATGGTTACACTTAAGCCAGCCGAATACTTTAAACTATCAAATTTGGGCAGTCTATCACCTGGAAAGTCAGCAGACATCGCTATAATAAACAATTTGAGAGATTTTAGGCCCGAGCTTGTCTTGATTAATGGCAGAGTTGTCGCAAAGGACGGCAAGTATTTGGGTGCGGTTGAGAAACCAGATAAAAGCGTTGCTATTGGATCGGTTAATATTGGTGGCTTAAGGATTGGGGATTTAGCCATTAGGCATCCAAGCGTGGAATATGGTAGAGTAACCGTGAGAGTTATCGGTTTAATTAGAGATCAGATTCTCACCGATGAGATTCATTGTGAAATGGCTATTGTTGATGGTGAGGTTAAGCCTGATTTAGATAGGGATATTCTAAAGATATGTGTTGTTGAGCGGCATCGTGGGTCTGGTAGGGTTGGAAGGGGGTTCGTAACTGGCTTTGGATTGAAAGGTGGCGCTATAGCCTCAACGTTTGCTCACGACTCGCATAATATCATTGCAGTTGGCACTAATGATTCAGATTTGTATAGGGCTATTTTAAGAATCAAGGAGATTAATGGGGGTCTAGTTATAGTGAATGGTGGCAAAATTTTTGAGGAGCTTCCACTTCCAATCGCCGGCTTAATGGCTAATTTAGAGGCTGAGGAGATAGCCGAGAAGATTAGAGCCTTGGAAATCGCGGCATCTAATCTGGGCTGTAAAATCAAGAACCCGTTTATGGCGATGTCATTCCTTTCATTGCCAGTTGTGCCTAAACTTAAGATTACCGATTATGGGCTTATTGATGCTGAGAGTCTTAGGGTCGTTAGCGTATTCGTTGACTAAACTAGGCCCCATAGGAATGTTGTGGGTTGATACCTCCCTATCCTCTGGTTAACCTCTCCCTCTACTCCACCTAAAAATCAGCCTTTTAAGGTGTTTCGGGTGGATAGCAAGATGCCGTCAGTTTAACTCTGACCTATCATCGGTTCAATCAAATGCCTTCTCTTCATCCGGCAGAATAACAGATTGTAAATCCGGGAATATTAATGTTGCTCATTTTTCAGTGCTAAATAATTTATATTTGAGGGAATCGAGTAACCTATTATGGATTACCTAGTTATTGGCGAGCAAATTGCCCGTTTGATTCTCTCGGTAACCTTAGGAATGATTGTTGGGTTTGAGAGGGAGAAGGCGCATAAGCCAGCGGGGCTAAGAACCCATATGCTTGTCTGCCTCGGTTCATGTTTATTTACGCTAATCTCGCTAGAATTTAGCATCGACCCGGCGAGGATAGCCGCTGGTATAGTTGCTGGGATAGGCTTTATTGGCGCAGGAGCAATATTAGCTGAACGGGACAGAGTTGTGGGGATAACCACCGCAGCGAGCTTATGGGTTACCGCGGCAATAGGCTTAGCAGTAGGTGTTGGAGACTATATATTGGCTGTAACGGCATCTCTCTTAACGCTTCTGATACTCTTTTCAAGGGCAATATTCAAAAAGCCGGGGTAAGAGTTAGGTTATCCTTAAATCCGCAATGATTTAATATTGGAAGTTGCAAGATGAGACTGCATATAGGGTTTGATGATACCGACTCGCCTAGAATAGGCTGCACAACATACATTGCGGCCTTAATAATCGAGAGATTCTATAGGATGGGGATTCAATTCATAGATTATCCTAACTTGATTAGGTTAAATCCGAATGTTCCATGGAAGACTCGTGGTAATGGAGCCCTATGCTTAAGGGTTGAATGCGACCCCAGCCTATATGGGGATTTGAGGGAATGCGTGATTGAGACAATCGAGGAGAATGCAGACTTAGATTATAAGGGAACAGACCCTGGTGTGGTCTTTCTCATGGGAGATGTACCCGGGGAGGTTGAAGTTTTCGCTAGGGAGGCAATTCGAGGCATTGTGAGGTTAAGAGATGCCTTGAAGTTAATTAGGAAGTTTGGTGCTGAGGCTGTCGGCTATAAAATGAGGCGTGGGATAATCGGTGCTCTGGCGGCCATTGGAGAAACATTGAGGGAAGACCACACTTTCGAGCTGATAGCCTATAGAAGACGGGAGAATTGGGGGGCCTCAAGAAAGGTTGATGTAAAATCGATTATAGAGATGAACGAAAAAATGGGCAATTTAACATTCAATAATATTGACCCAGAGACTGGCAGAATACTGATAACCCCTAGAGGCCCAGACCCAGTATTATATGGCATTAGAGGCGAGAGCCCAGAGGCTGTTAGACTTGCTCATGAGATGGTCCGCTCCCTCGAACCTATAGAATGCTGGGTTATTTTCAGGACGAATCATGGAACCGATGCCCACTTTAGGATGGTCTCCTCAATAAAAGATGTGAAACCCTATAATCCGATTGTAGTTCGGGGAAGGGTTGTGGGTAGCCCCAAGATAATTCCTGGAGGACATGTTATATTTCGGATTCAGGATGAGAGTGGCGCAATCGATTGCGCAGCCTATGAGCCAAGTGGCAACCTGCGTAAAGTTGTCAGCACGCTTATTGAAGGCGATTTAGTGGAGGTTTACGGTGGCGTCCGTCCACCATCAAGGAAGAATCCCAAAACAATCAATGTTGAGAAGATTAAAATCATAAGTTTAGCGGACAAAATTGTTTTTCAGAATCCACTCTGTCCAATCTGCGGCAAAAGATTAAAGTCGATGGGTAAAGGTAAAGGTTTTGAATGTTATAGGTGTGGTTTTCACTCCGCTAATCTCACAAAAATAGCCGTTAAGGTTGAGAGGCCGCTTAAGCCGGGAATATATATTGCGCCCCCAAGGTCCGAGAGACACCTAACTAAACCCCTATCTAGGTATGGTTTAGAGAAGAAGCCGGCTGAGCACGCGCCCTTTGGTATAATCCCATATAGCGCATTCTGGAGCAAACCATAATCCATTTTGGAAACCTTTAATTGCAGCAATCTTAATATTATTCGGGTAGACTAAAGAGATGAAGTCTGCGGTTTAATGGTGATGATTCATGAGTGAGGAAGCCAGGCTTCCGCCAGCTGTTCAAGAGAGGCTTCTTAGACTGCAACAGCTGCAGGAGACCCTTCAGACGGTTTTAGCGCAGAAGCAACAGCTCGATTTGGAATTGCTTGAGATTGATAGGGCGTTGAGTGAGCTTGAGAAGGTTTCGGATGATGCCGTAATATATAAGTCCATAGGTTCCCTCCTCATCAGAACTGATAAGGCTAAGGTTACTAGCGAGCTCGCTGAGAGAAAAGAGCTCGCCACAATGAGAGTATCGGTCTTAACAAAGCAGGAAGAGAGATTACGAAGTCAAATTAAGGAGCTTCAGGAGAAGCTCCAGAAAGATTTGCGCCCTCTATCATCAACATGAAGAAGCCTTTTTGAAATGGTGCCATCTTTGAGTGAGCGTTCAATATCCGATTTATCCTATGAGGAGCTTGAGGAGCTCTGCGACTTAGCTGAGGAGGTTGCGAGAAGATATATTGCATCTAGGGTTCCTAGGGAATATATATCTGACCTATCCATATCGATCGATTTAGAGGGGTCCGAAACCATTAATATTGACGTTGATGTGGAAGTTAGGCTCTCACCACTCTGCAGGAGCATAGATGCAAAGGAGCTCGCCGAGGGCTCTGTGAGGGCGGCTTTCAATGCCATTGAAGAGTACCTAAGAAGGGTTCACGTTCATGTCTCTCAAAAATAACCGAGCTGATGAGGGGATGAATAAAAACATCTATGGAATAACAAGAATAATGAATGTTCTTGAGGGGCGAAATGCAAGGCTAGTGCTCATACTATGCCATCAGAATGCCGACCCGGATGCCGTATGCTCATCTTATGCCTTATCTAAGTTGCTAAAACACCTTAAGCCAGATATCGAGATTGAGGTTGCATCACCGGAGGGCGCCAGCAAAATATCGAAGACAATTCTAGAGCGGTTTAGAATGAAGATTACTGAGGAAATGCCCAGATTCAGTGAAGCCGACATAATATTCATGGTCGACACGAATACTCTGCAGCAGCTCGGCGAATGGGGCAAGCATTTATATGAAGTCTCATCACCTATAATCGTCATCGACCACCATGCACCCCATCCAGAGACCGAGAAGATTGCAGCCCTAAACATATTCAGAGATGACATCTCATCCACATGCGAGATAATCTACAGCCTCTTTAGGGAGGCTGGCATCAAACCACCCAAAGAGGTTGCCGAAGCCCTATTTCTGGGCATGGCATTCGATACTAAACACTTCACTTTGGCAAGCGCTTCAACATTTAAGGTTGTTGCGGAATTAACGGATTTGGGCGTTGACGCTCAAGAGATGCTACACTTACTGGCAGCGCCTATGGACATATCAGAGCGCATAGCAAGGCTTAAGGCGTGCAGAAGAATGAGACTAACAAGAATTTATGGTTGGATTGTTGTCTTCTCACACGTCGGCTCCTTTCAGGCATCGGCTGCAAGGGCGCTTATAGATGTTGGTGCGAATCTAGCAATCGTAGGTTCAGAAGAGAAGGGCGAGATATCCATTAGCATGAGGTCCGACCAAGAATTCTATAATAAAACCGGAATACACCTGGGCAGAGACTTAGCGGCACCACTAGGAGAGTTTCTTCATGGAATGGGCGGTGGCCACTCAACTTCCGCTGGCGTTAATGGAACCGGAGATTTAGAGTCGGCTTTCAAATATGCGGCAAGAATATTAAGGGAGAAGCTTAAAAATTGCCCGCGAATTTAGAACGCTCTAGATGCTGCCCCACTACTGGAGGGTAGAAAAAGGAAGAAAATCTTCACTCTAAAAGTCTAAAAAGGACTATGCTCCCCTCAGAGACTGAGAGCGCTCTTATCCAGTCTAATGTTTTCTTTATAACCTCTTGGGTATGCTCCTTCTTAGAGAATGTGTGGTCTCCGCCCCTAACTATGTAAAGCTCATTTTTCTTGTTTACACCCTTAATCTTTTCATAGGCTCTTATTGCTTCTTCTACCGGTATAATTGGGTCTCTGTCGCCATGCACTATTAAAACTGGCACTCTAATGCTGTCCATAATATCTAGTGGAACAATATAGTCGACGGTTTCGAAGAATGTCTTCTTTATATACCAGCCTTCAGCGAAGAACTCAACGGCCTCTCCAGAATTGAGCCTCTCAATCTTCTCCCTGCTCATAAATGAAAGCGACCTATCCCTTAGGGGCCCTAGAGCTGGTGAATATAGAACTGCAAATTTAACCCTCTTATCTTTCGAGGCGAGTATGGCTGCAACCCTCCCACCCATGCTAAGCCCTATAACACCAACCCTATCTCTATCAATATTCCTCCGCCTCAAAAGGAACGTTAGGGCCCTCTCGGCATCACTAACCTCCCCCGGCAATGTCATATCTTCAAATTCGCCGTCACTGTCCCCGGAACCCCTAAAGTCAAAGCGTAAAACTATGAAGCCATACTCAGAGAGACTTCTCGCCACATGAACAAATAGCCTATGGGCCTCAGTCTTATTCCCAGTAAAACCATGGAGCATAAGTATTCCAGGGGTCTTCTCACCCGGCTTGATATTATCTGGCGTATGGAGAATTCCAATGATCTGCTGGTTCATGTTCCTGAATGCTACTGGTCTAATCAATCTAAGAGTCCTCCCTAAATGGATTTTCTCCCATAAAGATAAAACTTTCCATAATCTATACTATTCCGGATTGGAAGCTTGTTGGTATAAGGTCTATTGGGTAAGCTCTTATCTTAAGTTTCTTCTCAACATACTTTGCTAAAATACTATCGTGCCTTCCACCATGATATGTTAGGACTATTTTCGGCTTGCAGTCGCTAATAAACTCCATAAGGTTTGGGAAGTCAGCATGGTCACTTAGGGGAAAGGATTTACGCCTAAACTTTAGAGCCCATCCTGAGACCAACGCTGAAACATAATCCGAGCTAAAGGATAGGTCTAATCTTTTGGGTGCAACAATAACGGCGTTTCGATTTAAGATTAGCTCGCGGGCATGCTCATCCTCCATATCAACATATCTCATTCGACAGCCATGAGTCTCATACACCCTATTAATTCTCGAGACCCTCCGATGTGAGACAACTGGTGTGGCACTATTCTCATTGAAGATTCTTATTATCTCCTGCGCATTGCCAAGCGAATCAGCTTGAAAGACCGGAATCTTACCAGCGTTTAAAATCTCATTCGCCCAATCAACCATATCTCTGGCGATAATCTCATCTGGTGGAAAGACAAAGTCCGGCGAACCATATGTTGATTCTATGATAAGTATGTCACATTGAACAGGCTCAGCTGGCTTAACGGTTCTGGACTCCCTAGTGTTTAGGTCTCCAGTAAACAGAACAGTCCCCTCCGGTGTAGCTATCTCGAACTCGTAGGAGCCCAGAACATGGCCGGATGGATGCGGTATCACCTCAACCTCATCTATGGCTATTCTCTCTTTCTCCTTTATGGGCCGCCATCTATCCACCCTACTAACACCATCTAACATCACAAGCTCTCTTGTCTCCTCGGAAGAGAATTTCGGTATATAATTAACTTTGAAGGCATGCGAATGGTCTACGTGTGCATGTGTTATTAGGGCAGCTTTATAGTTTAGGCTCCTAGAATGAGGATCTAATATGATTTTTGTGCCCTTATGCTCTATTGATACACCGCTCTCCCACTTTATCCTCAAGGCGAAAACCATCTACCTATATGCTGGCTAAAGCCTAAAAGCGTTTTCCATTCTCCACCGTATAAATAGTTCTGAGCGTTTAAACGTTTAGTTTAAATTGCACGTTACTTTTAAGTATACCCCTTGAATGAAAGTAGCTAAGGTGTAACTAGACTTTGGCGATAATCAGAGCCAGCAACCTAACATACACTTATCCCTTCGCCGAGAAGCCAGCCTTTAAGAATGTGAATCTTGAGATAGAGAGAGGAGAGTTTGTGCTATTAACAGGCCCAAGTGGATGTGGAAAAACCACCCTATGCAGATGCTTTAATGGCCTCATACCACACTTCTACGGTGGAACCCTTGAGGGCGAAATAATAGTTGCCGGCCTAAAACCATCTGAACACGCAATTTATGAGATGGCGCAGCACGTTGGCTTCGTCTTCCAGAATCCTGAGAATCAGCTCTTCGCCCTAACAGTTGAGAAGGATGTGGCCTTTGGGCTTGAGAACCTTGGTCTGCCTAGGGATGAAATTCGGAGGAGGGTTGATTGGGCGCTTAAGGTTACTGGCATATATGATTTGAAGGATAGGGCCCCTTTCGAGCTATCGGGTGGTCAGCAGCAACGTGTTGCGATAGCATCAGTGCTTGCAATGCAGCCTGAAATTATAGTGCTTGATGAGCCAACATCATTTCTCGACCCACTTAGTGCAAAGAGCATTCTAGAGGTCATCCATCGATTGAATAGGGAGCTGAATATAACAGTAATTCTTGTTGAGCATAGGCTGGATTTAGCGGCTAGATATGCTAGTCGCGTGATAGTTATGGATGAAGGCCAAATAATTTTGGATGAGGAGCCTAGAAAAGCCTTCTTGGAAGAGAAGACTAAGATGGTTGGAGTTGGAATACCTAAGGTTGTTAGATTATATCTGCTGTTGAGGGAGGATGGAATTAATTTAAGTAGGGTTCCGTTAAGCCCAGATGAGGCTGCGGAATCCATAGTGGAGGTGCTCGAATCTGATAGAGGTTGAGGACGTTTATTTCACGTACCCAAACGGTGTTGAAGCCCTAAAAGGGGTTTCGCTATCAATCTCGGACGGTGAGTTCGTTGCGATAATGGGTCAGAATGGCGCTGGAAAAACGACTCTTGTTAAACACTTTAATGGATTGCTTAAGCCATCTAAGGGGAGGGTTCTCATAGATGGTATCGATACAAGGCATGTAAGCGTAGCAACCCTGGCTAGAAAGGTTGGCTTTGTCTTCCAGAATCCAGACCACCAGCTCTTCAGTGAGACAGTTGAGGATGAGGTCTCCTTTGCGCTAAAAAACTTCGGATTTGATGAGAAGACCATCAGCGAAAGGGTTGAGAAGGTCCTTAACATCCTAGATTTAACACACTATCGTAAATCTTCACCCTTCATGCTTAGTGGGGGCGAAAGAAAGAGGGTGGCCTTAGCATCTGTACTCTCATGGGACCCAAAGATACTGATTCTAGATGAGCCGACGATAGGTCAGGATAGCTATCAGAAGGAGAGGCTGCGTCAATTCATAATGCAGCTAAACCAGCAGGGTAAGACCGTTATAATAGTAACCCATGATGTTGAGTTTGTCACGGAGTGCGAGCCAAGAATAATCCTAATGAAGAATGGGAGGATAATTGCTGATGGAGATGCGAGAGAGATATTAACGGACCCAAATCTCGTCAGTGAGGCATCACTAGTTCTGCCTGAAATAACACAAGTCTTCATGAGGCTCAATGATTATGGTTTTCCAAGAAATGTCATAGGTGTATATGAGGCCAAGCGCCTAATTCTGGAGCGACTAAGTGGGGGATTTATGAGATGAGTATGCTCGATGGCTTGAGATTGCTCGATGGCTTGAGATTCAGAAATATTTCGTCCCCAATACATAAAATTGACCCTAGAGCAAAATTCGTTTATGTCTGTGCGTTATTCTTTGTGGCAATATTATTTAACCAGATAATTCCACTCCTAATCCTATTTCTCTCTCAAGTGCCACTTGTGATTATTGCCAGAGTTAAGAAGGAATGGCTCCGCCTAATTAGGGGCTCGATATTCTTCGCCGCACTAATTTTCGCCATGAATGTGATTTCGCTCTATTTCTATGGCGGTTACCCATCATTAGCCTCCATAATTGAGCATTCCCTAGCCATGACCCTCAGATTCATAGTTTTAGTCGAATCCTTCTCCATATTCTTTCTGACAACATCACCAGATATTTTCGGCTTATCTCTGGAGCAGATGGGCATACCTTACGAGTTCTGCTTCGCATTCACCACAGCAATACGATTCGTGCCAGTTCTAGCTGAAGAGACACAAACAATAATGGATGCTCAAAGGGCCCGTGGACTAGAGCTTGAAAGTGGGGGCTTCATTAAGAGAATAAGAAATTATATACCGATTCTCATACCGCTAATCGTTAATGCGATAAGAAGGAGCTTAGAGCTTGCGGAGGCGATGGAGTCGAGGGCTTGGGGTGCCTCAAAGAAACGCACAAACCTTTATGCGCTCAAAATGGGTGGAAAGGATTATTGTTTCATTATTATCTCCATAATAATTATCCTCATATCCATATATGTTTGGCTATTCATTAAAATTCCATCAATAACCCAAATCATGCAGCTCTAAAATTATTAACTTCACATCCCTTAAGTTTAAGGATGGTGTCAGTTAATGGAGCTTAGATGGGACCCAATACTTCGTGAGTGGATTATAGTTTCAGGCGAGAGAGGCAAGCGCCCACTACTACCAGAAGGATTCTGTCCCTTCTGTCCGGGTTCGGAGGAGGTCCCAAAATCCGGATGGACCGTTCTCAGCATACCGAATAAATTTCCCTCTCTCCGACCGGACCCGCCTAAACCAGACATTAAATGTGATAGGCTTTATCGCTGCAGGCCAGCTAGGGGGGTTTGTGAGGTTGTAATTTATACGCCTAGGCATGATGCTACACTGGCTGACTTAAGCGTCGAGAATATTAGGGCTGTGGTGGATTTATGGACTGAGCGTTTTGAAGAGCTTAGTAAGAGGGACTATGTGAAATATGTTTTCATATTTGAGAATAAAGGTAGGGTCATAGGGGTTACGCTGGACCATCCGCATGGGCAGATATACGCCTTCCCATTCATACCACCATTAATTAAGCGCGAGCTTGAGTCCAGCAAACAATATTGGAAGAGAAATGGCAGATGCCTATTCTGCACTATAATAGAAAAGGAGAAGCGGGATTCTACACGCGTTATATGCGAAAATGATGACTTTATATGCTTTCTGCCATTCTTCGCGCACTGGCCCTATGGTGTCCACATATATCCGAAGAGGCACCTTAGCGCCCTAACAGATTTAACTGATGGGGAAAAGGATTCTTTTGCCTCAATTCTGAAGTGGATTCTGAGGAAATTCGATAACCTATTTAACACGAGCTTCCCATACATGATGGTCTTGCATCAGAGGCCTACGGATAATAAGCCATATCCATACTATCATTTCCATGTCGAGTTCTATCCGCCATATAGAGAGAAGAATAAACTGAAGTATTTCGCAAGCGTTGAGACCGGCGCTGGAACAGTTACATTCGATTACACTCCAGAGGCTAAAGCCAAAGAGTTAAGAGATAGTCCGGAAACATAAGATAAATAATAGATTAGTTGCCTAGGAAAGGCGGTGCTCCGCTGATGAGCACACAATTTATTGTTTCGTCTCCTGGGAGAGCTGACTTCTTAAATACCCATCAAGACTATAAGGGGCTTCCGGTTGTTCCAGTAGCCATAAATCTAAGATTGTATATTTCGGCAAACATCACTGGCAACAAAACATTTAATGTTAGGTCCATAGACCTTGAGAGATATGATGAGCCCTCAACAGACTCATTTGATATAGGATTAAATGAGATGCGTGGTGGAAAATTCTTTGGTGATTATCTCCGCGGCGTCTTAAATGTTCTGGTTAAGAGGGGTTTCGCCGATAGGCTTAGGGGCATGGATTTAACAATTAGAAGCAATATACCAATTGGTTCTGGACTGGCCAGTAGCGCGGCGCTTGAGGTGGCATTTACGGAGCTTCTCAATCACGCATTTAATCTCGGGCTGAATAGGAAGGATGTGGCTGAAATATCCTTTGAGGCCGAGAACGTGGAGGTTGGCATACCATGTGGTAGGCTGGACCAGTATGGCGTAGCCTTCGGGGGCATAATCAGGCTTAATTGTAGGCCACCATATGAGGTTGAGATGCTGCCCTTCAAAGATTTAATGTTCGCAATTATAGACTCTGGAATTAGACATTCAACCGGTGATATTCACCCTAAGAGGCAGATGGAGATAAATATTGGCCTAAGAACATTGATGGAAAGCAAATCTGTTCCAGAGGAGCTTAAGGCTAAGCTTGGATATAGATTTGACCAGCCACTATGGGAAAACATAAGCGAGGAGGAGATTAACGATTACCTGTCAATCTTAGATGAGCCATCAAGAAAAAGAATTCTCTTCACGATTAAAATGCACAAACTAACGTTAATGGCACTTAGGATACTCAAATTTGAGGGCGTCGGCATGGAGGAGCTTGCATCAAACCTTAGTGTGGAATCACAGAAGAGAATTAGAAGTAGCCCGGCTGACGAATTAAATTATGTGGTTTTAGGCGAGATAATGAATGCTCAGCACGCATTACTAAGGGACCTCTACGAGGTTAGCTTACCAGAAATTGAGAACATGTGTGAAGCTGCTTTAAGCGCTGGTGCATATGGCGTTAAATTGTCTGGTGCTGGTATGGGTGGGAGCATAATAGCGCTCGTTAAGAATGAAGAGGTTGGGAAAAGGGTTATTGATGCATGTATATCCGCCGGGGCTAGGAGTGGGTGGGTTTCTGGGGTTGGTGAGGGTGTGAGAATTGAGAAGACAACAAAAATATAACGATTTTCCCATTAATATTTTAGGAGAGGACGATGGTAACAAACCTCCCAGCTGAGGCTAAAGCTAAGTGGGCTGAGGTTGTTGCAGCCCGCTCCATACCCGAAAAGATAAGGCTTATGCGTGAGTTCCTCTCCCTTGTCCCAAAACATAAGGGAACAAGCAAGCTTGTGGCTAATGTTAGGCGTAGAATTGCCGAGCTTGAGCGTGAGCTCGAAAGGTCTAAGGCGTGTAGGCGGAGTGGTGGGGGAGCCGGGTTCGCTATACCGAAGGAGGGGGCTGGGCAAATAGTTATTTTGGGCCCGCCCAATGTTGGAAAGAGCAGCCTACTCGCGGCGGTGACCAATGCTAAGCCGGAGATAAGTCCACTTCCGTTCACGACGCAGAGACCAACCCCAGGCATGCTCCAATATGAAGACATACAGTTCCAGCTTGTTGAGGCACCAGCAATAGTTGAGGGTGCAGCTGAGGGAAGGATGGGTGGTACGCAAATTCTCAATTTAGCGCGTAATGCGGACGGTCTAATCATAATGGTCGATTTATCCGATGACCCAGTTGGGCAGTTTACGATGGTATCTTCAGAGCTGGATAAGGCTGGAATATTAATTGAGGAGCCGGAGGGTGAAGTTGAAATTATTAGGAGGAGTTACGGCGTCGGCATTCAGATTGTGGGTGGTGGCACATTAATCGACTGCACATATGAGGATGTTAAGAATCTGCTGGCCAGTTATAAAATCACATCCGCCCTGATTAAGATTAGTGGTAAAATAAGCCTGGATGAAATTGAAGACTCATTGTTCTCGAATAACGTTTATAAGCCAACAATAGTCATCGCCAATAAGGCGGACTCACCTAATGCTGAAGCAAACCTCAAACTTCTAAGAAACGAATTGAGAGGTCGAAGGATATCACTCCTGGCCGCTTCATGCCTAAATAATGTTGGCTTAGGGGAGCTGTGCAAATACATATTCCAGATGCTCAAAATAATAAGAGTCTACACGAAGGAACCCTCCTCTAAAGAACCATCCGATAAACCTTTAGTGGTTAAGGAGGGAACAACGGTGATTGAGGTTGCTAAAAAACTGCATAGCGAGATATACAAGGGCTTTAAGTATGCTCGCATCTGGGGGCCAAGCGCAAAATATCCGGGCGAGAAAGTTGGCCCAAACCACATTTTGATGGATGGGGATATTGTGGAGATTCACTATTAATAGGACAATTCTACGTCTCTATATTATCTGTTGATATCCCCAAAGCCCTTAATATCATCTTGCAGCCCTCAAAGGTCACTTTATCACCTACCATAACGTCCTCTCTTGTGGGCTCAATCATCAAACCTTTATAAAGCCCGGAGGGGTTTAGCACATAGAAGGCTTGTATAACAAATAATAGCAGGTTCAGGTCTCTACTTGAGAGCCCACGTTCAAGAGCCCTACGCTGAGCTCTCGTTAGATAAACTCTCTTGCTTAGAGCTTCCATTATCCCCTCCTTATCATCATCCATGACGCTGAGTAAATCGCTTAAGGTTATCCCATGCTCCCTCAAATAGTCCTTGAGGACTCTTTTAAGCGATATATAGTCTTCTCCCATCATATCCACTAACAATATACAACTTCGTGATAATTAATTTTTATAAGGTCAACCAACAAAGTATATCTGAACCTACCAAACCAAATAATCCATAAGGAGAATGCATCATGTTGTCAGGTTTAGAGGAAGCACGCATTAGATGCCCAAACTGCGGCAAAAGGGTTCCGGCAATGAAGTATTGTATTTATTGCGGCGCCCAATTACCCACAGCGCAGCCATCACGCGTTGAAAGACCCCAGCCGATGGAGACCCCCCCACCTGTTCCACCCCTGGTTCCGCCACCAACACAAGCGGTTCAGCCCAGCCCGTTTTCGCCGCCCACCGGGCTTGAGGGTGAAATAGCAAGCCTAATGTCCAATATTTCAACATTATATTCGAGGAAGGTTGCGCTCTTCCGCCTTTTCCAATCTGGTGAGGTCTCGGAAAGCATATTCCTTAAGCTCTACAATGAGTATAGCGGTAAGCTGAGCGAGCTCCTCAATACCCGCGTCCGCAGGCTTGAGGATTTAAGAAGAAGGCTCGATGAGATTGAGAGGCGCCTGAACGATGTCGCCTTAAACATTGAGGAGCTAACAGTCCGCTATAAAATAGGTGAGGTTGACCTAAACACATTCTCACAAAAGTCTGAGAGACTTAAGATTGAGCAGAGAGAACTTGAGAATACTTCCAGAAGCATTAAAGCCAATCTTGAGCGGCTTGAAAAGCTTCTGGGAGATAAAAGCCCAAGCGAAATAAGGGATATGGAGACCAATCTACGGGCAGCATACGACGCTATAAAGAAGATGGTTGATGAGGGGAAGATTTCAAGTGGAATTCTAAATAGCGTAAAGAGCGACGTTGAGGAAACACTAACATTTCTAGAATCGCTCATAAGAGATAGGAAAGAGAGGGAAAGGGCTTTAAGGGACGAGATTGAAGCCCTACAAGCCAGATATAAGATTGGTGAGATAACAATAGAGGAGTATGAAAGGAAGAAGAGGGAGCTGCAAGAAGAAATCAATAAGGTCTGGTCATAAAACCAGTCAGCCCAGCGGTCTCAACAGCGGAACCAAGCCTTTACAGGAGGATACCCTTGGAGTTTAAGGCTCTCGTTGAGTTATGTGAGAGCCTTGAGAAGACAACAAAACGCAACGTGATGATTGGTGTAGTGGCAGACTTTCTAAGAGGATTAAGCGAGGAGGAGATTGAGCCAGCAATATCAATGATGCTTGGCAGAGCCTTCCCAAAGTATGACCCAAGAACGCTAGATGTCAGCTGGGCAACCCTAAGCGAGATAATTAGGCGCCTTTCCGGAGTTGACTGGGCAACCTTTAACACCGCTTTCAGAAGTACTGGTGATGTTGGAGCGGCAACACAGATAGTTTTTGAGAGACGGACGCCGCATAAACAATCGCTTCTATTTGAGAAGCCGCTAACAATACTTGAGGTTAGGAGAATCCTTGAGCATATAGCTGAACTTAAGGGTCAGGGGTCTAGGGAGAAGAAGGAGAGACTTGTAGAGACACTGTTAAGCCGAGCTACGCCGCTGGAAGCAAAATATCTCGTGAAGATAATAATCGGCGAGATGAGAACGGGCTTTCAAGAGGGGCTGATGGAAGCTGCCGTCTCAAGAGCGTTCTCAATACCCCTAAAGGATGTTCAAATGGCTTCGATGTTGACTGGCGATATAGGTGAAGTGGCATATTTATGTAAGAAACATGGTAAAGAGGGAATCCTGAATCTGGGCTTTAAAGTTTTCAGGCCGGTTAAACCCATGCTAGCTCAGATGGCTACGGGCTTAGGGGAGGTTTTTGAGGAGCATGGTGGGAGAACAGCCCTAGAATATAAGCTTGATGGCGCTAGAATACAAATCCACATGCTAAACGGCGATGTAAGAATATTCAGTCGGAGACTTACGGATGTCACCAAGAGCCTTCCGGATATCGTTAGTTTAGTTCGCGGCGAGATAAAATCTAAGGGCGTTATTCTGGAGGGTGAGGTTATTGCTATCGGTGACGATGGGAAGCCGATGCCATTCCAGCATTTAATGCGCAGGTTTAAGAGAATCCATGAGATAGATAGGGTTACTAAAGAGATTCCAGTGGAGCTATACCTTTTCGATGTATTATACGTTGATGGGAAGAGCATGATTAAAACACCATATATTGAGCGGCGTAATAGGCTTAAAGAAATCGCCGGAAATATACCACTAACAAGGCAGATTATAACGGGCGACTTAAACGAGGCTGAAGCCTTCCTAAAAAGCGCCATCGATGAAGGACATGAGGGACTAATGGCTAAAAGACTAGATAGCCCATACACACCTGGAGTGCGCGGCAAGCATTGGTTTAAAATTAAGCCGGTCTTATCCCATCTAGACCTCGTCATCGTCGCTGCGGAGTATGGTTATGGGCGGAGGCATAATTGGCTCTCAGACTACTACTTAGCGGCTAGGGACGGCGATAGCTTCACAATTATTGGCAAAACATTCAAGGGATTAACTGATGATGAGATAGCTGAAATGACGGAGCGCTTAAGGAGCATAGCCATCCGTGAGGAGGGAAATAAAGTTATAGTCTTACCGAAGATAGTCGTTGAAGTAGCCTACAACGAAATCCAAAAGAGCCCAAGGTATGAGTCAGGCATGACTCTCCGCTTCGCAAGGATAGTTAGAATACGCGATGACAAAACGCTGGAGGAAGCGGACACTATAGAAACCGTACGCAAAATATACGAAAGCCAATTCGAGAGAAAAGCAAAATCGAGCTACGAAAGCGAAACTTAAAATGTTCCAGAATTAGTATACAGCATCTTCCTAGAGATTGATGGTCTGAGAGATATGGAAAAGGTTTTTGTGAGAAGGCGCGTCATTAACAGCATCTTGAGTTACGCTAAGGCATGTCATCCAAGGGAGGGTATACTTCTCTTGAGAGGAAAGATTAAGGGCGATATAATTAGGGTTGAGGATGTTGAGGTTCCACCTTTAAGTGTTCGTGGTGAAGGTTTCTCGTCTTTTCCAGCGTATATGCTTCCAATAGATTTCTCGATTATAGGAACAGCACATTCGCATCCATCCGGCTCTCTCCAGCCGTCTGCCGAAGATTTAAACCACTTCTATGGCAGAATAATGGTCATTGTAGCCTATCCCTACGAGTCTGAGGCGGATGTAATCGTAATAAATAGGAGGGGTGAAATACTGAATTATGAGGTGGTATAAAGTCGTTGGTCTGGTGGTGTATAAGGATTGAGCGTCTATGATGTGGTAGATGTTGTTGCGGAGAGCCTAGTGAGGTCCGGGGCGCTAAAGTTTGGAAGCTTCATACTTAAGTCCGGAGTCTCAAGCCCATACTACATTGACCTGGCGAGTCTCCTATCATCCCCCACTGATTTTAGGCGGGTTGCGGAGGTTATAGCAAATGAGATGCGCCGAGTAATCTCAGCGAGAAGAATAGATAAGCTGGCGACAATCGAGCTGAAGGGGGCGTTGATATTACCATACGTGGCAAGCATCCTTGAGCTTCCATGCATAATTGTGAGGAAGGAAGCTAAGACTTATGGTTTGATGGGAAGAATAGTTGGTGGGGAAATTAAGAGCGATGAGCGCTTCATATTCTTTGATGACGTGATAACTGATGGTAGGTCAAAGCTTGAGGGAATAAAGCCCATTGAAGAGATGGGTGGAATAATCGATACAATACTTGTCGTGGTGGATAGGGAGCAGGGTGGCAAAGAGAGCCTTGAATCAATGGGCTATAAAGTTAAGGCTGTTGTGAAGATTTCAGAGATAATAAATAGTCTCTTAAGAATGGGGAAGATAAGCTGTGAGGATGCCGAGAAAATAATGAAGTATATTAAAGGTGAGAGCTGAATAATCGCTGTCTCCTCAAAGAGCAAGATTTAAAAGACGCAACATCTCTTCTTTATCTGCTTTAGCAGCCAATTGGGCTGGGAAGAATATATGCTAGACTTGGAGCCATATTCCGCTAGGTTGGGTGGAAAAACCGGCATATACCCATATAAAATTAAGGTTGACAGATATTTGAGCGACCTCCGCGGATATTTTCTTGAAGAGCAAATTGTAGAAGAGATGCTTTCGAGGAATGAGAACCCCCTAATATATACTGTGTATGAGATAAGCCGGGAATTTGAGGGTGAATTTAACGTTGGCTGCACAATCATTTATCCAGGAAAGATAGGCGATGAATACTATTTTACTAAGGGGCATTATCACGCAAAAGAACAAACGAGCGAAGTTTACGTTGGTTTAAGTGGTGAGGGTATAATTTTAATGCAAAATAGGGAGGGAAGAACATTCGCTGAAGAAATAAAACCTAAAACGGTAGTTTATATCCCGCCGGGTTTCGCCCACCGTTCAATTAATACTGGCAAGACTAGGTTAGTCTTCTTGGCAATATATCCTTCCAACTCAGGCCATGACTATGAGACAATAATGAGAACAGGATTTACTAAGATAGTCGTTGAGAGGGATGGAAAACCCACATTAATTGACAACCCAAAATACAGAAAAAAATTATAATCCCCCATAAAGTTTCTAAGGTTTTAAATCATGCCGGATTAGCCTAAAATTCTCGACAGTAAAAATTAATAATCTTTTTCTTCATTCTCTTGTCTGAGAGAGAATGGTTTGCTCCCTAAGAGAGAATTGCGGTGTAATGGGCATATTCTCACTTAGTGGATATAATATAACACCCCTGCTAATTAGTGGTTTGGAGGCCCTCCAGCATCGTGGCCAAGAAGCCTGGGGTATAGCTGTCAATAGGCATCAAACGTTTAAGAGGACTGGTATAGTATCCCAGGCTGTTGAGGCTGAATATAAAGAGGTCTTTAAGCTTAGTGGCAGTGTTGGCATAGGGCATGTTCGCTATTCAACGACGGCTAAATCAACCTTAGAGCATGCGCATCCAATAGATATTGGAAATATTATGGACAATTATGGTTTCAGAATAGCGCATAATGGGACTCTCGAGAGGGAGCTTTTAATCAAGACGCTTAAGGACTCGAATCTCACATCATGTCATGGTATAACAGATACTGAGCTAATGGGTCTAAGTCTCCATAGGCTACTAAAGAATGGACATAGCTGGGTTGAAGCCTTCGAGAAGCTAAACCCATATTTGAATGGTTCATTCTCACTAGTCATATTAACCTCTAACGGTGAGCTTATAGCTGCTAGGGATGAGAGGGGTTTTAGACCCCTTTGCTTGGGGTGGCATGAGGAGACATCCTCATACATAATAGTGTCAGAGAGCTGCGCTTTAGAAGCGATTGGCGCCAAATTCATAAGGGATATTGAGCCCGGCGAAATAATAACCATAAATAGGGATGGGCTTAAATCAGAGTATTTTGCGCATTTAGATAGACATGCTCACTGCCCATTTGAGTATACATATTTCGCCCACCCAAGCTCAAGGATGGAGGGAATAAATGTTTATACTGCTAGAAAGAATATTGGGCGGATATTGGCTGAGAAATATCCCATTGAAGGCGATGTGGTCGTTCCTGTTCCAGACTCAGCTAGGCCGGCTGCACTAGGATACTCCGAAAGCATGGGCATACCATTTGAAGAGGGCTTATTGAAGGACCGTTATAAGCGCAAGGGTGGATGGAGAAGCTTTATTGAGCCGGAAAAGAGGGAAGCGATAGTTTCTAACATAGTTGCCATAAGAGATGTTATTGAAGGAAAGAGAATAATCCTCATAGACGATAGCATAGTAAGGGGGACGAGCTCAAAAATAATAGTTGGAAGTAAGCTTAGAGGTGCAAAGGAAGTCTCTCTATTACTCACCTTTCCGCCAATAGTATATCCATGCTATATGGGAATAGATTTTCCAAGCCAAGAAGAGCTTTTAGTATATAAAATATGTGGAACAAGCATGAATATAGATGAGATTAACAGAAGGGTTGCCGAGTATATAGGTGCATCATTTGTGGGTTACAATGATACAGAGGGTCTAAGCAGGGGGATAGGTCTACCTAAAAATCAGCTATGCCTAGCATGCACAACCGGAGATTACAGCTGCTTAAAGCGTAAGCCAAGATTTAAGACCAGAGACGAGATGAAGAGTTAACTCCCTCTTAAGGATAAAGAATTATTAATTCTCCTTATATTCGTAGATTAATTTAGTTGGTGTGGATTGAGTATGGCTGAGGTAAATGTTGAAGAGTATCTCGAGAATAAGGCAAATATCCTTAGGCTGCACAGCATTAGGTCTACTACTAAAGCTAAATCCGGCCATCCTACAAGCTGCCTCTCGAGCGCTGAGATTGTAGCAACATTATTCTTTAAGGTGATGAATTTTGACCCGAAACACATGGATTACTTGGATAACGATGAATTTGTTCTCTCGAAGGGCCATGCCGCCCCAGTTTTATATGCGGCTCTAGCTGAGGCTGGAGTTATTCCTCGAGAGAAAATCATGACCTTAAGACAGTTCGATTCTGAGCTTGAGGGGCATCCTGTTCCCAGAGTTAAGGGTATAAGGGTTGCAACTGGCTCGCTTGGTCAAGGTTTATCTATTGGCTTGGGTATGGCTTATGCTAAGAGGCTTTTGGGCATTAATAGGCGTGTTTATGTTCTTTTAGGTGATGGTGAGGTTGCTGAAGGCTCTGTTTGGGAGGCTCTGAACTTAGCTGGCAAACTTAAGATATCGAATCTTGTGGCTATTCTAGATATGAATAGGCTTGGGCAGAGCGAGCCAACAATGTTTCAGTGGGATTGGGAGGCTTATGCCCGAAGGGTTGAGGCATTCGGCTGGAATGTCACGGTATGCGATGGTCATAATATTAAGGACCTAATCAGAGCCTTTAATGAGGCGGAAAAATCTGATAAGCCATTCTTTATAATTGCTAAGACCGTTAAGGGTAAGGGAGTGAGTTTCTTAGAGAATATTGAGGGTAGGCATGGAACAGCTCTAAGCGAGGAAGAGCTTAAGCGGGCTGAGAGCGAAATCCTACCGAAGATAAAAGAGGTTGATTTTCAGCCGAACAATTTCATAGAGGCTAGGATTCCAATAGAGCCGAGAAAGAAATACTCTATTAAGACGGACTATAAGGTTGGCGATATGGTTGCTACGAGAGAGGCATTTGGAAGGGCCCTTGTTAAATTAGGTGAGCAGAACGAGAGAATGATTGTTTTAGATGGAGATGTAAAGAACTCCACATTCACAATATACTTCTTCAATAAGTTTCCGGATAGAAGCCTACAATGCTACATCGCTGAACAGAATATGGTTGGTGTAGCGGTTGGGCTTCAAACGCAGGGCTTTGACGTATTCCTATCCTCATTCGCATGCTTCCTCTCGAGGGCATTCGACCAGATAAGGATGGCAGCATACTCGAGAGCAAACCTAAAAATAGCCGGCTCCCACGCCGGTGTATCAATAGGGGAAGATGGTCCATCACAGATGGGGCTAGAAGACCTAGCGCTCTTCCGCGCAGTCTTTGGCAGCACTGTCCTCTACCCATGTGATGCCGTGAGTGCCGAGAAACTTACATGCGTGATGGCTAATTATGAGGGCATCTCATATATTAGGACGACAAGGCCTAAAACCCCGGTGATATATAGTAACGATGAGAAGTTTCATATTGGGGGCTCAAAAGTTCTGAGATGGAGCAGAAATGATGTGGCAACTATCGTAGCCGCTGGTGTGACTGTACATGAGGCATTAAAAGCCTATGAGAAGCTGAGGGCTGAAGGAATAAACGTTAGGGTTGTTGATTGCTACTCTGTAAAACCCTTGGACTCCGAAACTCTAATCAAGGCTTATGAGGAAACAAAGCATATAATAACCGTCGAGGACCATTATCCCGAGGGCGGAATAGGCGAAGCAGTAGCCTCACTAGGCTTGAAACCGCATATTTTGGCGGTTAGAAAGATGCCGCATTCAGGTAAGCCGGAGGAGCTTCTGGCCGAGCAGGGGATAGATACTAATGGCATAATAAGAAAAGTGAAGGAGCTAATCAATCACTAGAAGTCTCCTCTTTTTCAGCATCTATATCATCTACATTAATCAACCTTCATCCTAACGCCCATATGAAACAAATCTTTTATAGATGCTGCCTAACTAAGGTTTGAGGTAAGAAAATGACCAAAAAAGTTCGTTATGAGGAGCTTCTTCCGCATGAAATGGAAGAGATTATGAGGGAGAAGCCCATTGTCTACCTTCCCTTTGGCACGCTGGAATGGCACTGCTATCACCTAGCACTCGGAAACGATGCTATTAAAGCCTATGAAATCTGCCTACGAGCAGCCGAGAAATCTGGGGGAGTTGTAGCGCCCCCAACATACTGGGCTAGTGGAGGAATGCCGCATCCGTGGACAACAAGGTTCGATGAGGAGCTAATTGGAAGGCTTTTCTACGCGATTTTTGAGCAGATGGAGCATGTGGGCTTTAGGGTTGCGGTGGCAGTTACCGGACATTATGGTTTAGAGCAGCTATATGCATTGAAGAAGAGCGCATGCGACTTCATGTATAAGAGCGGCATGATCGTGGCGCCAATGCCAGAATGCGAAGTCTCCTACGAAAAGGGCTTCCGCGGAGATCACGCAGCTAAATGGGAAACATCAATATTATGGGCCCTCCGCCCAGATCTAGTGGACATGAGCCGATTAAGCAGAGATTTAGGGGAGCCATTGGATGGGGTTATGGGCGAAGACCCGCGGCTGTATGCCTCAAGGGAACTCGGCGAAGAGATCGTCGAGTATATCGTCACCAGAATATCCGAGGTGGCGCATAGACTACTAGAGGAGACCGGTCCACTTGAGAAATCAAGATTCCTAAGAGCGCTGAAGATTCAAACGGATGCCCTAGCAATCGCAAGATCTATG
>JAGTQF010000021.1 GCA_018396655.1 Candidatus Bathyarchaeota archaeon
ACTGCAATAGATGAAATTATTATCGGTTCTTCCCTAGGCGGACTCGTAACATAGAATGATACCTCAATTACTGCGGTATCATCATAGACCACATTGTCTTCTGTTCTCATGGTAGCATCCATATGAATCTCCGCATTATATAAGCCCACACGGGCATTAATTGGCACAGATAAGCCGGAGAACACTACCGTGAACCTTTCGCCAACATTAACGGCGCCAATCCTCACCCTAGAGTTGCTAATGGTGAAGCCGTCAGGTAGGCTGATTACCTCAAGGTCAGCCGAGCTTATGCTGGATTCGCCAATATTCTCCATTAAAATATAGAGGTTTGTGTTAACGGAGCCAGGTGATGATGCCGGAGATAAGTATGCGTCAATAACTCTCAGCTCTATGTTCGGGTAGCTTGAGATTGTTATCGAGATATTATGCACCTCAGATAATAAGGTTGGATTAAGTTCTAGACGGTAGGTTATGTTAAGGGTTAAAGTATACGTTTTGGGCTGAATTGTACTAGAAATATCTAGGTAGTAATCGAAGGTTACATTGTCACCCATCTCAACCTTTAGTGCAACAGAGCCATTGAGCGACCGCGCTGGCGCGGAGGGGCCGCTTCCAGCACTAAAATCTATGCCACTGACGGTCTTTAAATGTCCGGTGACAGAGTTCGCTGTTTCATTACCGAGATAAGCAGCTTCAATCCTTAAGCTAACCCTCCTACTTCCAGGATAAATTTTCTGCGAGCCTGAGGATGACCTAACCACAACACCAACTATACTAAATTTCTTTTGGTTACAGAGCACACCCTCCATAATGAAAAGAGGTAACCCCATTAACAGGATTAGTATTAGGCTGAGCAGCCTTCTTCCCTCAACCATTAAACTCCACACCTAAATCTCTTCAACATCCTTAAGACATCCTGCTAATAAGCGACTCGCCTGGATTAGCCTTATACTCACCAATTATGCTACCATCCCTAATCACATAAATTTTCTCAGTGCAGTTTGCGACCTCTGGGTCATGGGTTACAATGACTATGGAGCGCCCCTCCTTATTTAAGTTAAGGAATGTCTCAACAACAATCCTTGCCGAAGCCCTATCAAGATTTCCGGTAGGCTCATCAGCCAAGATTATGGGAGGATTCCCAACAATAGCCCTAGCAATAGCAACACGCTGCTGCTGACCGCCAGAGAGCTGATTAGGCTTTTTCCTAAGCCATTCAATTTCACCACCAACCTTTAATATTGCCTCCTTAACCATCTCGGCCCTAACGCTTCTGGGAAGACCTCTGGGTATTAGGGGCATCTCAACATTCTCAAAAACCGTTAATCTACTAATTAGATTGAATGTTTGGAAGACGAAGCCTAATTTCCTATTCCTTAAATCCGCAAGCTCCCTATCGCTGAGCTTCGAAACATCCCTCCCCTCAAAAATAATCTTACCTTTAGTTGGCCTATCAAGAAGCCCAAGCATATTAAGCAGGGTTGTCTTCCCAGAGCCAGATGGCCCCATTATGGCAACCAAATCGCCACTACGGACTGTAAAATTGACTTCTTTAAGAGCCACTGTTGATATTTCACCAACTCTATACTCTTTGCTAATGCCTACTAGCTCGATTAGTGGCTTTTCTGAGGTTCTCATAGGCTCCATCCGCACGTTATATTGGAATCCTATATGTCTAAAACCAAAATATTAATATATTGGAATCCTATATAAGTGTTATGTTTGAAAATGGGGAAAGAAAGCACAGAAATAATGAAGGAGCAGCTAAAGAAGGGCTATCTCAAGCTGGCAATACTATATACGCTATTAAGAGGCCCGCTACACGGCTATGAAATGATTAAGCGGATAAAAGAGAGCACATTTGGCCTCCTAACTCCAACAGCAGGCTCCCTCTACCCCGCATTAAAGGAGCTGGAGTTTGATGGTTTTATTACTGGAAGATGGATTCAACAGAGGAGGAGAGTAAAGGTTTACATGATAACTGAGAAGGGTAAGGAGGCATTCAGGGAGGTTATCGATAATCATTTTAAATTGGCTTCGGCTATTAGGGGGTGGCTGCTTACTCGGCTTGCACCAATCCACCCAATTGAAGAAGAACCAACAGCACCAGCACTCATGCGACAAGCGGTGAAGATAATTCTGTTGGGTGATAATGTTAAGGTAGAAGAGAAAATCAAGTTTCTAAAGGAGTTTAAGAGAATTCTCCAGCGGGTAAACGAGACTATAGGTAAGCTCATAGTAAGCATTGATAAGAGAATAAAGGATTTGGAGACGGAAATCAACCCCAGATAGGCATTATGCATCGCAGAATAGACAATTTAATATTGCACAATCAAATTTTTAATCTCTTAAGTTAAATAAAATGAGGTTTGCTTAGATATGGAGGGCGCCATTGTTCAGCCGATTACGCCGGAGATAAGAAGCTTATACTATAAGCAGGGTTATAGGCTTGCCGGAAAGCATCTCCACAGCGCTGTTAAGATATGCCAATGGACTAAGGAGAGCCTAAGGTCAGGCAGAATCTGCTATAAGGAGCTTTGGTATCCACCAGTTCAGAGCCACAGATGTATGCAGATGACGCCCTACATAGGATGCAACTGTCACTGCCTCTACTGCTGGAGAATACACTCCGGGGATAGAGAGGGGCTGGTCTGGAGGGAATTTCCACTAAACCTGGATGAATTTGATGAACCAGCCGAAATAATAGATGAGTTGATTGAGAGGAGAAAGGAGCTACTCTCCGGATGGAAGGGAAATCCAAGAGTTGATAAAAGGAAGTTTGAGGAGGCCCTTAAACCAACGATGATGACCATGAGCCTAACTGGGGAGCCAACACTCTACCCAAGAATCTCAGAGCTTATAGTTGAGGCTGGCAAAAGAAACATGATAACATTTCTAGTCACCAATGGAACCATGCCTGAGGTATTAGAGAATATGAATCCATTACCATTCCAGCTATATGTGAGTGTCCCAGCCCCAGATAAGAGTACATACCTTAAGATTGTTAGGCCCCTAATTAAGGATGCATGGGAGCGCCTAAACAGAACACTAGAGTTGCTTCCAAGCCTAGAGACTAGGAAGGTTTTAAGGTTCACAGTGATTAAAGGCTGGAACACATCAAATATTGAGGGCTACGCAAAAATAGTTGAAAAGGCCAAGCCAGACTTCATTGAGGTTAAGGCTTACGAGTGGGTTGGACAGAGCAGAGAGCGGCTGCCGAGAGAAGCCATGCCATACATGGAGGATATAGAAGACTTCTCAAGTAAACTGGCAAATCTAACCGGATACGAGATTAAAGGAAAGTATAGGCCAAGCGGTGCAATACTACTCTGTTAAAAGTTTCACATTTGGGAATAAAATATTAATTTAAATTTTAAAAAAAAGAAGGGGGACGAGAAAGAATTTTATGCGGCAAATGCGGCAGCTATTTGTTTCTCTATTCCTAAGATTGTGGCGAGTCCTATGGATATCATGATGCCTATAGCAAAGGGAATCGCTTTCTCCTCATATAGTTTTTCACCGCCCATTTTTAATATCACTATTTTAGCTACATAGGCGACTATAGAGGGCACTATCAAGAAGGCTATGAGCCAGCCGAAGCCCAGCGCTACTCCAGCTGGATTAAGTGGGAACCATGGATATCTAGCGTACAACACGTGGACAACTGATACGATCGCTACTCCCACTGCAAATAATATCCATTGATTAGCTGCTATCACCAGTAAGATTCGGCTAGGACCATTAGTGTCATGCTATTACTTTAGGTTACCCACGGTCTTAGCCAAAATGGCCACTACAGTTGATATAATCTCTAATGGTAGGCTAATTTTTGGTGTGGGTGCAGGTTGGCATAAAATGGAATTCGAAAGTTTTATCGGAGAATTTCCAGCAGCAAAAGAACGGTTAATCGGGCTTGAAGAGACAATACAAATTTGTAAAAGTATGTTCACGCAAGAAAAAACTGAATTTAGAGGTAAAATATACCGCTTTGAGAACGTTTTAAATTCTCCTCTACCAATACAACGCCCACCACCATATTAGTAGGAGGTGCGGGCGAAAAGAGAACTCTTCGCATCGCTGCTAAACATGCAGATATAAGTCATTTTCCATCAGTTCCTAATGAAGAAATTTTGGAACGAAAATTAAATGCTCTTAGAGCGCATTGTAAAGCCGTAGGAAGGGACTATGAGGAAATAATATCTTAACACCAGCTATTGGCTATACTGAGGAGGAAGTCAAGTCCAAACTAAAGCGGGCTGCTGAATTGCTAGGTATGAGTCCTGATGAATACAAAAATAGATTTTGGGTTGTAGAAGGAACACCAGATCAGTGCATTCATGCGATAAAAAGATATATTGAGAGAGGTGTTACATTATTTACGCTCTTAGGTTTCTCAGAGCCAAAGGACTGCGATATTTTTGCTAAGGAAATTATGCCAGAACTTAGGCGAGCCTACTAACATTATGATTTTATTTAAGATTTAAGTTTTAACTTATACTATATATCTGTAAGAGCTAGGGAGGATTCGGGAATTGGTTAGTAAAAAGAGGATTCAGGAGTATGAGGAGAAGGTTAAGCAGGCTTTAGTTATTCTCGGCCAGGTTTCGGAGGATACCACGACGCCAAGAAATATTAGGAGAACAGCTAAGGAGGCTATGGATATTTTGCAGTCTACCCAGTATACTCTTGGTGTTAGGGCCTCAAACGCAATATCAATAATTGATGAGATATTGCAGGACCCTAATATGCCGCCCTATACGCGGGTGAAGTTATGGAATGTTATCAGTTTACTTGAGGGGATAAAAGATTAGTCATCGAGCGGTTTAAGAGCTGAAATCTAATTTCTTTTTGTGCTACTTAAAAATATTTTTTTGGAAGTTTTGTTTGGGAAATGATTAAATTAGGCGTTAAGGTTAGATATGACTGGATTATTTAACTCTAATAGAGAAGGAGTGTGAAGATGCCTAGGCATGAAGCAATGTTATATGAGTTGCTCCAAGGTAATAGGGTTAGGTGTAATCTTTGTGCGCGTAGATGCATAATATCTGATGGTGGAGTGGGATTCTGCGGTGTCAGAAGGAATGAGGGTGGAAAGCTATATTCGCTAAGTTATGCCGTGGCATGTGCGGCTAATGTTGACCCCATAGGTAAAAAGCCTCTTTCACATTTTCATCCAGGAGCGCTTGTGATGTCAATAGCGACCGTCGGATGCAATTTTAGATGTCAGTTCTGTGATAATTGGAGTATAAGCCAAGAGAGGGATATTGTTGGCAGGGATTTTCCGCCTGAGGAGGTTGTTAGAGCAACAATGGAGCATGGTTGCCAGGGTATAAGCTACACTTACACTGAGCCAACAATTTTCTTTGAGTACGCCTATGACACCGCGGTATTAGCCCATAAACATGGTTTATTCAACACGTTCGTTACAAACGGCTATATGACGCTTGAAGCCATCGAGATTATTGCGCCATATTTAGATGCAGCAACTGTAGACTTTAAGGGTGGAGGAGACCCGGAATTTTACAGGAAGTTTTCTATGGTTCCATCAGTCGAACCGATTTTTGAAGCCCTAAAGGAAATGAGAAAGAGGAACATTCATGTGGAAGTAACGAATCTTGTTGTGCCAAAAATAGGAGATTCTATAGAAAGAATAAAAGAGCTTGCATCATGGATTAGAGAGAATCTGGGTGAGGATACGCCATTTCATCTGCTAAGGTTCCATCCAGACTACAAATTGACCGATATTCCATCTACTGAAATTAGAACTCTTGAAAAGGCTTATGAAGCCGCTAGAGAGGCTGGACTAAACTATGTTTACCTGGGGAATGTTCCAGGCCATAAATATGAAAACACGTATTGCCCAAGCTGTCGAGAGCTAGTAATAAAGAGATTTGGGTTTGATATAGTGAGATGGAATTTAACCGCTGACATGAGATGCCCAAAGTGCGGAAGGCAGATAGCAATAAAAGGTAAATTCCATAGGACTGGGCTATCATTTCCATATCCTGTTATATGAATGACATGAAATACGTGTACTATAGAGCGTCAGTTAGAGTTAGCTATCAAAAATATATTTTAGAACAACAAAGAGCATGCCTAACAGCAAACCCTTATGGATTGACATTGCAAAATAAATTTGATATTTCTGGAGAAGAGATTTGGTAAAGAAAATTTTGTCTTTCACGCTTTAAAAAAATATTTATCTCGGTTTTAGGATTTTAATTAAAGGGAGAAGAAGTGTTGAATAAGTTTCTGCACCTCCTCGTTTTTTCGTTTCTCTCTATAATTATATTAGTCTCTTTGGTCTCTCATATGCCAATAAAATCTTTTTGTTCTCTGTCTCGTAGCCTAGCGATTGCTTCTATAAGCTCTGAGGAAATAGCAGTTCTAATGAGAGCTGTGAATATGGAGGAAATAGTAAGGCACATATTATATTTCTCGTCTTTAAAGACAAGAGTTATTGGAACCCGGGGCTTTTATGAAGCTGCAAAGTATATAGTAGATAAATTTTCTGAGTATGGTCTAAAGCCTGGCCCCGATGGCTTTTATCACCAATATCCGCATACTATCCCCATTGAAAATTATGCGGATTTAATTGTGGAGTCTGAGGGGCTAGTTTTAAGATTATTTACTGTATGGCCGAACCTTGTGGTTACAAGTAAGACTCCACCAGAGGGGCTTGAGGGCGAATTACTTCTTATCGAGGGGGGTAGAAGTTTAGAGGATTTTGATGGAAAAGATGTTGCGGGAAAGATTGTCGTCATGAATTATGATAGTGGCTTCGGCTGGATAAATGCTGCTAAACTTGGTGCGAAGGCAGTAATATTTCTGCCAGCAAAAGAAACAGTGATGGGTGAGAGTATAAGCAAGTTTATTCAATCTCCCCTATACTTTCCAAGATACTATGCCGCCTATAATGAGACGCTAATTTATGAGCTCGCGAAAAGAGGCTCTAAAGTTAAAATAATAAGTAATATGCATTGGGAAATCGTTAATGGAATTAACGTTTTAGGCGTTATAGAGGGTTCAGACCCGGACTTGAAGAATGACATAATAATTGTCTCCTCACATTTCGACTCATGGTCACCAGTTCCAGAGGTTGCTCCGGGCGCTGAGGAGGCTTGCGGCATATCTGTCCTTCTGGAGATAGCAAGAGTTATGGCAGAAGTCTCTAGATATGGGCTTGGTCCTAAGAGAACCGTCTGGTTTGTTGCTCTTTCAGGCCATTGGCAGGCGCTTGCAGGTGCCAGAAACTTTGTGATGGACTATCTCTTTAATGGGAGGGCTGGAGGAGACTGGCCATACACAACACCAAGCGATTTCAAGGTTTATGCATGGATTGGTCTCGATTTATCTACGGGCTCAAATAGGCTTGGTGCGCTCTTCACATCCCTCCTATATAGGCCCCTCAATTTAAAAGTGCCATATTACGACGGAAGAATCGAGTGCCTAATGGCAGTCTTCAAGCAAGATGTGAAGGGCAAAAATATTGTGAGCGTTCTGAACGCGCTAAACATTGTAACCGGCAACAAATACCCCGACTACAACATTATATTTGGAGATGAAGACGACTCTAAGGGAGGGGCCGCAGATCCAATTGGACTCATATATCCACCGGGGGATAAATGGGGTGGATTAAGCTTCCTTCCATATAGAGATTATCTGGAAACCGAACCATCTATGATCGCTGGAACACCAGCATTAACGCTTAGAACAATATACGACTATAGATCCTATTTTTGGACTCCAAATGATAGTCTTGAGAGAGTGAGAATTGAGAATCTCGAGCCGCAAGCATTATTCTCGTTGGGCTTCATATGGGTTATCTTAAATGTGCCGAGAGATGTTCTGGGCATTGATTATGAAACTAAGGCGAAACCAACAGAGATATATACCATATATCCCGGAGGACTTGGATTATCAGCTATTAGAGGAAATCTACAAGTATACGATCCGCTTGCGGATAGATTTAGCGATCTTAAGACTAATGAAACAGGATTGGTTGTCGTTGTAAACCAGCCATGGGACCCTAGGAGCTATATTATAGCGGCTGTTGATAGAGAGGGTAGCTTTCTGATTAAAGGATTAGCTTCCCCAGCCATATATTATGGGTACGCTGGTGCCACAGGACCGAGCTATGAGTTCCACGCTTTTGTCATAGAAAATAAAACTGGATTAGTAAGCATGGTTGATATGGAGGGTATACATTCTTCTGGCAGATTTATTAGGAGCGGCCCCCTAATGATTGGTATCCCAGCAGTTTATAGGCGCGGTTACCCACTCAAATTGCCAGTTTATAAGCCTGCATCAATAATCTTATTCGATGCAGTCAGTCCCTATATTCTTTCATCATCTTTTGTAGATCCGGTCTCAGGTGACCCTGTGGATGTCGTTCAAGCGGCTGTTAGAAATGTTATACCTTTCTCTGAGCAATTTTATCCTAGGTTAGTCTCAGCTACACCCCCAATAAATATAGTAACTGGTGCTGAGAATGAATATTATGCGGGCTTTCAGAATGAATTCTCGAATGTCTGGGTGATATATATTACTCCAGAGATTAAGGCCGGCATTAAAATGATAGCGTCAGATAGGTCCCTAATAGGTTTACTTGTTAACGCAACTGAAACGAACCCGCATGGTGAGGGGTTAATTTTAAGAGAGGGTGAAGAAATCCGCGTAACCCCGATAATGATTGTTGAGGATTTACTTAGGGTTAATGAGCAGCGGATTAGGACTTTAGAAAGTTATGGTATAACGGATGCTAGGCTCATTAATCTCCATAGAAGCTGCAAAGTTTTCTTAGAGAGAGCCAAATTTTACCTTAATAATAAGGAGTATAGTAAGGCGTACTCGCTTATTTATACAGCATGGCTGGGAGAGAGCCAAGTATATAATGGTTTAATCCACCTCCACTATGATGTAACCGCGACAACGGTATTCTTTGCTTCGCTCCTACTACCCTTCGCTTACATTATGGAGAAAGTTGTTTACGGCAAGGGTGGATATAAATCGCTGGTCTTCATATGCGTCATAACCTTCATCACATATATACTCTTTACAATCTCCCATCCTGGTTTCACGCTTTCCTCAAGTCCGCTCACAATAGTAGTGGGCTTCGCAATAGTAATACTTTTAATGCCAATTCTCTCAATATTCTTCGGAGAATTATCTTCTACCTTCAGAGAGATCAGAAAAAAGCTTGTAGGAAAGCATAGAGAGGAGATATCGCGGCTATCTCAGGTTTTGGCAGCCTTCTCCCTGGGAACTGGGTATATGAAGAAGAGACCTTTCAGAACAACATTAATGCTACTAACCTTAATAATATTAGTTTCATCATTGACATCTTTAACCTCAATGAGCACGATTATAATCACTCGATATGCTCCGCTTCCAGGACCATCTGGTGGAAGCCCCATAGCACTATATAGTGGCATTCAAGTTAAGCGTATAGGATTAGGTCCATTATCAGCAAGTCTTGTGGATATTGTTAAGACGCTTATTGGAGGGAACTTGAAGGTGGATTATCAAGTCTGGTATTACCCGAACTTCAATCATAAGACGTTCACTGAGAGGAACTTTGAAGTATCAACCAATAGAGGTTTCTACTCCTTCCAAGCAATACTCGGCTTAACACAGGGGCTAATAGAGCTCTATTCTTTGGGGAAGTTCATGGAGCCTTTCCTCCCTCTATCATGGAGCGAGCATGGAGAAATTATACCCACTTTACTCCCGAGAACGGCATGTAATAAGCTAGGTCTCTCAGTAAATAGCACATTCACTGCGAATGGTCTCAGATTCTTTGTTGCTGGCATACTAGAGGATAGTGATATGGATTCCACGCTTGAATTAGTGGATTTAGACCAGGATAAGCCGACTCCAATAGACTTGAGCATGTATACCATGGGGATAAGCGAACTTGCGGCTCTTCCATCTCCGAATAGGCTTCTAAAGATTAAGTGGGCTAATGTTATGGTAATTCCAGCTGGATGGGCTCTTCGAATTGGTGGCCAAATAAGGACAATATCAATTACTTCTCCTGAGGAGGAGCCTATTGATATAAACAGAATTTATACGCTTATAGATATTTATGGCCTGGAAATAGTTATTGGGCAAAAGAATGGCGAGGTTAGGTTACTTAGTAGAAGAAATCAGGTTCAAATCTCCGGATTAAGTATGTTGACGGTTCCTCTCGTAATAGTTGTGTTCGCGGTTTTTAATGCCCTTTTAGCCAGCGTGTATGAACGAACTAGGGAGATGAAAATATTCAGCATTGTAGGGTTATCCCCAACTAATGTTACAGGGTTGTTCCTTATAGAAGCGGTAGCTTACGCGCTTCTCTCGGCTATTATAGGCTATGTTGCCGGAATAGGATTACTAAAGCTCTTACTCATTTTTGCACCAGCCGCCGGCTTCGTTCCAAACTATTCCTCTGCTTCGGTAGCTATTGCAATAGGGCTATCACTCCTAGCGATTCTAGCATCTTCCTTATATCCCGCCCTAAAAGCTGGAACAATGGTTACGCCATCACTTGAAAGGAAATGGAAGATTCCAACAAAACCCGTTGGGGGCATATGGGAGATTCCACTCCCATTCTATACCGATAATGAAAGAGAGGCGATTGCAATCTTACTATTCCTAAAGGAGTACTTAGACGCTAATACTGTCGAGAGGTCTGGAAGCATCTTTGCCTCCTCTTCAACGATTATTGAGAGGGTTAGGGGAGAGGGAGGTGCCTTGAAGAGTGTTATTAGGCTGGCGCCGTTTGAGACCGGACTAATGCAGTTTACAGACCTTAGAGTTTTCCTTAAAGAGGGGAAATATATGTTTGCCTTAAGACTTGAGCATAAAGGTGGACCGCTGGGAAGATGGGAAGCTTCCGCTAGAAGTTATGTAAGGGTCATTAGGGAGCAGATGCTGTTATGGCGGAGTCTAACTCCAGGTGAGAGGAGAAAATATTTGGAGTTGGTTGGTGATTGAAGTGGAATCTTCTGAGTTAAAGAAAAGGGAATTTACTAGTAGGGTCTTACTAGCAGTATTATTCGCTCTTCTTGTGATTGCCCCAACCAACCTATTTTTAATGTTGGTTGGCGGTTCGTCCCTCACCCTTGGAGCCGGAATAATAACTCTTCTACTTATGGTTGAGATAGGGAGATTGACAGGTAACCCGCTAACTAAACAGGAGGCCTTTCTAATATATTTTCTGTGCGCTTATGTTGCTGGAACAATAACCCCCACTTTTCTGACCGTGTGGGTGGGATTTATAAACAGAACATTTAACGTGAATTTTCCACTTTGGAAAAGTCTCGGCATAAGCGATATAGCGAGGAAATATTGGTGGTATGTGCCTGAAATAGCCTATAACCCCTATATGCCTAGAGTTTTAGGATTAGATTGGCTGCCAAATATCCTACTACTTCTAGCTGGAGTAGCTATAGATATGGCATTATGGGTTTCCACAGCCTTTATAATAGCGTCGTTGTTTGCGAGAAAAGAGGAAAGGATGCCTTTTCCGGCAGCGCAGATACAAATCCAGCAGTTAGTCGGACTTGTTGAGGTTGAGCCGGTAAGGAGACGCGTATTATATCTTTCGGGTGTGGCGGGGGTTATATGGGGCTTAATCTTTTATGTGGCTCCAATTTTATCCTTCGCTCTTTTAGGTGCAGCAATCGAGCCCGGTCAGCTCCTCTATAGGGACTTCACAAGAGCTCTCCAAGCCTATCTTCCGGGGGCATCCTTGGCCTTTACAATTAACCTCGCGACCGTTATGGCCGGATGGGTAATTCCACGAAATGTTGTCATCAGCGCCTTTATCTCCTCACTAATATTCTTCTTTATAGGGAATCATATTGCCCTAAAAATAGACTCTCCCTACACAGCGTTGTGGAGGAGAGATTACGACCCCGGATTAAGAATCTTTGAAATGTATAGAATCTCATATTTTGACCTTTGGTTCGGTCCATTCATCGGCTTAACGTTGGCTGCGGGCATAGCTCCAGTCATCTTAAATATGGGATTTTATGTGCGTGGCATAAAATCCCTCTTTAGAAGGACAAGGGAGGCAGGGGAACTATCATTAATTAGATTATTGGCATTGTATTTTGGGGCCACCGCAGCAAGCATATCTATATCAAAGCTCCTAATTCTTCCAGACTTCCCGCTATGGCCCTACATAGCTTATGCAGCCTTCGGTTTTCTACTCGCCATCCTCTTTGGGTGGGGGGTTGCTGAAACTGGTTTTGGAGGGCCTGGAATAGCTAATGTGGAACACATGCTCATATGGGCTTCTGGCTATAGGGACATTAAAGTTTTCTTAGGGGGTTTCCCGCCAGCAACTCCCGGCTCTGTTCCAGCTGTTCTTGTGAATAATGGTTGGATTGTTGGTGAGGCTTGCGGCGTAAGACCGATGACATACATAAAATGGATACTTGTATTAGCTCCGGTGGCGCTAGCGCTAAGCTTCATTTATACGAATATTCTCTGGTCTCTCTCGCCAATACCATCAAATCTATTTTTCCAGCCAGCCATAGAGTGGCCTGCAAACGCGGTGCAGTGGCTCTTTTGGCCCTCAATAATAACTGGCAAAATACCGATTGAGGGAAGGGTTAACCTAGATTTTAATGCTGTGATTATTTCGTTTGTTGTTGCCAGTGCCTTCTACGCGTTGAGCACCAAATTGAAACTCCCATTCTCATTTATAGGTTTTATTATAGGTGCCTCACCAACATTCTACATAGATAATACTTTAGCGTGGTTTATAGGCATGATAATTGAGCCCCTACTTAGGAGGTTTCTGGGTGAGGATTGGTGGAAGAAATATAAGATTACGTTACCAGCGGGCTTCGGAATAGGAATTTCGGTCTCCACGGCGATTGCGGCAGCTATATATATGATTAAGGCGTCCCTATTCGCTTCTCCATACTAGCTTTTATGTGGAGGAGGAAAAGAGACATCTCGAAATATATGTAAAAAAGATTTAAGAATCCTTTCCAAAGGTAAATACATGTTTGTAAAGTCCGTTTGGATGCATAGAGGGGACCTTGGGAGCTCCCTCAAAGATATCGAGAGGGTTTTTTCAAATTTAAGCAAGCATGGCTTCTCTAAGGTCTTCCTTTTCGTGAAGGGTGAGGATAGCGATGTGATATATCCAACGGAGCTTCCAGATGCGAGATTTGTTATGGCAGACTGGAGAGATGGTGACCCCCTAGAGAAAACAATTAAGGTAGCACATAGCATGGGAATAGAGGTTCACGCGACATTCGTGATTTTCTGTGAGGGGCACTGGAGAGGCTGGGGTATCCCATCAGAACCTGGCTGGTGGCTCTCTCAAAACCTAGGGTTTGTTCAAGTTGATAGGGGTGGAAGAGAAATATTTAGGTGGGCGGACCCTTCAAAAAGGGGAGTGAGGGAGCACGAAAAGAACATCATTCTTGAGGTTGTGAGAAAATATGAGGTTGATGGAATACAGTTAGACTATATAAGGTATCCGGAGGAGGCTGAGGGCTGCTTCTGCGACCACTGTAGAAGTGAATTCATGAGAATCCATCAAATAGACCCAAAAAATATTATTAGGCCCGATAAGTCGCTGTCGCTTTGGGTTAGGTGGAAGGCTGAAAATATAACGAGCTTCGTAAGAGAGCTAAGGTACGAAATGAGGCAAATAAATCCAAGCATCATGCTTTCGGCAGCCGTCTTCAAAGATTATCCGAGATGCTTGATTACCGTATCGCAGGATTGGCCGAGATGGATTGAGGAGGGGATTGTGGATTTTCTCTGCCCCATGACATACGAGTATGACCTCAAGGTAGCTCGATATCTTGCCAGAAATCATAGAGCCGCTGTTGGCGCGAATGCAATATTATATGAGGGGCTGGGTAAAGCATCAAGTCAATCAATATTATCACCTCAAGAGGTGCGAGCTCAAGCAGAGGTCTTTAAAGAGGAGGGTGCTAATGGAATAACCGTCTTCTCATTAAGTTCGCTCACAGAGGAGGACTTCGCTGAGTTAGATAAAATCTCATGACGGCATCATTTTGGCCTCTTTCCACTTCCTAAAGTTTTAAACCTTGAAAAGGATTTTATAACCTCAGAAATCATGGAGTAGGTGAGGGGGGATAGTTTAGTTGAGGATTACTGATGTGGAGGTTTTTGAGGTTAATGTTCCTTGGGCTGAAAGAGTTCGAGAGCACATGTCTAAGGCTGGAATGTCCTCGAATGGAATTCACACCTTCATATATAAGGTTTACACTGACAACGGGCTTGTGGGGATTGCTGATGGGCCGGATGCAAGACATCTAATTCCCAAAATTATTGGCCACAATCCATTTGAGTTCATTCTTGACGATTCAATCTGGCCCCTTCAAATAGCCATCTACGACTTGATGGGGAAAGCTCTTAACCTGCCAGTCTGTAAACTTTTTGGGCCGGTTTATCGTAATAGGGTTAACGTTGCCTATTGGAGCCACTGCTTTTCCCCAGAAACCCTAGCTGGTGAAGCCATTTATGCGGCTGAGAATGGATTTAAGGTTCATAAAATTAAGATACGTCCGGCAAGGGACCCCGTTGAGCAAGTTAAAGCCATATTTCAGTCTACTCCAGATATTCAGGTGATTGCTGATGCTAATTGCACGCTATGGCTTCCTTCAAGGGCGGTTAAGGTTGCTAAAGCCCTTGAGCGCTACAATGTCTTTTGTCTCGAAAGCCCCATCCCACAGCAGAATATCGATGGCTACTTAGAGATTAAGAGCAAAACGGTTATCCCACTAGCTATGCATATGGGTTTAGGCTCAGGCTCGGATTGGACACCTAATCCTATGACCGCCATTGAGAGACGGATGGTGGACTACTTTGTGGTTGAGGAGTTTGGAGCTGGAATAACACTCAAGAGTGGTATTATTGCTGAGATGGCCATTGGGAGAGCTACTGCAAGCGGAGGCTACGAAGTTCAGGGAATGCCATTATGGATTGAGGTTGTTGGTTTGGGGCCGATGGAGATTTTTGGGCTTCATATGGCAGCAGCTATGAAGATGGCTGTTCTCCCATCGATAACATTTGTCTTCAGCCACTTCCTATATAAGGATGACTTAATTGAGGAAAATCTTGAGGTTAAGGATGGAGAAGTGAGGGTTCCAGAGGGGCCGGGATTAGGGGTTACATTAGATGAGAGGGCTCTGGAGAGATATCGTGTAAAGTGATTTCTAGTGATGATATACGCGATAGAAGTAGAAAATTTAGGAGTTTATATGTTATGATTGCTGGGATTTACCTGCATCCATGGGACTTATTTGACGATGGAGCAAAGGTAACGTTTGACAATATAGTTGATAGGGCTGGCCTAAACTCTGTAACTATAGCCGCCACATATCATGGTGGCCCACCCTTCCGCGGAGGCTTCTTTCTCCAACATAATCTGAGGAGGAGATTCTATATCCCTGAGGCTGGTGTGGTCTATTTTAATCCACATCCAGAATATTATAGGGGAACGAGGCTGAAGCCGATAAAAAGTAGGCAACTTGGTGATTATGACGCCCTAGATGTTGCTTTGAAAGAGGCTAAGGAACGTAATGTCCAAGTTTTTGCCTGGATAATATGTTTAAGAAATGAGAGGCTTGCCGCTGAGAACCCCGAATGCGCCATTGAGAATATCTTTGGTGTGAGAGACCCAACATGGCTTTGCCCAAACAATCCAAATTCTAAGGAGTATCTTCTTGCGCTCATAGAGGATATAGTCTCAAACTACGATGTGAGTGGTCTCGAGTTAGAATCGCTTAATTTTGGCTCGCTTCTACCCCACCCAAGGGGGCTTGCCGCTGACAACTTAACTGATGCTCTTCTAAAAATGTGCTTCTGTGATAACTGTAGAAGGGCGGCCAAGAATATGGGGTATGATTGGGAGACTATGGAGAGAGATGCTAAGGAAGTAATGAGGGTTTACATGAATATGGAGCCTAGAGTCGCGGATTCCATCACTAGGGGGAGAGTGAATACCATATCCTTCATTCAGATGGTGGTCCAAATGAAGGGGCTCGAAGATTTCATGAGGTTTCAGGCGGATACATTAATTCAAGTCTTATCTGAGATGCGAGAGAGAATAGGAAGACTGGGTAGAGAAGGCTCGGTATCGATGTACTGTGATTTCCTCTTACTCAGAAGGCTTAGGGAGCTTGTTAACTATTATATTGTGAATCCCACTACCCCCGAGCAGCTTATTTACCAAGCGTCGATGATTAGATTAATGGTTCCAGAAGCTAAGTTGCAGCTCAATATTAATATGCTACCTGGAACAAGAAACTTCTCTCTGGAGATGATTGAGACTGCCAGAAAAGCCCACGTGAGATTCATAAACTTCTATAATTATGGAAATATGCACACTAAAGACTTTGATGAAATAAAAGTAGCATTAGCATGCGCAAAAGAGTAGCATTATATACTGATAATTACTGAGAAGATAATATTAGTGGCTTTTCCCAGACTAAAAACTAAAATACCCGTGCGATCCTCCTTTTAAATATGCGCTTCCCAAAGTGGAGGGGTGTTGAGAAGCCTTTTATTCTAGACGCCCATACGCATATTGGCGCTTCCTATTTAACCTGCTATTTCACGGATAGGCGGTGGACGGCCGAAGACTTAATTAGGGAGATGGACCGCTGTGGTGTGGATATGGCTTGTGTTTCGGGTGGAGGCTTACCACATGAGATTAAGATGATGAATGAGCGGGTATTAGAGGCGGTAACACGGTATCCCAATAGGCTTATAGGGTTCGTTAGATTGAATCCTAAATTCAGCGATGTCCTAGATGACTTAGACTACTACATTAGAGATAGGGGATTTAGGGGAATTAAGCTCCACCCGAATCAGGACGGATACTGCCTACTCAAGGAGCCAGTCCTAAACTTAATCTTCGAAAGGGCAGCTAAATACAGAGTCCCAGTATTAATCCATTCGGGAACGGAGCCGTGGACCGTTGCTGGACAATTCGCGGACCAAGCCGAAATGTTCCCGGATGTAACATTTATAATGGCGCATTCCGGACTTAGGAATGATAAGCATGTTCTTGAATCCGCTAAAAGGGTTGAGAACCTCATCTTAGAAACATCTATAGGCGGCGTTACATCGCCCAGAATCCTGGGGAAAGACCGCGTCGTATTCGGGAGCGACTGGCCTACAACGAGTATGCGCTCAGAGCTCCAAGAGGTCTTTGACCTTTGGGATTCTGGCCACTTAAGTGATGAGGAGGCCCTTGATATTTTAGGGCTATCTATGGCTAGGATTCTCAGGATTAATCCGAGGAGAGTGATATGATTGGAGAGGAAGTGGTTTATTGTTGACGCTCACCAGCATATTGAGATAGGCTCCTACATATATGCTTCTAGCCTGGAGAAACCTAAGCTCAGCTATGAGCAGATGATTGCTAGGGAAGCTGAGCGGTTTGAGAGGTGGTTTAATAAGTATGGTGTCTCTTATGGCGCGGTCTCGAATATTTCTTCGATGGTGGATAGGGTTTGGCGTAGTAGGCATGGTGGAAACGAAGCGGTTGCAGAGCTAATTAGGCTCTTGAAGGGTAGGGTAATAGGGCAGTATGTGCCGAATGTTTTTGAGCCGCCCGACTTAATTAGGGAGAAGATTGAGGAGGCCGTCAAAGTATTCGGTTTTAAGGGAATTAAGCTCCATCCATGGGTTTCAGCATTCCCATTAAATCACCCAATAGTTTATCCAGTCTTTGATATGGCGGCTAAATATAGACTCCCGGTTCTCTCCCACTCGGCTAGGTCTGAATTCTGCACGCCCATGCTCTTCGCTGATATAGCGATGCATTATCCGGAGGTCCCGATTATAATGGGGCATATGGGTAAGCAGCACCTACACTATGATGTAATTCCAGCGATGAGGATTGCTGAGAACATTTATGTTGAGACTTCGGGAAGTAAAATTCAGATTCTGCTCGAGAGAATCGTTAAGGAGTTTGGTGCTGAAAGAGTCCTGTTCGGAACGGATGGGCCGCATGACCTACTGCCAGCGTATGTGGCTCGAATAGAAGACTTAGATGTCGGTGAGGAGGATAAGGCGTGGATTCTAGGTAAAAGTGCTGCCAAACTCTTTAATCTCCCAGAACCATAAATCTAATGTGGGCAGTATAATTATTAGCGAATTTTCCTCGATGGCTTCTCAATCTACTCCTGAAGTTCCCATATGAAGTGGCAGCATTCATCGCCAGCCATTAATAGCTTTGGTCTTGTAAACTTTATTTTTGGGTTAAAGCCCTCCGTCACCGCCTCGTCACCACTGCATATCAGCTTTTGCCCTATATGCATTGCATTCAGTTTTCTGAACGTTTCCGCATGAACACACTTGGTCACTTTCACCTCAAGAGCCCTCTTATCCTTCCTGATAACCTCAAATTCGTGGGCTTCTTTATTGAAGAGACAGAATAAATATTCTGGGTCGCTCCTCCCAGTTGTCTTCGCTATCTCCCTCCACCTCTCCCTAATCTTTTCATGAATCCATGAGACTAAAACTTCTAGCGCTTCCTCCCCATACTGATTTATGAGGATATGCCCCATTATCGCCAGTAGAAAGTCCTGATAAATTCTCAGATTTGTTCCAGACACGTAAATCGCCCCTAAAAGAGAGGTTGATTAACATCTTTAATAAACCTTTATCACCGTAAAATCGCTCTACTTGATGAACGAAAATTATATACTTAACCCTTGAGTATTTTATTACGATACCTTATGAGGAGAATAAATGTTCTCTTCATCGCTCTTATATCAATTATTCTCCTCTCTATAAATATTCATATACTCTCAGGTAAGGCCGTCTTTAATTTTGAGAGGGTTGTCGGTATAGAATTATGCGTGTTCCTAGACGTTCCAGCCGAGGCTGAGCACCTAAAGTTTCTCGTCAGTGTTCAAGAGTTAACTGAGGAGGGAATAAAACCATTATGTGAGACTGAGATATGGGCTGGGGAGGGGTTACTTCCAAAGGCTGTCTTTAACTTTAGAGTTTGGAAAGAACCCCTCTATGAGGTTAAGGTTGCTAAGGATATTTGGAAACCAGTATTTAAGCCATATAATATATGGGTTTACGCGATCGCCTCAGATCGCGCATCAAAGATGTTTTATTATGGCTCATGGTCAGCTGGCATAGACCCACACCACAACCAAACAGTTGAGGCGACAATTAGGGTTAGAGCACGTAATTCAAGTGAGGCCCCAGCCAGCAAGGTTCCGGCGCCAGGTCAAGTTAGATCATGGAGGAAGGATGAATGTAGGGGCGCGATGATATTGGCTGTGAGCCTTCCCGAGGGCGCCTACCTTGATTATGAAATAAAGGCTGGAGCCTATGTTTCGATAGACAGTTATGAGAAGCTCTATTGGACGTTTGTTGAGTATGCGAGTGACCCAGACGCGATATGGTGTGAGGAAGACTGGAGTAAATGTGGAACCACATCAATAACATTAGACGTAGGTAGTGGCATAATAGGAGACGGCATATATATTGATGGACCCTTCTCGCATTACTGGTATCCTCTTAACGTTAGCTTTGTTATGGCTACTACCTACAGAATTTATGAGGGCTTCTATTACGTGTTCGTGAAACAATATGCCATTGATACTTTTAATGGGGTTGAAGAGGAAGAATGGAGTCCACCCCCAGGCGGCACATACATCGGCAGTATCCTAAGGCCTAATTTGGGACCGTTGGTGTTTCCAGCTCAAGATGTTTGGTCCCTCCAAAGCATATCTATATCATTTGATTTCGCAACTATATCGGGCGCCAGAACCGTATCTATTGGGTTTAATGGAGGGGTTACATTTACTTATGAAAAGATAGCGGCTGTTAAGGCTCATATATACGCCAACTGGAATAAGGCATCTTCGTATGCTAATGAGCTTAGAGTTTACAGGTTTGATGAGAGTGCCTCAAGGCTAGAAGCTATATTCGCTTAGAATCGCTTACCTGCACTATTAATTTGCAGTTAGACATTTATGATATTTTAATTGGGCTGCCTGTTTGTGCTGATTTATAGGCTGCCTCAACAACCTTCCATACTCTTACACCATCCTCTGGCGGTATGGGCGGCTCAGTATCGTTTATTATCGATTCTATGAAGGCTTTTAGGGCCTCGGTCAGGAAGTATGAGCTCCACTCCTTATGCGGCGACTCCTTCACTTCCGGCTGCAATCCCTCCCTCACTATTACTATCTTACCCTCCCGAACAGCATCAACCCGCCCTCTCTCCCCTAGAACCCATGCGAAGCAGTCTCCTCCAAAAGCATAATATTCTATCCCAGTCTCGCATATTGCGCCATTTTCACATCTAATTAGAACATGGCTTTGTATATCCCTTCCTTTCTCATCAAACTCCATCATTGCATAAACATATTTTGGTTCGGAGCCAGCAACATACATAACTAAATCTATGTCATGTGTGCCCCATCCGGCTAATGCTCCCCCACCGGCAAGCGCTATATCACTAGTCCAGTGCCCCTCAGTAAAGCCGCCAGTCGTCTGTCTCTTCGCGAAGACATAACGGATTCTACCAAGCTCCCCAGACCTTGCTAGGCGGGCCATCTCATTATAATTTGAGATATATCTTTGACTGAAGCCAGCCATCATCTTAATGCCCCTTGCCCTAGCGGCTTCAGCCATTAATTGGGCGTCCTTGAGCGAGGCGCCAAATGATTTTTCCACATAGAGGTGCACCCCATATTTTATCGCTTCAAGTACTGCCTCAAGATGTAAGCCGTGTGGAAGCGCTATTGTTACGGCATTCGGTCTGGTCTCCTCTATAGCCTCTGAAATTGATGTGAAGGCCTTAACTCCCATCTCAGCACCAACTTTTAAGGCCCTATCTAGGCTTCTACTCACAACTCCAACGAGTTCGGCATTTGGGATTCTTTTGATTGAGAAGCAGTGCTCCTTACCCCATATCCCAGCGCCTACCACCAGCACTTTAACCTTATCCACGTGAAGCCACCTTACCTCGAATTTTCTCTGAGTATGCGCCCTTATATTATTTGCCATTTTATTTAGGGAAAATCTCAAATTCCGGCGCTTAATATTTGACTTTGGGGTGGTTGATTGGAGGAGAAACATTTTATAATTGTTGAGTATCCTGATGGAGGCAGTATGGTTTATGAGGTTTCAGGTGAGGCTGAAGCGGTTGAGGAAGTAACCTCAGAAGTCTTTGAGCAATGGAATCTTAAAATACGTAATAGAGATGGCAGCTACAGCTGGGTGAGAATTAACGCTCCTTCAAGGGGTGATGAGATTGCCATCCGCACGTTTGGCAGAGGAGCAATTTGCCGAATAAAAAGAGATCATGTCAGAAAAGACGAGTTAACAAGGATTTGGGTGAAGTGATTATGAAACCCTATGTAGGTGTCTGGACATCTAAGAATGAGATGCTTCAGATTGGCTATAGGAGAGCCCTAGAATTTTACGCTGAGTGTGGAATTACAACGATAATTGTTGGATATGAGGGGATGCGTTCAGAATATTACAATAAGCTTAGGAAAATTCCTCCAATAAGGGGGGAAGAGACCCCGCCAACGCTCAGGGACATATGTAAGATGGCAGAAGACCTAGGCTTAGGAGTGGAGGTTGTGATAGACCCTAAGAGCTCGGAGCTTGCGAGAAATTTTCCTGAGACAGCCGTTGTTGATTTTATGGGGAATAGAAGCCCATCAATATCATGCCCATCGAATCCCGATGTAATGGAGTATATTTTGGCTAGGATAAGGGATGTGGCTGAGAATTATGAGGGAATCATAGGTTTAGAGCTAGACGGACTCTATATAGATATGCATCCAAGAATGACAAACCCTTATGGGCAGCCCGGAGCCCTCTACCCCCTACACCATGTAGCTCCAGAATCATGTTTTTGTGAGCACTGCATTAAACTTGCAAAGGAGGAGAGCGTAAATATAGAGCTAATTAGGAAAACAGTTAAGGAGCTCACGGAGCTCTCCCTAAAATCTTCGCCGGAAGCATTCTATAGGTTTTATGACGTTTTCAGGGGGGCATATGATATGGTCCGCTTTCTCCTAAACTATCCAGAACTTGTTGAGTGGCTTAACTTCAGATGTAGAATTGTTGAACGGGCCCTTAGGACGATATGGGAGACCGTCAAGTCAATAAACCCAAAACTCATGCTCTCAGACGACATGCTTCCTCCGGCATGGTCTTGGTCTGTGGGACAGGATTACAGGAAGCATAAATCCTACTGTGACTATTACAAGATTATTTTCTTTCATAAGAGGACTGGTTCATTTGAGGTAAACCCGCTTATAGCCATAAAAGATAAAATTCCATCCATACCTGAGGAGGATATAATGTGTCTCTTTAAGCGATTGACTGGATATGAGGGTTCTCCCTCCTTCGCCCTCTTCTCTCAGCATGGTTTCCCGCCCATAAATGTCTATTACGAAATTAGGAAGGCTAGGGAGGAGGTTGGAGCGAATTATCCTCTCGTAGCTGGGATAGTTGGTGATGCCCCAGCAACACCCAGCGACATTGAGGCGGCAATAATCATGGCTGCAAAAGGGGGAGCGAATGGTTTCTGCCTACACACATGGTATGGAAGAACAACACCATCAAATTACGCAGCCTTCGGAAATAAGGGAAGAGAACTCGCTAAACAAGTCTCCTCTAACTAATAGAAAACAAAAAAAGGAAATTTAGAGGGACTTTAGAAACCGCCAAGCTTGAATTCTCCAGCGCGCATCGCGAATATGCCGAACGGGTCTATGAAACCGCCTATTAGTGAAGTGGCGATATAGTAGCCGATTACTATTGGTATTCCTATTTCGTTATAGGCTTTGGTTCCCCCAAGCTTTATTGTTATGTATTTGCAGGCCCAGCCTATGAATGCTGGAAGGACGAAGAAGGCTATTGGAGCCATCGTTAAGCCTATCGGGTTGACGAAGAACCATGTATATCTCGCCCTAAGCATGTATATTACCACCGCCAATATAATTCCAGCAACGAAATGAGCATAGTATGCAGCGAGCCCTGTGGGAGCCGTCATGCTCTCCGTTGGGTTAACAGAACCAATAAGTCCGTAGCTTCTCCAGTGGGCGAAGAAACCTGGTGAGAATGCGTATCCGCCTAGATTTGCCCCTCCTTTGGCGTGCATTGAAGCTGTTGTGAAGATTGCGCCTAAAGTATATCCTATGAGAACTGTTATGATGATTCCTATAACTATATCCTTGATTCTCGTTAACGTTATCTTTGCCGCCGTGAAGTGCGCAAGAAAGTCACCCGCTCTATTCGGACTCTGATATAGATGCCCCATATAGGCCCATGTTGCAACTGAGGTCATGAACGCTGGAACACTAAAGTTTTCCGTTGTTCCGGATGGCGCTGGGAATATTCCAATATATCTTCCGAAGTCTGTGGTCTGATACATCCAACTCCATAAGGGCCTAGCGCCTGAGACAGACCCTATATAACCTTCACCTAATCCCTTAGCCCAAACAATCTGCGCGACAACAAAGAGTATAACAATTATTAGAGCCATGATGAATGGAACCTGCATAATAAGCATTGTTATTAAAACCAGCAATAACGATATACCCAGACCCGCCCAAGCTACTCTTTCTTCAGGTGAGGTACCACCAATAGCTGCCTTTAAGCTTTGGGCCAGCGGCTTATAATTTGCCGCCAGCCAATAAAGTGCAATTCCATACCATATTCCCGCACCATCTCCGATTATCCAACCGAGGTTCGGCCCACCCCACCTTGTCATGTTCCAATAGTCTTGCCCTTGCGGGATAATTCCGGAGCCATACCCTATAATTGGCCATATCCACTTAAGTATGAAAAAGAATAACCATATCGTTAATGTCACATCAAGAGGAGCTAAATAAGCGATTCCTATCATTCCGGGTACGAAGAACAGACCTGTATCAACTGGCGCCCACTTCCTGAGGTCAGCAAGCAAAGTATTTAGGGTTGCCCCGAGACTGAATTGCCCGGCGAAGGGGATGGATATTCCCAGGGACGGCCAGAAGCTTGGGAACCAGTCTGCTACTAGAACCGTTGGCACATATACGAGTGTCCCTATTACTGCACCTATTAGGAACCATTTACCCCTAGTCCAGCTAAACACTCTGGGTGGCTTCTCCTCCTCATAGGCGGTTAGAGCGAGTACGCTGTGGCCTATAAGCATACCAGCCGGGAACGGTAGTTTCTCAACCTCAATTAACTGCTTCCTAATTATTATCGCTAGGAATAGTCCTGTAAACGCCCAGCTCAAAGAAGCTAGGAGGAAGAAGAGGAGCGGGCCAATCCAAAGACTCCAATTTACGGTTGCTCCACCAGCCCACATGGCACTAAATGCTTCTGGAGTTGGGAACAAAAAGCTTGGTAGGCTCTTCCTTATAATCTCAGACTCTGGAGGATATCTAAAAGCTAAGCCTAAGGGGCACTCCATCCAACCCCAATACATAATCCAGAATGAACCACCAGCACCAACAGCAACACTAGGCCAGAAAACAGTCGCCTCCTGAGGCGTTAATCTTAGAGCTTTAGAAGCCAGCCCGGCCAATGAAAGCAAGAATAGGACTCCAAGTGGGGAACCTATCATCGCAGAGCCGCCTGCAACCTGGTTTGCATAGGCATTTATTGGCACAAAAAGAACTGTGTAAATTATAATTAACGCCAGCGACCTATAGGTTAGACCACCCTTTAAAGCAATCTCCTCGGAAACCTTTTCAGATTCTCCCAATTTTCCCCCCAATAGTTAATTTGAGAATCTTGTATTTAAACTTTTTAAGTTTACTCTAGATTTTTAGGACAAATGACCAAAAATAGTCCAGAAGAACAGCGTTAAATCATCTAAGACCATAAGTTAATCTAAGCTCAGGCTTATCCATGTTAGCCGTCATAAATGCATATTCAAAGGTGTCATAGGTCGTTGATGCTCCAGGTCTTCCCTTAACATCTAGGGCTATGACTGCAATATACTTAGCATTCTCATCTCTCTTAAGGATGGATTTCATCACCGTATCTGCTGCTTCTTGTGCGCTTAACCCCCTATGCATATACTCGACGACCATTCTCGTAATGCAGAATCGCATGATATTCTCACCTAAGCCAGTTGCACTTGCACCACCAGCGAGATTATCCGCGTAAATTCCTGAGCCTATAATTGGCGAGTCTCCAACTCTTCCAGGCATCTTAAATGCTAACCCACTTGTTGAGCATCCGGCGGCTATATTTCCACCCTCATCGATTGCGACCACACCAATCGTATCATGAGTTCTTCTCTCATGGAGATATTTGGCCCAAAAGTCCAGAGTGCCCTTCCTCGGCCTTGAGTGCATAATTCGCTCTATATATTCTTTCCAAGCCTTCTCGGCTTCGGGTTGTAGTGGCATGCGATATTCTAGGCCTAAGATACGCGCAAACATGTATGCCCCATCGCCTGCTAGCATGATATGTGGAGTTAACTCCATAACTTTTCTTGCCAGAGATATCGGATTCTTCACATTCTTTACAGCAGCAACGGCTCCAGCCCTTAAAGTTGAACCATCCATGATTGAAGCGTCTAGCTCCACCTCACCTAGCATATTTGGGTAGCCTCCTAAACCTACACTCCTAATCGTTAAATCGTTCTCCACAACTTTCACCGCTTCCTCAACAGCATCTAGGGCAGAACCCCCAGCCCTAAGGATGCTCATGCCAGCTTCTGCAGCCTTTAAACCAAAACTCCATGTTGCAATGATAGCGGGTATAATCTGCCTCATGAGATACATGTATTCGATTTTACCTCTATAAGTTTTTCATAACGCCAATTCGATAATCAAGAGGGCAATTAGCAGAACGGTTATTGCTGTAATCATAGCCGCCTCAATTATCTTCCTTAGGGTTTCCTTTCTTAAGCGTCTCTCAGCCACGATTATTGCGCCGCCAAAGGCATGAAGATACGCGAGAAATATCGTTAGAATTCTTAAAAACCTATCAGTGTGAATCCTTCTCGGTTCTGGAATTATCCTTACCTCCGGGTTAAGTAGTTGATATCCACTGAGCATGTATATTGATGCTAGCACTATTAGCGGTAGTGATGTGAGCTCAACTATTAGCAGGGACAACCTCATCAGCATTGCTCTCTTAATCATAACGCTTCATCTCCTAGACTCAATATATTCCCATATGTCTTCAAAGGATGTTTTAGGCTGTCTTCTTGGAACACCTATGGGAATTATATACAGCGGCTCCTCCTCCAGTTTAGAGCCGATTGTTTTGGCCACCTGGTCATCGTTAAACGCTCCAATAACCACGGCGCCGTATTTGAGAGCCGTAGCCATTAGATAAATATTCTGTCCAACATGCCCAGCCTCCATCGGAACATATCTAACTCTACCTCTCTCGCCATAAACTCTGGTGGTTCTCTCAAAGACCGCGCAGATAACAATGTTTAGTGGAGCCTCACCAACCCAGCTCTGCCCTGAGGCTGCGTTCATAAGGGCCCTTCGATAATCTCCTCTTTTAACCAGCAGTAGGGTGTGGCTGTGCGGCTCATACTTATAAACTCCCTCATCGAGGAAGCCCTCTGAGTATTTCACGCCTCTTTCGCCTACTACAATGTAGATTTCTAGTGGGTATGTGGCGCCTGCGCTTGGTGCTGCCCTAAAACCTAGTCTAGGCTCGGTTATGCCGTATGCAGCCCAGAGTATCATTGCTAAATCGCTTAGGTTTACTGGCTCACTCGTATATTCCCTAATGCTCCTTCTTAATAGTATTGTCTCCTCAACTGTTAATTCGCTAACCTTTTGGGGTAATGGCAGAAAAATCCTCCCATCAAGTAGTATGGGCATATTGGTGATGGTTATACGCTCGGCTGGGGCAGTAATATACCATGTGTATGCTATGATAGATGCTGTTAGGGCTAGTGATAGTGCCCAAACAATCTTTTCAAGCAGTTTAGCCAATGCGTAAACCCCCAAAATTAAATTTTCTTCACCAGCGATATAAACATGTCATAGACTATTTTCGGACTAAACCCTTAATAATTTCTCTAAAGAAATCTTTCTTGGATACTTATGTGGCGCATTCTTAGGAGAGATGCCATAGAAGTCCTATATGATGAGAGGGCTAGGTCTAGCCTAGCGAGATATTTCGCTGTTATGAATGATGAGAAGCCGGCAAAATTTATGATAGCGAAGAGGCTTCCAGCAGAGTTTGATGTGGATGAGCCGCTTGAGAGTTTATGGGCTAAGCATGAGAAGTTAACTGAGGATTTCTATAGGATTCAGAGCGAGATAGATTCTGGGAGAATGAGCCTAGAAGATATGGTTGCTCCGGAAAAATCCTATCTAGACCTCAAAATAGCCATTGCAAATAGGATTCTCGAGCGATGCCACCTCTGTAATAGGCGATGCGGGGTAAACCGATTGAGAGGCGAATTAGGCTACTGTAGATGCGGAAACCAGATAACGGTTTCATCAATCTTTGAGCATATAGGTGAGGAGCCCGAGCTCGTTCCATCCGGAACGATATTCACGATGGGGTGCACGATAAGGTGCCTACACTGCCAGAACTGGACTATAT
>JAGTQF010000022.1 GCA_018396655.1 Candidatus Bathyarchaeota archaeon
ATGAGAAAACCCCAACTAACAATCGCTTAAAACATTATTAAGCCTAGCGTTCCCCATCACCGAGTGAATATTGAAGTCTCAAATGCGGTTAAAGAAATCGTTAAAAGTATTCCCTTCGAGAATAAATTTTGGGAAAACATCTTGGAAGCAGCCATCATACTGCCAACATACAATGAGTCTGAAAACATCAGAGATCTAATTCTAGCAATAGAGAGACTTAACATTAACTCCCTCATCCTAGTAATAGACGACTCAAGCCCAGATGGCACACAAGAGATAGTCAGAAACCTCCAAAAGGACTTCAAGAACATAATTTTGATTGTTAGGCCCAGAAAGATGGGCCTCGGAACAGCAATAATAGATGGCTTCAAAACCATACTATCTTTGCCAGATAAACCAGAATATGTGATAACAATGGATGCAGACTTCTCGCATAACCCAGAAGATATACCACGCCTAATCCAGCATGCAAAAGAGGGCTATGACATCGTCGTCGGAAGCAGATACATTAAAGGCGGGGAAATCGTGGGCTGGACGCCAACACGCATAATCATAAGCGGAATAGCAAATAAAATGGCAAGGGCAATCCTAAGACTTCCAATAAACGACTTAACAAGCGGGTTCAGATGCTACTCAACGAAATACGTCATCAAAGCGGCACCAAAACTAAAAAGCAAAAGATTCGAAATCCAAATAGAAACCCTAAAACTGGCACGTAATTTAAGAATGAAAGTAACAGAAGCACCCATAAAATTTGTGAATAGGAAAAGGGGAAAATCAAAACTGACAATAAAAGAAATATTAAATTTTATAGAGTTCATTATAAAATCAGCGCTTCAGATAAGCTGAAGACAAGGATTGAGGATGCAACCGCAAAATGACGAGAATACTGGTTACCTCAGCATCATACCTTCTCACAGACCACCTCCTATCAAGCGAGGGTGTTTTCTGCTACCAGCTATTCAGAGAACTAGGCGCATTCGGATATCAATTCGACGCAATCTCAGCCAAAATAGAAATAAAAAGACCGCTAAAAAACCTCACACCACATAAAGCAGGCACATTTAGATTAGAGCCAACATCAGACCCGGTGAGAAAATACATAACGCACATCGAATTCATATTTCGAAGTTTTGCCAGATCCATGCGAATATTGAGGGGAAAAAGCGTAGATATAATACATCATATGTTGCCAGCCGTTTATAATCAGACCTTCAGTCTACTGGCAATACTAAAGAGAACAGGCGGCCGCCCCTTCGTCATGGGTCCACTATCAGCCCACATACACCCAAGACCGTTAGACGAAAGAATCCTCCAGCCCATCACATCCAAATTACACAAAAAGACTATAGAGGAATGTACAAAAATAATAACAATCACGAACCAGGTGAAAAAAATATACAGCCAAATTGTAAGCAAGGATAAAATTCACGTAATCCCATTTGGAGTAGACACTGAAGCATTCAAGCCAAATAAAACTGTTTTCGGGAGAAAACACCAATACGAAATACTCTTCGTTGGTTCGCTATATAGGCTGAAGGGATGCGAGCACTTGATAAAGGCGATGAAATACATCACACAAAAGCGCGGAGACGTTATCCTCAGAATAGTGGGCGTGGGAAGAGACATGCCCAATCTCATGGAAATATGCAATACACTCAAGATAAGAGACTTCGTATTCTTTGAGGGTTTCATATCATATAATGAAATGCCCAGATACTACAATCGATGCGACATATTCTGCCTCCCAACACTAGGAGAACCATTCGGAAAATCCATAATAGAGGCAATGGCATGCGGAAAACCAGTAATAGCATCAAATATTGGGGGCCCGGCAGAAATAATTGAGGATGGAAAAACAGGCCTACTAGTGCCGCCAGCCCAGCCGAAAATCCTCGCCGAGAAAATCCTCACGCTACTTGAGGATGAACAAGCCCTAAAAAGAATGGGAGAAAACGCCAGAAGAACAGCGCTTAAAAAATACTCAATAAAGAGAATAGCCGAAGAATACCACAAACTCTATAAAAGCCTAATTTAACACAAAAGCATTTTCAATAAACGTGAAGAATAGCAAAAAAGATAAAACCGCTCTCCAGATTAGTAGATGTATGCTCAATAAATACCTGGAAAAACTCCGCAAATCACACCAAAACATCGAAACAGCACTATACTTCTCGCTTCTTTTCCTACTCGCCATAATAATTTTCAGAAAGTGGCTCTTCACGAATAAATGGCCGGCTGGAGGAGACGTCTTAGGCTGGATTTCCAGAGCGTATTTGTTTGGCAAAGATTTTAGGTGGCTTTATATTTGGAGACCCTACTCATTCGGCTTCGTTGAAAACATAAACTCCATGGACTTCTTTCTCATGCTAATCTACCATTTATTGAAGGATGCACCAGCAACGATTAAAGCCTTCACTTTCATCATGTTCTTAGTGGCTGGCTTCACAATATACGCCTTCACATACAAATATAACAAGAATCATCTCGCCTCCCTCGCGGCGTCATTAATATACTGCCTTAACCCATGGATATTCTCGCAGCTAACGGAGATGCATATAGATATCTTCTTCAGCTATGCCCTAGCCCCACTAATCTTCCTCTTCCTGGATAAAACATTAGAGAACAAGAAGCTCAAGGATGCACTAATCTTAACGCTACTTTTATTCATCCTTGTAACTGGCTTTCATCCACAATGCCTAGTCATTTACGGCCTATCCCTTATTCTCTTCACAATAATATTCCTGCTGTCATCGGCAAGAAAGAGAGTTCTTTGCAGAGAAGCCCACAGTCTTATAAAAGTCTTTCTTCCAATAATGCTCCTGCTGCCATTTCTCTCATCATTCAATCTGCTGCCACTTCTGCTCAACCTCAAAGCCCAATACTATTCATCCACATTCGGCTATCCTTTAGAAGCCTCCATGCCCCCAACCTACAAAAACATGATAGACGCCTTTATATTACGAGCAATCGAGAGCTGGGGCTACATCTCTATAGTGGACGTTTACTCTGAAATCAGCCTAATAGACTTCCCAGTAAATGCTCTCCTACTAATCATCTTTACAGCGGCTTTCTGCATAGTCTTCATTCGCAGAGACCGCCATACAATATTTTTCGCCCTCTCAACCATAATATCATCATTTATCGCTAAGGGACCAAATCCACCCTTCGGATACATCTTCACATGGATGTGGTTTAACATACCACACTTTGCAACATTCAGAGCCGCTAGCCGAGCAGCAATGTTAACGGCTCTCTCGCAAGCCTTCCTAGCATCCACGTTAGTCGCAGAAATAATAAAATACATCCAGAAGAAGATACACCTACGACCATTAGAAACCTATATAAAAGTGAGAGTTATTGGAGAAACTGGAGAACGGCATATCACAATATCGCTGGATGTATTCAATAGAGCCCTCAGAATCATTCATAACATTCTATACTATTCGGCCATAATCTCGCTAATCTTAATCCTTCTAAGCGGACCAATATCATGCTTCTACTTCTTAAGCCAAGGCCTAGAAGTCTACACTCCCCCCAAAAAATATCTGGAGCCATATAAATGGCTTGCAACTAAACCCGAAGACTTCAAGGTAGTAACCGTCAGCAGCAGCCCATCTGAGTGGGAGAATCAGATGCCAAGAGAGTCCGATTTTGCCTTCTCGGCTATGAGAACCAGCATAGGTTGGGGGCATGATATTGGATATGATAGCTCATTCATCCATGACAAATCCACGCTCCAGGATGGCGGCTGGGAACCTTCAGCCCGAGCATTCATGGACTATCTCCGGTATCATGTTGTGCGTAAACACTTAACAGATGATTTCCTCAAGATTATTGGCGCCTTCAATTACAAGTATGTGGTTCTACCAGAATATTTAACAAATGAAACCAGAAGCTTCTTTCTCAGGCAGGAAGGTTATCGAGTGGCAGCTAATAGCTCATCTTACATAATACTTCAAAACGAGCGTTACTCCCCGAGATTTTTTATTCCAAGCCAAGTCGCCTTAATAGTTGGCGGCCTAGAAAGCTTTGTCTCGCTCTGTAAAGTAGACTCATTTAACCTAAATCAAACAGCCTTAATATTCCTTAATTATATGCATCCCCCCTCCAACTCCCTTATAGATGCACTCAACATATCGGACATGTTAATATTTGTTAACAGCGATATCATGGACGCGCTCATACCGCTCCTGAGCAGTGAAGCGATTTTCATACGAGCCTCAGACTATGGAGTGCTAAGCATAAACTACACTAAATATTGGGTTCGCTCAAGTTCTTGGAGGGAAATTGGGGCTCTAACAGTTGGCGGAGAAACCCTCTCAACATGTGGAAAAAACTGTATAAGTATACCCTTCGAGGTTATGTTAGATGGAACATATGATGTTTGGATTAGAATTGGATTTGCTAAACATAGAGGCCTTCTCAGAGTTTTCATAGATGATGAGGAGATTGGCAAAATAAGACCAACAGCAAGTTTATACGTGAGGTTAATGTGGGTGAAAATCACCTCAATATTTTTGAATAATGGAAAGCACATCATCACACTTTTGAATGATGGATCTGGATACAACGATATCGATGCTATAATGATTGTTAGACCTGAGTCCATCCAATCAAAACTTAATTATCTAACCGAAATTCTGAAAGAGTTTTCTGGCAGAATAATTTATGTTCTTGAGGCTGAAAACACTTTCACTCTCAACCCTTTAGCCAGATGGGAAGTCTCTATGAAACCCTATGAGGGCTTATTCCTTCGCATATATGATTGCGAAAACATTTCGCCTGAGGGAAGGGCTTCAGCCAGCTCTTCCGGAACATGGGATGCAGAAACACTATGGCCGAACCTAGCCAATGATGGAGACCCAAATACTAGATGGGCATCTAAACCTGGCGCAAAAATGCCTCAATGGCTCATGATTGAATGGGATACACCGCGGGAGATTGCTGGTGTGAGAATCATGTTTGAGAGAGCCTATGCTAGAGAATATGCGATTCAAACATGGGATGGTAAAGCATGGGTTGACCAGGTCAGAGTGAGAGGAAATACCTTACTTAATTGTACGCATGTTTTCAGTGAGCCAATTAAGACATCTAAAGTGCGCATTTATGTGACGGATGTGACAGAAGCCTATGGTTTGGTGAGCATATGGGAGTTTGAAGTTTTGGCCATTGCCCCCCCACCCTCAACAGAATTATTTATTCCGCGTGAGGGATACTACTCCTTTATGGCTCGCGTAATATGGGAAGCAAACAGCACAATTCCATACTTGAAGATAGATGATGAAATAGTCTATTTACAACCACTAAATAATTCCGGTGAGGAAGGAATACTGTGGCTTAAGAGCAAGCCAATCCTTCTTAACCCTGGTAATCATACATTAAAAATTTTCCTATTAAATCCTTTAGAAAAGATGAATCTTGACCAAATTTTCTTATACTCGGTTAGAGATGGAGAAGAGGATATTACAATTCATGACCTTTTTAGGGTTAAATCAAAAGTTTTCCCATTAAAATACGAGAAGATTAGTCCATGTGAATATAGAGTTAATTTAGAAAGTGATGATAGCCCATTCCTCTTGGTCTTCTCAGAATCCTATCACCCACTATGGAGAGCATACTTGGCTAATGGAGAGATATCACCGATACAGCTTTACGCCCTCGTTAATGGCTTTTACATAAACTCAACCGGAAAAATTAGCGTAACCATATACTTCATGGGTCAAACATATGTGAACATAGGGCTCAGAATTTCAGCCATCACCTTAATAGCGGTCATCATTATGGTTTTTATGCCGCATAGATGGATAGAAAGAATAGGGAAAATCGTTAATGCAAGGTTACGGAGGCTAGTAAGAGTAGGGTTTGATGTGAAGGAGGGTGTTAAAGATTAGGATAGCGGTGCTCCATCATGCCTTAGGTAGATTCGGAGGGGGAGAAAAGATAGCGATACTTCATAGCATTTATCTTAAGAAGATGGGCTTTGATGTCGAATTATTCTATAATGGACCCATACTTAGCGATTGGAAGAAGAGAGCCTATTCTAGCGTTTCATTCAATTATTTGTCGTCCGGAATCCCACGTTCTCTTAAGGATTTAAGAAATTTGGCGAGACTAATTAAATATTTAAGAACATTCGACGCTGTTCTCGTTCATCATCATGTATGTCCCCTTCTGGCATTATATCTTGTGAATACCCCAAAATTAAAGGTTCTCTGGTATTGTGGAGAACCTCTAAGAGCTTTATGGGAGGATTGGTTATCTGGATTGGATTATAGAGAATTGAGCCCCACAGTTAAGAGCACAAGCCTAGAATTTTATGGTAAATCTTTAACCTCACTTTTCCTTTCTAACCCTCTCTATGACTTTTCTACCTCAATCCTCAGAGCCATAGATAAAATAACAGCGAACCGTTATGTGGCGATAATGGCGAACAGCAAATATACAAAGGGTATTCTGGAAAGGGTCTATGGTAGAAAAGAACCTATATCAGTTGTATATCCTGGAATCGAAGTTCAAGAGAGCGCTGCAAAACGTAGGTCTCAGATGAGAGAAATGGGAGATTATATATTAACAGTGGGAGCTTTTATACCAATGAAAAATTACCCAACATTGCTAAAATCGTTCAAGCTACTTCAATCCTCATATAATAAGAAGGATATAAATATGGTCATCGTAGGACAGGGACCATTAGAGCATGAAGTTAAGAGCCTGATACGGAAACACGAGATAAAAAACGTCACAATTATATCGAGGGTTAAGGAAGAAGATCTTAGGGACTATTATATAAACTGTAGATTTGTTGTTCATATAGCCATACATGAACCCTTCGGCTTAGTTCCGGTGGAGGCGGCAGTTTATAGAAAACCGTCCATAGTGTCTAATGCTGGTGGAATCAGAGAGTTTATAGTGGATGGGGAAAATGGCTTCTTAACAAACCCCTATGATGTTAACAAGATTGCGAGGCTTATGAACATTTTATTGGAGGATAAATCCCTCCTAAATAGAATGGGTTCTAAAGCTAGGGAGACTGCGCTAAGCAATTTTACTATAGAGCGTTCAACAGAGTCTCTTAAGGGAATGATAAACCTTTACTTGAATAATTAAATTCAATCCTTAGGCTAGATTGGACCCGTGAACTATAAGTTTTTTATGCTCTTAAACTATAATCTTTTTATTATGTAAGTATATGCTTGCTATTGTGCATTATTCCAATTGAAAAGTCGCTGAAAATTGGAGAGAAGAATCTTGCAGATTAAAAACAAGACTCTCAGAGCTTCGGAAGTTTCAATAATTAAAGTGAAGGTGATAGCATATCTATTATAATCCCTACGTTAAACGAGGCATTAACAATAGGCTCCGTCATATCCCGCATGCAGAAAGTTCCATTCGATGAAATTATTGTTGTCGACTCTTCTAACGATGATACGCCGAAAATAGCAAAGAGCTTGGGCGCGAGAGTTATCTGTGAGATACGAAAGGGCTATGGTAGAGCCCTTCAGACAGGGGTTGAAAACGCTCAAGGGGAAATTGTGGTTTTTATTGATGGAGACGGAACATATGACCCTGAGGATATTATGAGAATCGTCAAACCCATTCTGAATGGAGAATGTGATGTGGTTTTGGGTGATCGATTAAATGGAAGATTGTATCTTGGGGCTATGAGTCTCATTAATAGGGTGGGCAATATTCTTATATCGCTTATTTTTAGCGTGCTCTTTTTAAGGTGGATTAGTGATACGCAATGCGGATTAAGAGCAATACGTAGGAGTCTTCTGAGGGGCTTATCCTATAGAGATTATGGAATGCCATATGTAACCGAACAGCTGGCTAAGCTTATTAAGAGAGGTGCAAGAATAAAGATTGTGCCAGTAACATATAAGCCAAGGGTTGGGACGACAAAATTGCGTAGATGGACTGATGGATTAAGAATACTGAAGGTTATTTTTCAGGAGCGTCTATCCAGATGAGCCGTTTAAGAGTAGCCCTTTTAACTGAACTCTTCTATCCCCATATTGGGGGTAATGAACGTAGGTTTTTTGAGATTGGGAGAAGGCTTGCAAAGAAGGGCCACGATATTCATGTCTTCACAATACGATATGATGAGAATCTTCCAAAAGAGGAAGTTATTGAAGGCATGACAATACACCGATATGTTAGGGTTAAAAGTTATATTATGCCAGATGGGGGGCGCTCCTCGGGCGGCGTATTGAAATACGCATTTGCAACTTTTACTCACATGTTTAAGTCCAACTTTGACGTTTATTATTCCAATGAGTGGCCGATGCTCCACTCGATTTTCGCTGGACCTGCCATTTCGCCACTCATTCAAGAATGGTGTGAGGTTTGGATTAAACCTCTAAGAGCGATTTTCCTGCAGAACCTCTTAAAGAAGGTCGCTGACCATCATGTGGCTGTCTCAGAATTCACAAAACAAAGACTAATACGCCTTCTAAAGCTCAACCCAAAAGAAATTACTATCATCCCAAATGGTGTCGATTATGCAAAATACCGTTGCGATAACTTTGATAATAAAGTTTGGGGCCGAATTGTCTATGTTGGTAGGCTTGTCCCACATAAGCATATCGAATTGCTTCTTGACGCCTTCCGCTATGTTAAAGAGAAAATAGCCAATGTAGAACTGCACATAATCGGCTCTGGTCCTATGCTCCCCAAACTAAAGGAGAGAGCCACTAATATTGATGGTTGCTTCTTTCACGGCTCCCTACCTGATGATGAAATGATTAGACTATTAAAGAGTGCCTGGCTATTTGTTCTACCAAGCGAGAGAGAGGGCTCCGGTATAGCGGCGCTTGAAGCTATGGCTGCCGGGGTTCCAGTTATAACGGTGAACTTTCCAGATAATGCTACTAAACTCCTTGCAAAGTATAATTGTTGTTTGGTAACGGAGCCAAATAGCGACTCAATCGCGTCTGAGATTCTCAGCCTTCTTTATAATGAAGATTTATGGAAGAAGATAAGATATAATGCTATAAGTGTCGCCAAAAGATATGACTGGAATGCTATCTCCGATGATATGGAGAATCTTCTACGGAAGATTGCATATGAAATGGAAGAATAGGGAAAGATTTCTCGGCTTTCTCCTTCCTCTTTTCCCCGCAATCTTCTCTTTCATTGTTAAGTTCAGTATGTTAAACAGATTTAAGTTTCCACCAAGCTCTGATTATGGCAATTATCTTGTTCAAGTAAATGTGCTTCGTGGTTATGACATTAGGGGGTTTGGTCTTCAGTATCCACCATTATACTTTATTTTTCTTGACCTCCTTCTTAGAATATTCGATGAATTTACATCTTTAAAATTAATGGCGGCGCTTGTATTCTCTATAGCCGCTATACCCTTCTTTCTTTTAGTTAAAAGTTTTAGAGTAAACGATGTGCTCGCTCTAATCTCCACATGGTTCTTTATATTTTTTGAGGGATATTCTGAGATGATTGCGTGGGGAGGAAATCAGAACTTTCTCGGTTTCTCATTTATGCTGCTTGCATTATTTTTCTTTAAAAAATCGCTAAAAAATCTAGATAAAAGGGATATCATGTTAACGGGGTTCTTCATAAGCTTGGTTGTAGGCACTCATTTTTTAGTTATGGCCTTTCTTATTCTTTTCCTCTTATTATTCCTAGTCCTCAATTTTGTATTCAACAGAGTGGATATACATGCTATTGTAAAGGTTCTATTATTCTCGGCCTTATTTGGGCTACTCTTCAGCCTTCCATACCTCCCCATTTATATTAGCTGCATGAGGTATTTTTCAGCAGACCTCATTAGACCAGACATCATAAACCACCTTAACAGTTTCCGGTTAGAGTTCATTTGGATGTTTAGAGAAACATATTTTATCGAAGTTATAATTGCGGCGCTAAGCATCTACGCATTAATCAAATATGCCAAAGAAAATAAGACAGACCTGCTGCTTTTATCCAGCCTTTTCTTAACCCCCCTTTTATTAGCGCTCAGCACAACGCATCCGAGCCGCTGGCTATACTTCCTTCCAATTCCATTATTCGCCTCCTTTGGTCTCTATTTAAAAGGAGCGTTAACGGGCTTCAAGAATTTTATAGGCAGGAGAAGGAGATTGTTGGCAATAAATGCCATGGCTATACTGATATTAAGTGTTGGAGCAACCGTTCTATCTATAAATCGACTTAATACCGCAGTCAATTACTATCAAAGGATTAGTGAAGATGATTTTGAAGCTCTCAATTGGATTAAGGAGAACACGCCTCCCAATTCCCTGTTGATAACTTCCGGACCGAGCGCTGTCATTGGGGGTGGTGGAAACATATACTCCTGGTGGGTTGAGGGGTACTCAAAGCGTAAGTGTATTCCAGCAGCTAACCTAGAATTCTTCTCATATTATTATGAGCGGGAGGAGATTAATCTCGTTAATAAAATTCTTGCCGGAAATCATCTAATGGAATGTGGTTATATTCAATTAACGGAGGATTTTCCATCCGGAGGAAGCAATCCCGGAATAGCCCTCTCTCTAGGCTCCTATTATGTGAAGCTTCTTTTCTTAAATGACGCTGCACATAAAATAGTTGTCTCTTCACCGGCCAGTAACGGAAATATGTCATATAGGATACCCTTTTATGCAAGAGATAAGAGAGGGAGCATAGAGTCTAATGCATCATTATTGAATGCATCTTTCACCTATGTATGGCCCGACCTTATGCTCTATCGAAGCGTTACAATATATTTAGGGCAGTTTTACGTGGATATAGTTTTTAAGGCTCAATCATTAGGCGTTGATTTAAAGATGTTTAATGTGAGCTTTTGGGTTCCACCTTATATGGCGCTTGAAAAATACTATATTGAAGGCTCCTCGATAACTCTCTATTTAAAAGACCCCTATGATAAAGATATGAAAGCTAAAGTTGAATTTTCCTCATCAAGCGCTAACCTCAGGAATATTAGTGTTCTTTTGGAACGAGAATACCTGCTTCCCTCCATAATCTTTTCTCTCGAACCCTACAAGCATAGTCTACATGTAGGCTTTAGAGTGTCTATATATGCCGGAAACTTGGAGTGTAGCACTTCAGAAATTAACATCTTCAATTCGCACGAGATGATTAGAAAACTTGGCGTAAACTATATCTTGGTCAATAAGAGACGTGCTGACGAATATTTAAGGTTCCACTTAGACGAAGAAAACTTTGAGGAAGTTTTTAAGAATTCCAGTGTCGCCATATTTAAAGTGAAGGCTCTTTACTCGGCCAGCTAAATTATATGTGGAAGAGTTAAATATCAGATTTCTATCTTAGCTCTTGAGATGAGGAAGCCGTCCCAGACTGACCGCTAAATATAGGGATGAAGATTTCACGACGGACTGATCGCTAAAGATGAGTAGCGTCATTTCCGTTGCCATATGATTTGGGATAGGAAACTTTAAGTATTAGGTGTTATATCTTCGAAGAAGATAATAAATTCCTAGTAATTGAGAGGATGGTGGTGTCTAGATGGAGTATATTTACGCTGCGATGCTGCTTCATAGAGCTGGTAAGCCTATTGACGAGGAAAATCTAACCAAGGTTCTTCATGCTGCTGGAGTGAATGTTGATCCAATAAGGGTTAAGGCTTTAGTGGCTGCGCTCTCAGAAATAAATATTGATGAAGCCATAAAGTCAGCGCCTACCTTTGTGCCAATGGCAGCCCCAGTATCAGCGGCTCCAGCAGCCCCAGCGGCTGAGGAGAAGCCTAAGAAGGAAGAGGAGAAGAAAGTCGAGGAAGAGAAGAGGGAGGAAGAAGCCCTAGAGGGACTCGCAGCGCTGTTTGGATAGAGCTGGCAAAACCGGAATATCTAAAGAGAAAAATAAACTCTATTATAGATGGTTTCGCGACGATAAGCATCCTCTATTTTTATGTTCAATTAACTTTCTCCATACTGGGAGGAAGGAATCTAATGCCACCTTCAGTATGCTTATATATTTTCTCAGATAACTTTATCCTTTGCTGCGCGCATAAAAACCATTCTAGATTGAGGGATAAGGTCGATGCGTTTCAGCGAGGAGGAGTATAAGCTACCCTTCTTTTTAGAGAATGGCTATGTTAGGAAGCGTTGTCCGCGCTGCGGCGAATTCTTCTGGACGCTTAATCCAGATCAGGTGCTTTGTGGGGAGTCGAATACTTATGGCTGTGCTGATTACACATTTATTGGGCATTCGCCTGTTAATAGGGCTTATTCTTTAGCTGAGATGCGCGAGACCTTCCTATCGTTCTTTGAGAGGAGGGGTCATAGGCGTATCAAGCCCTATCCTATTGTTGCTAGGTGGAGGGATGACCTCTACTTTACTAACGCCAGCATAATAGACTTCCAGCCCTATGTAACTGAGGGCATTATTCCACCGCCAGCCAACCCATTGGTTATAAGCCAGCCTTGCGTTAGATTTCCGGACTTAGAGAATGTTGGGCCGACATTCGGTAGACACTTAACGATTTTCGAAATGGGTGGGCATCATGCCTTCAACTATCCAGATAAGGAGGTTTACTGGAAAGATGAGACTGTGCGCTACCACCATGAGTTTGTAACTAAAGAGCTCGGTGTTAAGCCAGAGCACGTGGTTTATAAGGAGGGTGTGTGGTCTGGTGGTGGGAATGCTGGTCCGGATGTTGAGAGCATAATTGGTGGGCTGGAGGTTGCGACGCTAGTATTCATGAAGTATAAGGTTGTTGGTGAGGAGTTCATTGAGCTGCCGATTAGAACCGTTGATACCGGATATGGAATTGAGCGCTTCACGTGGCTTTCTCAAGGCTCAATTAGCTGTTTTCACGCCGTCTACGGCAAGTTGCTACATAAAATTATGGGTTTGGCTGGCCTAAGTAGTGTTGATGAGAATCTTCTGGCTGATTTCGCCAGGTTTTCCGGTTTAATAAGCATATCTAAGACTGTTGGTCGAGGCGAGAATTGGAGAAGGATAGCTTCTAGACTTAATATGGATGCTGCTGAGCTTCAGCGCATCATAAACCCGATTGTTGATGTTTTCGCTATTATAGACCATACTAAATGCTTGGCTTTTATGCTCGCTGAGGGTGTTGTTCCATCAAATGTTGAGGAAGGCTATTTGGCTAGACTTCTGATTAGAAGGACCTATAGGTTATTGAGGAACCTCGGCATTGAATCCCTTATGCCAGACATCGTTGATATGCAGGTGGCATACTGGTCTAAGGACTTCCCGCACTTAATGGATATGCGCGATGAGATTCTAGAGCTTCTTAGGATTGAAATTGAGAAGTATGAGCAGACCCTCCAGAGGGGTAGGGAGTTTGTTAGGCGGTTAATCCGCGATTTTAGAGCTAGGGGTGAAAGCGAGATACCAGTAGGCAAGCTTGTTGAGCTTTATGACTCACATGGTCTAACACCCGAGGTTGTGAGTGAGATTGCATCTTCAGAGGGCTTTGCAATTAATGTTCCAGAGGGCTTCTACAGCTTCGTTACGGAGAAGCATGTGTCCTCATCCAGAGCGGCTTTCAAAATGGCTGAGGAGATTGAAGATTTGGGCATAGATGTTTCTGGGTTGCCGGAGACTAAACCGTTATATTATGAGGATGCTTATATGAGGGAGTTCACCGCTAAAGTTCTCCGGGTTTCCGGAAACCGCGTCATACTGGATAGAACAGCATTTTACCCCGAGGGAGGAGGCCAGCCAGCCGACCATGGCTTCCTAGAGTTTAATGGTGTTAGGGCTAAGGTTTATGATGTTCGGAAGGCTAGTGGAAACGTAATAGTTCACTTTGTTAAGGACTCTACTCCAATTGAGGGGAGTATAGTTAGGGGTGTGATAGACTGGGATAGGCGCATAAGATTGATGCGCCATCATACGGCCACACATTTAATTATGGGCGCCGCCAGGAGGGTTCTTGGGGAGCATGTCTGGCAGGCTGGTGCACAGAAGGATGTCGACATGTCTAGACTTGATATAACCCATCCTAAAAGGCTTAGCAGGGATGAGATTAACCGCATAGAGGAGCTGGCCAATGAGGCTGTCATGCGGAATATGCTGGTTGAAATCTTCTGGATGCCTAGAGAAGAGGCGGAGCAAAGGTATGGCTTTAGATTGTATCAGGGGGGTGTTGTGCCTGGGAGGGAGATTAGAGTTGTTAAGACTGGTGATTGGGAAGTTGAAGCATGCGGTGGAACGCACTGTAGGTCCACCGGCGAAGTTGGCTTGATAAAGATTATGCGAACAGAGAGAATACAGGATGGTGTTGAACGAATAGTCTTCAGCGCAGGTCTTCCAGCCCTAAGGATGGTGCAGGAGGCTGAGGCTAGAATCGCTAAGGCTGCCGAGCTTCTAGAGGTTCCTGCTGAGAAAATCGATGTGACACTTGAGAGGGTTGTAGGCGAATGGAAGAGCCTACGCCGCGAAAGGGAGCGCTTAATGGAGAGGTTAGCGAAGATTATGGCTGGCGAATTTTCTTCATCCGCTAAGAGCGTGGATAGATTCAGGATTATTTCACGTCTTCTTAGCACCAGAGAGGCTGATGTTGAGCTTCTCATTAAGATCTCGAATGAGATTGTTAGATTAAGCCCGAATGCCATCGTCATTTTTGTTGTTACCGATGGTGATGCAAGGGCTATTGTAAGGGTTGGAGCTGAAGCATTAAAATCCGGCATAAACGCTGCTGAGATAGCTCGTGAGATAGGTAGGGTTCTTGGTGGAGGTGGTAGTGGTAAGCCGGATTTTGCTCAGGCTGGTGGTGTTAAAATTGATTCTGCACCTAAAGCTTTAGAAGAGGCTGAGTCAATTATATATAGGATTGTTGCTGGTGAATGAGAGATGGCTTCTCAATCTATAGATTGGAGGTCCATTGAGGAGAAATGGAGAAAAAAGTGGGAGGAAGCTCGAATATTTGAGGCTGACCCGGACCCGAAGCGCAGGAAGTGTTTTGTAACATTTCCATATCCATACATGAATGGACCCTTACATGTTGGCCACGGCTTCACCGCGACTAGAGTTGACATTTATGCGCGCTTCATGAGGATGAGGGGCTATAATACGCTCTTTCCCTGGGCTTGGCATTGGACTGGTGAGCCGATTGTTGGAGCATCGCTAAGAATTAGGATGGGTGATAAGGATTTAATAAGGGCCCTCAAGGAGATAGATGGCGTTCCAGACGAGGAGCTGGAGAAGTTCATTGACCCAGTTTATATGGCAAGCTACTACACACGTGAGAGTAGAGAAGTGGTCAAGAGGATGGGCTTCTCAGTTGACTGGCGCAGAGAATTTCACACAACAAGCTATGAGCCAACATACAGCAAGTTTATTGAGTGGCAGTATGAGACTCTAAGGGATATGGGTTATGTAACTAGGGGTGTGCATCCGGTAGTCTGGTGCCCAAGCTGCCAAAGCCCAACGGGAGACCATGATAGGCTTGAGGGTGAGGGTGTCTTTCCAGAGGAGTATACACTCATAAAGTTCATTTTTGAGGATGGTTATCTTCCGGCTGCAACCTTTAGGCCTGAAACAATATTTGGCGTAACCAACATGTTCATTAATCCAGATGCAACCTATGTTGAGGCTTTTGTTGATGGAGAAAAATGGTTTGTGAGTAAGGAGGCTGCATTTAAGCTCTCCGAGCAGCTGAAGAAGGTTGTGGTTTTAAGGAAGTTTAAGGGTTCAGAGATTATTGGCAAATACTTTAAGGAGCCTATAGGGGGCCGTGAGCTACCAATTCTTCCCGGATGGTTTGTTGACCCGAACTCCGCAACCGGAGTTGTTTATAGTGTTCCAGCACACGCGCCTGCAGACTGGATAGCTCTAAGAGACCTCATAGAGAAGCCAGAAATACTGGAGAGGTTCGGTATACCGGTTGATGTTGTTAGGGAGATTAAGCCGATATCGCTTATAAGTGTTGAGGGGTTTGGTGATTACCCAGCCATAGAGATTGTTGAGCAGATGGGTGTTAAGGACCAGTTTGACCCGAAGCTTGAGGACGCAACATCAATAATATACCGGAAGGAATTCCATACTGGAATTCTAAAGCCGATATGCGGCAAATACGCTGGTAAAACCGTTAGGGATGTTAAGGCCCAGATAATTGAGGACTTTAAGAGAATGAATATTGCAGACTCAATGTATGACCTGCCGCGGAGGGTTATATGCAGATGCACAACAAGATGCATTGTTAAGATTCTATCCGACCAGTGGTTCCTGCGATATTCCGACCCAGAGTGGAAGCGTCTAGCGCATGAAGCCATCGATGCGGCCAAAATTTTCCCAGAAAGCGCCAGGGTATACTTCCACGATAAGATTGATTGGCTTAGGGACTGGGCTTGCGCTAGAAGGACTGGTTTGGGGACGCCGCTTCCATGGAGCCCTGGATGGATAGTTGAAACCCTAAGCGACTCAACAATATATATGGCGTTTTACACGATAGCCAAGCATATTAAGCAATATAATATTAGGCCGGAGCAGCTGATTAGGGAGGTCTTCGACTACATCTTCCTAGGCAAAGGCGATTTAGACGCGGTCTCTGAGAAATCTGGCATACCCTCAAGCATCCTTAGCGAAATGCGCAGTGAATTCCTATATTGGTATCCCGTCGACCTAAGGGTTTCAGCAAAGGAGCTAGTTCCAAACCACCTCTCGTTCTTCATATTCCAGCATGTTGCTCTATTTCCAAGGGAGCTCTGGCCAAGAGCAATAGGCGTAAATGGTGTGCTAACAATTGAAGGACAGAAGATGTCTAAATCTAAGGGAAACTTCTTGACGTTAAGGGATGCTGTAAATAAGTTTGGGGCTGATGTTGTTAGGCTAACACTTGCACTTGGAGCCGAAGACATGGATGACCCGGACTGGCGTGAGGAGAATGCTAGAAGTATAGATGCGCGCTTAAAATCTCTATATGCCTTCATAAGCCAGATAGCCAGTCTGCCCAACGTGGATAACGAGATTACGAGCGTCGATAGGTGGCTTCTATCGGTTCTACAGAGTAGGATAAGGGCTGTAACCGAGGCTATAGAAAACCTAAAGACTAGAACAGCCGCTGAGATAGCGCTTTATGAGGTTTGGAATGACATAAGATGGTATCTTAGGCATAGAGGGGAGCCGAACCCAAAAACTCTTAGAGAGGTGGCAAGCGTCTGGATTAGGTTGCTAGCACCTTTCGCGCCATTTATATGTGAGGAGCTATGGAGCACCCTTGGAAATAAGGGGTTTGTGTCGCTGGCTGAATGGCCAAAGCCAGATGAATCGAAAATAGATGTTAAAGCGGAGGAGACCGAAGCGCTAATCAAGAATCTAATAGATGATACGATGAATATTTTGAGGGTTGCGAAGATAACGCCTAAAAGAATCTATTATTATGTTGCGGCAGAATGGAAGTGGCGGGCCTACATGAAGCTTCTCGAATCATCCACATCGAGAAAGATTGACATGAAAGAAGCCATGAGAACGCTTATGGAAGATTCGGAGCTGAAGAGTCTCGCAAAAAGTTTGGCGCCCTTTGTGGGCCGAATAATCGAGGATGTTAATGCTCTTTCGGAGGAGAGGAAACATAGGCTTCTTGAAGTTAGCATGATAGATGAGTTTCGTGAGATAGATGGCTCTAGAAGGCTCCTTGAAAGAGAGTTTAATGCTGAAGTGATAGTCTATAGGGAGGATGACCCTCAAAAATATGACCCTAAGGGGAAAGCTCAGCAGGCTAGACCATATAAGCCAGCAATATATATCGAATAATCCCATCCCTAAGGTTTACTATCCGGAGCTGGACGGATTGGCTCCTCCCTCTTCTCCGTCCTGTTTATGTGGGCAACTATGTGGTCTATTAGAGCTTGTATTGATGATTCGAAGGCTGTGTAAATTGTTCTTCCGGCATCATACATTAGGATTATTGAGAAGGCAAAGGCCACCATTGAGATTGCTAGGTTAAGCCATCCTCCGATATCCGGAATCGCCGATATTATTGGCGATGCCAAGGAGACCAGCATGGCTATAACAAATATTATTAAGAGCTCCTTCAGCGCCCTAACCACGGAGGAGCTTTTCTCGGGATTAAATCCTGGTATGTATTTTAGCAGCAGGTTTGAGGCTATATCCACCAGCCTAATTAAATCCAGAATTATGCGAAGAGATATGAAGAAGAGTATTATTACCACAATTAAGGATGCGGCTGTCGCTAGAGTGAAGCCACCAGATGGAATAACCGCCAATATAGATGAGAAGTTTATGTTGAGGAAGCTTAATACGAAGGTTATCAGGAAGATTAAACCAGAATTTATCAAAACCCTAATAATTCTCTTTTCAACCTCCTCCCTCAAAAACGTGTTCCCCCATCAAGGCGGTTATCCGCTTAATTATACCACCTTAACTATAGGTAATATTGCGAGCATATATATCTGCCTCCTCTATAAACTTATCTGATTGATGCTCCTCTCTATCATAGAGAATTAATATGACTTCGGACAATCAACCATCGAAGGGGTCTGATGAGCGCGTCTTAAAAGTTCTTTATAGGAGAGCATTTTTCTCTTCATTCGGCTCCGGGCTCATAAGCCCATTCATACCAATTTATGCAACGCAAATCGGGGCTTCTCCCTCAGAGCTAGGCTTGATTCAGGCGATAAACTCTGTCTCACCAAGTATAGCCCAGATACCATGGGGTTTCTTGGTCGATAAGATTAGGCGAAGAACACTTATTATATCAGTTAGCGGTCTCCTTTATGCCTCTATAATGCTCCTCCTCTTAGGAACAAATAACGTATTAGAGTTCATACTCATTATACTCTCAGCCTACCTATTATCCGCTATGGCAGCCCCAGCCATAAACTCCATCCTAGGCGAATATTCAAGTAGGGTTGGTAGAGCGCGGATTGTAGCAAAAATTAACGCTATGGCCTCCCTTGGAAGCATGCCGGCAACCGTTCTCTCAGGCTATATTATTTATAGGGTTGGCGGAACAGCTGAGGAAATGTATAAAATCCCGCTAATCTTATGCTTCATCTTTAATCTTATAGCCTCAACTATAGCGCTTCAGATTAAGGATTTGCGCTTCACAAGTGGAGCATTTTCAATCGCTGGCTGGGCCAGAGCCCTTAAAACAAACCCGTACTTTAAGAGGTTATGTCTTCTCTCAGTTTTTCAGGGCTTCTCGATGGGTTTAGCTTGGCCTCTATTCACGCTGACAATCGTCAAGGTTATTAAGGCAGATATGTTTCAAATATCGCTTCTTAACGTTGTAAGTGCCTCAACAGCTATTGTTGTTCGTAGGTTTACTGGCAGGCTGGCTGATAGGGCCGGTAGGAAGCCTCTTATTGTCATAGGCAGGACGGGTCTATTTCTTATTCCGCTGATATATGCTCTGGCGAAATCGGTTTATGAGCTTATTTTGGTTAATTTTATTGTCGGCATATTAATGGCGGCTTCAGATGTGGCCATATCCGCCTATCTCCTTGATATATCACCTAAAAGTATGAGAGGGTCCTATACAAGTCTATATAATGCCATAGCTGGTTCATTCACTTTTCTAGGCTCAACGGCCGGTGGATACCTATTCGACTTATGCATGAATTTAGGCTTAAACTTTCAAGATTCCATGATGATAATGTATACTCTCTCAATATTTGGCAGGATATCTTCCGGCCTGCTTTATGCAACTATTAAGGAACCATATAAATATCCAGCTAAGTTCGAAGAGGAACTTAAGCAGATATTTGAGGAAGAGGTTGAAGCAATCGAAAGGATGATGAGCGAATATAAGAAGCTTGAGGATGAGGATTTAGAGTGGTTTGAGAGGCTCTCAGGTAATGGCTCAAAAAGATAAAAGCTTATTTAGGGTTTAAACTATTTATTAGGGTATGTCCCAGACAACAATACTCGAGAAGATTAGGGAAGAATTGCAGAGAATTAATGAGGCTTTAGCCCAGCTAGAGGCTGAAAAGAAGAAGGTTGATGAAGAATATTCAGCGGTTCTAAGCGAGGAGAACAGCATACTTGAGGAGATGAGGCGGTGCAAAGAACAATACAGGTACGTTCAGTTAGAGATGAGATTTAACATGATTTCTAGGCGCAGAAGAGAAGTTGAGACTAGAAAGGCTGAGATTGAAAGGAAGATTAGGGGATATAGTGAGGAGAAGGCGAGATTAGAAGCAAGGATAGAATATTTAAAGCCTAAATCTTAGTGGTGGACGGCGGCATCCTTATACGTGTATTCCGTTGAAAGACTTCAATAATCCTAATATTTGAGTATAAGATATGCTGAAGCAAGCCAGAGCGTTGCTGGCACAAGAATTCCGATGGAATTGAAAGAGAAGTTCATGTAAGCGATTAATGCAAATAATGCAAAAAGAATTAATGAAGATGCAATCCTCAATCCGAAATTAAACCTCTTCTCCTCTAAAGAAATTATCTTATCTTCTCTACTTCGCATTCTTAGTGTTGGTTGCCACTCTCCTCTTTTTCTGGACGCCATCTCCACTATTACCACCAGGCAATTTAGAAGATTATCGTTCCATAATACTGCTGTGCCCAAAATTCTTCCTAAATCAACTCTCCTCAATCCATTTTTATATTTAAGCAGAAATGGAAGCGCAAACATTATTGCAATAGTGACTATTATAGCCGAGGATATGGGTGCAATGACCAATGCGGCATAAGGAAATGTTAGAAGCAACAGTGTTGATAGTAGAAAACCAGCTGGTGAGCACCAGAACACATCTATAATTCCAGCCGGGATGAAGAGATATGCCAGAATTGTAAAAAGGACCATTATGAACGCAAATAGGTAGACTAATGAGTAGGATAATTGGATTAGCGCTTCGAACCTACCCAGCATATTCAGCCCCTTACATTGGAGGACTTTTTTGCCATGCTTAATCAGGTTCTCTATGCCGCCCCTAATATACCTTTTAAATCTTTTTATAGCCGAATAATATCTCGGTGGCACCTCCTCCAAGCTTATAGCATCCTCATCAAAGACCGCACTCCATCCTCTAAGCTGAAGCCTATACGCTATATCCATGTCTTCGGCAATAGTATCACTTAACCATCCACCAACATCCTCTATGGCTTTCCTTCTGAAAACTCCACCATGCCCAATAAAGCTTATAATCATCCCGCATCTTGATAGGGCTGATTGGGAGAATACAGCATACCAGTCATTTATTAGCGCAAGCGCTCTAGTTAGCCAAGATTGCTCAGCATTTATATACCTAACCTTTCCCTGAACAAAACCCAGCTGCTTATCCGCCAATAATAATGGTATCGTCTTCTTTAGAAAGCTTGATTCAATAACGGAGTCCGCGTCAAGCACTAAAATGAATTCCCCCCTAGAATATTTAAGAGCCTCATTAAGTGCACCAGCCTTATAGCCTACTCTCTCAGGTCGATGTATAACCTTAATTCTAGGGTAATATCTTCTTTCATATTCTCTAAGAATCTGTATGGTTTCATCTGTCGAATCGTCAACAACGATTATCTCGAATTTATCGGCTGGATAATCAAGTTTAAGGCAGCTATCCAGAAGTCGTGTGACAGTATCTCCCTCATTGTAGGTTGCAACCTGAATAGTCACAAAAGGCCATTCTGAGATGTGGGCTGCTTCCTCAGCGATTAACCTACGCTTAGCGGGGCTGGCCCTAAAGTATAGGAGTATGATGTTGTTTAGGCCGAAAGAGCATAGTATTGTAAGCGTGAGGGCTAAAGCTGAACATAGAATCAACTGTGGGAATGTTGGATGCCACATTAATCTCATCTGCCGCTATTCTATGTTAATCTGCTTGATTAAACCGTTACGCCCTATACTGATTAGCAGAAACCTTCCATCAAAGCTGCATAATCGGCAGCTTAAAACGCGTAGGAGCCTTAAGTACCCAACCCCCCTAAGGCCGAAGGTTTCAACGTTAATTCCTAAGCCAGTAACCTTAATGCTGGCTGGAGCCATATAAATTATGCAGTCCACTATCTGAGCAAAGCTGCTTTCAATAGCATGCTCAGCGCTGCTATGCATCACAAATACTCCAATAGTGCCATGGGCCCTATTTGCCCATACCATATCGCTTAAGGTTTTATCTCCAATTGAGCTTAAGAGGCGGTTTACTGAGTCAATTATCGCGATGCTGATTCCTCTCTTATCTAAAGCATGCTTATATTCGTCGGTGAACTGCTCGTCAATCACGCGCGGGTTGAGCACATTTAAGTTCTCACGTATTTCACTCCAGTTGAGGTTGAGAGACTCAGCCCTAATTCTCATTCGGGATTGGAGGTCAAATGCTTGCCCTTGGAGGCTCCAAACGTCATCTAAAATGGCATATAAAACTTTGTGTCCAAGGGATGCTGATTTAAGTGCAATCTCGCTGGCTAGTAAACTCTTACCAGCTCCCAAGGGACCGGCTATTATAAGCTGTGCTGAGGCCGGGATTCCACCTAACGGTTCACCATTAAATTTGAGAAATAAATCGTCTAGAATCGTCCTGGTCTGTAAACCACTAAGAGTTTTTAGTGTCTCATAGGCTTCTTCCATCTTTGAAGGGATGGTTTCCCTCAACCTTTCAATCTCACTTTTTCCTTCAGTCTTAGGTTCCTCCTCAAGTATGGATGTCATTTGCCCTTCTATGGTCTCTCTCACTAATTCGATGGTCTCGGCGGTTTTAAGCTGCTCTTCCATGGATGGTCCTGCCATCAGTGCCCCATGCTCTATTATTGCCCATCTACTACCTCTTCTCTCAACAATATTCTTAGACTTAAGCGCATAGAGTATTGCATAGGCTGAGTTCGGTCCGTACTTCGGAATCCCAAGCCCTAATGAAATCTCCTCTAGCGTTGCCTCTCCGCTATGCTCCCTCAGAAATTTAATGACATCTTCTTCTCTAACCATCCTCTAAATAGCACCCACACATTAACATAATATTTTAGAAGTCTCTCTTTAGCCTTTATATTCAATCTTAGAAGCTCTCAGATAACATGGGTTCTGAGCTACGTAGTCTTAGATAGACTTGCGTAGCTCTTGGGGTTCACTAGCCTAGGGCTCCTCGCGAGTTCATAGGAGACCTCATTGGCCTCTTCCCCTGTCAGGGTGAACCCACTCCAAGCCTTCATCAGCTCATTAAAGAGCCCTTTGCTTGGAGAAAGCCCCTCCATCTGAAGGTATAGGTTTATGGCAGCGTTTAGCTGCCTATCAATCCTCAACCCGCATCCCCTGCATTCGCATCTCGCTCCTTTCGGGGCATTAATCATCCCACATCTGGAGCATCTTTTGCTTGTATTCTTCGGGTTGAGAGACATTGCCTTCGACTTATATGCCATAAAGGACTGTATGGTCTTCCAGTCGCTCTTCGCAACCTCCCTATTATGTCTCTTTGAGCTGTTAAACATCCGCTTCTTCTCCAAGTCTTCGAAGCCATGTATGTATCCTTCGTATTCTCTGGAGAGGAAAGTTGTCAGCTTGTGGATGAAGTCTCTAGCCTTGTTTCTCTCCCTCCTCGAATATTTGGCTAGAACCCTTCTGAGCGAGGGCTTCTTAGACGCTTCCTCCTCTTCAATTCATAGACCCTGTGAATGTGGAAAAGCTCCGTTAAATCAACCCTAACCCAGCCTAGCTTCGGATTAAATCCATCCAAGCTTCTCTCATTACAGTCCCACGCGATCCTGCCTTTTACGTCCCCCTCCTTTTCTTTGAACCTAAACGTGACCGTTAGATATTTCTCTCCAAGTATGAGCTCGCCTAACTCTCCCCTTACCTTCTTTAAAAACCATGCCTTTGAGATGTCGAACTCCAGGTACTCCCT
>JAGTQF010000023.1 GCA_018396655.1 Candidatus Bathyarchaeota archaeon
GGACTAATTGCAGGAGTCGTTATTGGGCTTACATCAGATTATTTCACGTCAATAGATAGGATGCCAGCCAAGAAGGTCGCTCAAGCCTCAACGACCGGCGCGGCAATAAACATACTAACCGGATTCTCCTATGGAATAATTAGCATAGTTCCACCAGTAATAGGCATATGCATCGCAACATTGGCGGCATGGCACCTCTCAAGCGCATTCGGCGTAGACCCATTCTATGGTATTGCAATATCGGCGGTTGGGATGCTAGCAACTGTCGGAATGACCATATCCGCAGACGCCTATGGGCCGGTCTCAGATAACGCTAAGGGCATAGCAGAGCAATCCGGGCTGGGCGAGGAGGTCATTGAGGTTGCGGATAGGCTTGATGCTGCAGGAAACACGACAAAAGCCATAACAAAAGGCTTTGCTATAGGTGCAGCGGCACTAACGGTCCTTGCGCTCTTCGCAGCATATGCGCATCTAGTTGAAATAGAGACTCTGAATCTTATGGAGCCCAGAACTGTTGCGGGGGTTTTTCTAGGTGGGATGATGCCGCCCCTACTCTCAGCCCTATTAATATTGGCTGTGGGTAGAAATGCTGAAAGAATGATTGAGGAGGTTAGGCGGCAGTTTAGGGAAATTCCTGGACTAATGGAGGGGAGAGCTAAACCGGATTATGCTAGGTGTGTTGATATTGCAACCAAGGGTGCAATAAAAGAACTTATGCTACCGTGCTCCTTAGCAATAGTGGTTCCAGTCCTAACAATAATATTTCTTGGGAAAGAGGCCTTAGCCGGATTTCTGGCTGGAAGCATAGTGACCGGAATAATATTTGCTCTATTCATGGCGAATTCAGGCGGACTCTGGGATAACGCGAAGAAGTATATTGAGTCTGGAGCGCACGGTGGGAAGGGGTCTGACGCTCATAAGGCGGCGGTTATAGGCGATACTGTTGGAGACCCATTCAAGGACACTGCTGGCCCATCATTAAATACGATGATTACTGTTATGTCGCTGGTGGCTGAGGTATTCGCTCCAATACTAGTTGGGCTTTCACTATATTTCATTTAATCTCGATTCTACGCCCAAGAAAGCTACCATTCCCATAAAAGGTTTGATTATAAATCTTTCTTTCCATCCTTATATTTCGGTCTAAATACATCAGACCGCGTATATACAGTTAGGTATTTTTCATCCCAAACTATCACATCATCCCTAGCATCCCCGCATACATCGCAAGCAAAAACCTTCTGACCCCAAACACTCCCCCTATGCGGGTCTGGAAATTCAACTAACATTCTGCCATAACAATTGTAGAACCCCTTCTGTGAGGCTAGGAGTTCCGTTCCATCCCCAGCCCAATTAACCGGTATCCATCCATACACTCCGCCAAAGATGGTGTGGACTATCTTCCCATCTAGGTTGAATATGAACTGGTTTAATCCTCCCCAAAATGTATGCCCGCATAAGAGTCTCTCGCCTCCCGGCCCTATATACCCTAGGGACAGGGTTTGGGCATGTCCAAGATAATATTCCCTTAAAACATCGCCGGTTTCTGCGTTCAGAAAGTGGAAGCCACCGTTCTGGTTTGCTATGGCTATGATGAGCTTTCCCTCATGCTCATATATAACGGCGCTGTCGCAGTGGTCATAGATGTCTATTCGCCACATGGGCTTCCCATCATGGTCGAGGAGGACATCGCCAACAAACACCTCATCCCTTCCATCTCCATCCACATCATATGTTACGGGAAAATGTACGAGCTTGTCACTATAATTCCATAGATTATTCAGACTGCCCGTATAAGCCCATATGTTATTGTATCTATCTTTGATTTGAGGAGAATATCCCTCTCAACGCCCAAACCCCTCAAGTCGCATATGGTCGCATATGGCTATGCAGTCGCCATTAACTCTCTCAAAGAGGGTTTCAGCCCCCTTAACATATCCCCCACCAGCATATGATTCAGGCGTTTTAGCTGCGCGTAATACTTGTCCCGTTTCTCCATCTAATATGAGTATCTTAAAGTTCATGCAGCATATAACCTCACACTTTCCATCCCCATCGATATCATATACTGAGACTGGCAGATCTGATGTCGCCTCAAAGTTTTCGATTTTGGGGTAATCCTTCTGCCACAAAATTTCTCCATCAAGGTTTATTGCTGTTAGACATGTTATATACTTATAAATGTCACCTGGTCCAATCCTCTCGTTTTGTGCAAATACGAACTCTATCCTTCCATCACCATTAACATCGCCCATTTTTGGAACCTTAGCCGCATAATCGCCCAAAGGTATCCTCTTGTATATGGTGGCGCCCGGAATACTTGATGGAATATATTGCGATTGAACTAGGGATACCCCTGCGGAACACCACGCTCTATTCTAAGATTCTTCACCCAATATTCTCCCTCCCCTCTACCTCAATAACTATAGGCAGATATCTGCCCGCCCTTGGGTATACTGAAGAAGCTGAACCTTCTCTTCATGCTCTTTGAGCCAACGAGCCTAATGTCCCCGCATCTCCAAACACCCAGGTCTGTGCGTATAAATGGTTCGCCCGAATCCCCAAAAATCCATTCATCAAATTTCACCCTGAGAGGATTCTGACTTTCATCTAAAAACTCAACCCTAATTGAAAGGAAATCTATCTCCCCAGTTTTCCCGCAATATCTTGTTCCCCTAGTATTACATGAGGATTCAGCCTCAAATATGAAGCACTCTCCTTCATAAACCCTTAATAGCGGCTTATACTCAAGTCTCCATCCCCCTCATGACATAGAACTTTCACACCTCCCTCAGGATTTAGGCTGAAGGAAGCGCTGCCAATCTTTTCGGAAGAAGCGAACCAGTCGAGGAAGCCCTGGCTAAAATCTAAGTTTTTAAATTCAGCGATAGAATTGGCTATTGGCCTAAAAACTTGCATGCTCATGTATCCTCTAGCCCGTAGATACTCATTCCTAAAAGAGAATTTAAGACTTGTGGGATTATGCATAAAATTTAAGTTCGTTATGTGAGTAACCTTGTTCTGGTGATGTCGGAATGAAATCGTTCTTTAGGCCTAGAATATCTTTAGATGGCTTCTGGAAATTTAGGATTGACAAGGAGCTAGCTGGCGATAAGGAAGGCTGGTTTAAGGGCTTTGAATCAGGGGATTTGATCTATGTTCCATCTTCATGGAATGAGCAGAATCCGGAATGGGACCAATTCAGCGGTGTAGCATGGTACCAGAGGGACTTCTATGTTGGGAGAGAGTATGAGGGGAGGATTGCGTGGATTATCTTCGAGGGAGCCGGGTATAAGGCTAAGGTTTGGGCCAATGGAGCTCTTCTGGGTGAGCATGAGGGTCCATTCACCTCTTTCAAGTATAGGTTGGAGGGTTTAAGGGCTTCTGGATTTAATAGGATTGTTGTGAGAATAGATAATTCTCCATCCATATCTAATCTGCCTCCGGCATTAAGCCTCAACGTGTCAGCATTCGATTTCTTCCACTATGGAGGAATCCACAGACCAGTATACATAGAGTTCACAGATAAATGCTATATTGAGGATTTGACAGTCTATACTGACAGTGCTGGGGGACTGAAAGCGCTAATCGACATAGTCTCTGAGAGGCCAGTAGACCTAAAGATATCGCTCTACGATAAGGAGTTCTCCACAATTATACATGAGGAGACGGTAAGTGGCGTTGGAGCTGGCAGGCAAATCTATGAGAGGAGAATAGATGGGGTTAAGCCCTGGAGCCCAGAAAGCCCAAACCTCTATAATCTGGTCGTCGAAGTTTTTTCCGGCGGTGAGATAAGGGATTCTATCTATGAGCGCATAGGCTTCAGGAGCATTAGAGTTGCTAATGGCAGAATATACGTTAATGATAGGCCAGTTTTCTTGAAGGGCTTCGGTAGGCACGAAGATTTCCCAGTCTTCGGTAAGATTCTGCCCGGCCCAGTTCTAGTAAGAGACTTCTATCTTATGAGAAAAGTGAATGCAAACTCGTTTAGAACATCCCACTACCCATACTCTAATGAGCATCTTGATATGGCTGACGAATTCGGTTTCCTAGTAATCCTAGAGCCACCACTATGCTATTCTGGCATAGGGCGAATACTCGGCAGAGAAGATATAGCAAAGCTCTTTAGCAGTGAGGAATATTTTGCTAAAACAAAGGCAGTTATTGCCGAAATGGTTAAGGAGCACAAGAATAGACCATCAGTTATAATGTATAGCGTTATGAATGAACCCCCAAGCGATATACCGGAGGTTGCGGCTCTTATAGGGAAATTATCAGTCTACTTTAAGGAGATAGACCCCTCAAGACCCACAACATTCGCATCCCACAGGAGCATTAGAGAATTAGCCTTAAATCACGTGGATGTTATATCGCTAAACTTCTATAGGGGATGGTATTCCGAGTGGGGCGAAATAGATAGGGGAATTGAGGGCATGCTAGCCGAAATAGATGAAATTCACAGGAGATATCCAGACAAGCCAATTATTATAACGGAGTTTGGCGCCGACGCTGTTATAGGGCTACACAGCGATCCACCACAAATGTGGTCTGAAGAATATCAGGCGGAGCTCATCAGGAAATACATAGAGAGTCTCTCGAAAAGGGATTATATTGCAGGTCTCCACGTATGGAACTTTGCGGACTTCAGAACCCCACAGAACCCTGGAAGAACAATATTAAATAGGAAGGGTGTGTTTACCAGAGATAGGCAGCCGAAGATGTCGGCGGTGGTGCTCTCATCATTATTCAGCAAACTATAAAAGGGGAAACTAAACTATATAGGGGGCTTCACCCCTCTTTTTCCTCAAATTAATCGCTGCCCTAGCCATTCTCAGCGTGAGCTTAGCCATTTTAAGCTCGTACTCATCAAGTAGCTTAGATGGGTCTCGGCGCTTCCTTAGCCTTTTACTCTCTTTCTTCTCTGCCATATCAGTCCACCTCTAGCGGTGATTTGGGAGACTTTGTTTTAGGGGGCATTACTCCTAATCTGATGGGGGAAAATCACCTTTATAAACATTTCAAATCGAATTGATGGCTTAGCTTAGCAGATGGATATTTCCTATCCTCACATTCCTAAGATATTTTTTAGCAGTTTCGTAGCATTCATATGCCTGCTTTCGGCTTGTAGTGGGCAAGTCATCCATAATATACTGTGGATAAAAGGCTAGGAGCGTATATGGTATTCGCGGGTCTATTTCGGCGATGAACTTAGCTATGCTCTCAACCTCCGCAGAATCTATGTATCCAGGAATTAAAAGCGTGCTCGCAGTTAAGACAGGAACCTCCACCCTCTCAGCAAAATATTTTTCGCCAATAACCCTAAAGTTTTCGAAGGTTGGTTTATTAGATACCCCGCAAAGCACTCTATAAATGTTTTCATCCCAAGCCTTTAAGTCGAATTTCACAACACCACCGCTCCCAAATGATAGCTCAGCAGCTTTAATGGCAAACTCCCTATGCATATTGCCATTCGTCTCCCAACAGATTCTAAGTATACGCCCATCAGCCCTAGCCTTCTCTAGGGCTATCTCACTAGTTTTAATGGCATGGGGCATCTGAACAGATGGGTCGCCACCAAAATAGCATATACATGAAACCTTAGCATTGACCTTACTGGCTAGCTCCTCGCTACTTACGCAGGGATTTAGCTTTTGCGAGAGATACCTATAATGCCAGTTCTGGCAGAAGAGACAGTCAAGACTACATGCGCCATAAAAAACCGCAAGATTCACATAGCTGGTTTCAGCAGTCGGCTTATAGGCATACTTTGGGTATCCTGCACCCGTACAGCCCGGACAGAACCACCACGCAACACAATTAGTCGGCAATGGGTCATAATACCATTCTAGAATTCCTCTTTCCGTGGTTCCTCCTAAGCGAGTAAGATGCCCATTAATGTTATAGGTCAGTCCGCAGAATCCCTTTTCGCCACGCCCAATGATGCACTCATTTGCACACATCCCACATTCTACGCCCCCTAAGCTCCTCGGTACCTCGGGAGTTAGAGAGAAGATTTCACGTGAAGCCCTACGTACATTACTCACCATCCTAAGCGCCTCATCTGGCTTCTCCCTGATACATCTTCTGCAGACCCCTAGATTGCTTGAGATTAATGGTGATTCAGAACTGCAGAGAGAGCACTTCCCCAATTTACCTCACTATTTTGGAAATCGTAGTTGCGCTATTTATCCTTGTAGTATCAAATTTGATATCAAATCTTAAATTGGGAATAAACTATTCTTGCGATTGAAGCGGTATGTCAAGGGCTGCGATAAAAACCATTAATTTAGTTAAACGCTACCCAGCATTCACAAGAAATATCAGCACTAGGCATCCACATGCAATTTGGCAATTTGAGAATAAACAAGGGCTCGGCTTTTGGGTAGTTCTGTTTCCACTGGGTTATAGGATGTTTAAGTGGAGATTGAATAGGGCTAGAAGGGATTGGAACCTTGGGATGGTTCTAGGGAAATTTCGGAAATTACTTATATTTTTGTCGCTGATTACTCTAATATTAAGGTGTGGTTTTATGGGAAAGCTCGAGGATGAAATACTGAATCTTCTGAGCGAATCTGAGCCCCTAACATTGATGGAGATATCTGAAAGGCTGAATAAGAAGCCTAAGGTAGTCTTTAGGGCACTGCGCAAACTCTTTGAGGAGGGGAAAATCAGCTGTGATGCTGGGACGAGACGCTACACTCTAGAGAGAGATTATGTGCAAGAGCAGGGGGAAGAGAAGGAAGAATTGGACATTGAAAATCTAAAAGTATAGTATTAGATATCGCTAGTGTAACCCCTTAACCCCATTTTTCTTCCTAAATCGGTCTCCTCATGTTAGTCCCCTTAATATGTCTGGCTTATCGCTGGCGATTCCATCAACGCCCTTCTTAGCGCATTCCTGAGCCTCCTCTAGCGTATTTATTGTCCATGCGATGATTTTCAGTCCCTTCTCATGAGCCCTCTTAACGAATGCTGTATGGACAAATCGGTATAGCGGTAGCAGATATTGCGCTTTAAGTGATAATGCTGCTCCTATAGGGTCCCTATGCTTCACATATATTAGACCCGTCTCAACTTTATCATTTAATTCCCTAACCTTCCTCAAAGCCTCCTCATGGAATGATATTATTATGACGTTGTCCTCCAAACCCCTCCTTTTAACAGCCTCCAGAACCTTTTCTTCTATTCCAACCTCCTTTAGCTCTATTAATATCTTAACCTTCCTATCTAGAAAGTCCAGCGCCTCTTCTAGAGTCGGTATCCTCTCACCCTTCTCCGTGGATAATGCTTTAATCTCCCTTAGTGTTAGCTCGCTGACCAAGCCCTTGCCATCAGTTGTTCTGTCGACCTCAGCATCATGTATAACCACTAATTCGCCATCCTTCGTCCTCCTAACATCAAACTCTATTGCGTTCACGCCGAGCTCTAGAGCCTTCATGAAACTGCGTAGTGTATTCTCGGGCTCGTATGCCTTAGCACCCCTATGGCCAACCCTAAGCTCCAGCATAAAAAGCCCTCTCTCCCTATTCCCTCTCCTCAACTATTATCTTACATCTTGTCACCAGGGCCGCTATGACGCCGAGAGCTGCAACCCATGGTGCGAGGAGCGCGCCTATAAGTCCAACGGTCACGGGAATCTCGAGTAGCGTCTCATCCTTCTCGCTCCTCACAATTATTCTTGTGACATTGCCTTTATGAATCAGCTCCTTAATCCTTTTAATTAAATCATCTGAGGAGACCTCATACTCGCTCCTCTTAAATCCCCTCTGGGGTGCACCACAGTATGGGCAGTAATTCATCTCCTTCGAAATCTCCCTGCCACATCTCACACAATAAAACATCCTCGCATCACACACCATCATCATCTTCCAAAATCATATTTGCTACATCAGCCTAAAAATATATGCCTATCATCCACAATGCTATTCGATAACTAAATTTTTAATCAGTCTTACACCGTCCCTCCCAAATCCATAATAATTTTTTAGGCGCTCAATAATCCTATAGTCGTGTTTGAAGTAGAGATTTAGGGCCACTACGTTATCTACGCGCGCTTCCAAATAGCAGATTTCCGCACCACACCTCCTCAACTCATCTTCAATAGCCTCTAGTAGGCGTGAGCCAACACCCCTACCCCTATACTCCGGCTTAACATCTATGGAATATACGTGACCCGCCCTTCTCCCCATAAAAACCTCAAGTAAACCAGCAATAAAACCTATAATCTTATCATCTAGGAGAGCCACCAGAGTAATAAATGAGTTCTCCTCAATAAACCACCTAATATAAGATTTTGGAAAAGCATCCTCACCAAAACATTCAACCTCAATCCTATAAATGCTCTCTAGGTCCGACAACCTAGCCCTTCTCACAACAATACTTGAGAAACCACAAGCGGCCATACCGGCATCACACTCCTAATCTCTCCCAATTTATCCTGGAGAGGAGGGAGAGGCTATCAAAAGGATAGAGAGGTATCAACTGTAGCCGCCATCATAGTATAGAAAATTAGTCCCTCCACAAGAAAGTCCAAATCCACGCAAGGTCTCCCAGTTTTTGTTTGGCATTGGTTGGGGCGGCGCCTTTAGGCTTATGCCCATCTCATCCGCCTGGACATATTGTTTGTCCAAGATTTTGGCGAGAAAATTCCTGCGCCAATTGGCGTTGAGGTTTAGGGATAAAGAAGCTGCCCATTTGAATTAAGCGTTCAAGTGGATACAGAAGCATCGACAGCGCGATTCTATCTCCTCTTGCTAAGCATTCGCTCCAGGTGTGGGCGCAACTTCTCATTCTCGGCTAATATCCTATCCCGCCCAATCTCCTCAAGCTTAGCGGCCATCTCCTTAACTATCTGCGCGAACTTCACACCCTCGGCTGCGGAAACATATTCTACTCTAAATCTATCGGGTGTTAAGCCTAGCTTCTCTAAGGCTTTGGCAAGGGCATCCATCCTAACCCTCATCTTTAGGTTTCCATCAATATAGTGGCAGTCGTATGGATGGCATGCTCCCACAAGAACCATTCCAGCACCCTTCTTAAACGCATAGAGAATGAAGTCCCTATCAACACGTCCAGAACACATAACCTTAACAATCCTTATGTTGGGCGGATACTCAAAGCGGCTCGTTCCAGCCAGGTCAGCGCCAGCATAAGCACACCAATTACAGCATATCCCCAGAATCTTACCCTCCGGATTCTTCTCTAGGGCAGCGTCTATCTGAGCCAGTATCTGCGCATCTGTAAAGTGCATCTGGGTTATCGCGTCAGCCGGGCACTCAGCAACACATGTTCCACAACCATGGCACATGGCCGCTATAACCTGCGCTGGCATACCCGGCTCAGCTTTTATAGCGCCATACGGGCATTTCATTGCGCATATACCACACTTAACCTTAGTGTTCCTACACTTCTCAGGGTCCACAACGGAAACTATTGGCTCAATTGTAACCGACGGCTTTGAGAGTATCGTTGCAGCCCTAGCGGCAGCCCCACAGCCCTGAGCGACACTATACGGAATATCCTTTGGTCCCTGACATGCCCCGGCTAGAAATATGCCATCGACTGGCGTATCTAGCGGCTTAAGCTTCGGATGGCTCTCCATAAAGAATCCATCAGCGCCTCTAGTTATGTTTAGGATTCTCGCAATCTCCTCCGAGCCCTTAGCCGGTATTGCTGCTGTTGCCAGAACAACCATCTCGGCTTCGAGCTCTATTGGCTCCCCAAGCAATGTATCCTCAGCGTGTATTATCAGGTTCTTTGTCTTTGGGTCCTCCTCAATCTTTGAGACCCTTCCCCTGATGAAGTTTACACCCATCTCTCTGGCTCTCTGATAGAACTCTTCATATCCCTTAAAGTGGCTTCGCATATCCATATAGAAAACGTAAACCTCAACATCATCTCCATAATGCTCCTTAAGCTGAATAGTATGCTTAAGCGTATACATACAGCAGAAGTTTGAGCAATAGGGATACTTATTCACATCCCTTGAACCAACACATTGAATGAACGCAACAACCCTAGGTCTCTTGCCGTCAGAAGCCCTAACGACATGACCGCCAGTGGGACCAGCCGCCAATATAAGCCTCTCAAATTCTAGGCTTGTTATAACATTGCTATATTTACCATAGCCATAGAGGTTGCCCTCTTCAGGCAAATAAATATCGTATCCAGTTGCGACAATTATCGCGCCGACCTTAAGCTCAATCTCCTCGGGCTTCTGGTCGAAGTCTATTGCTTGGCGTGGGCCACAAGCATCAACACACTTATAGCATTCAATACAGTAATCCCGGTTTATCCTGTAAACAAGCGGAACAGCCTGCGGAAATGGAACAGATATGGCCTTCCTAACGCCCAAATTCATATCCCAGTCATTCGGATACTCAATTGGACATACAGCCGAGCACTCACCGCATCCAGTACACTTATCCTCCAGAACATAGCGCGGATTCCTCCTAATGACAACCCTAAAGTTACCAATATAACCCTCAACCTTAACTAGGTCTGCGAAGGAAATTATCTCAATATTTGGGTGGCGGGCAACATCAACCATCTTTGGACCTTCAATACAGATTGAGCAGTCAAGCGTTGGAAATGTCTTATCTAGCTGAGCCATATGCCCACCTATACTCTCCTTCTTCTCCAGCAAGTAGACTTTGAAGCCCATCTCAGCCAAGTCTAAGGCCGCATTTATACCAGATATTCCACCGCCTATTACCAAGGCTGTTGGTGTCACAGGAACCTTTATTGGCTCTAGTGGTGCTAGGAGCCTAGCCTTAGCAACAGCCATCTTAACCAATTCCTTAGCCTTCTCAGTTGCCTCCTTAGGATGGCTCGGATGGGCCCATGAGCAGTGCTCCCTAATATTCGCCATCTCGAATAAGTATGGGTTTAACCCAGTCTCAGCAACACATCTCCTAAACGTAAACTCATGCATTCTAGGCGAGCAGGCTGCAACAACAACGCGGTTAAGATTATAATCTTTTATTGCCTTTTTAATCTCCTCTTGGCCGGGGTCAGAGCAGGTATACCTATTATCAATGGCAAAAACCACGTTTGGTAGCGTGCGCGCATACTCAACAACCTCCTTGACATTTACTACGCCAGCTATATTTAGGCCGCAGTGGCAGACGAATACACCTATTCTTATATCTTCAGGTTTTGATTCGCTCATTTTTTAACCCGACCCCCCAACTGAAGCCTTCTAACAGAATCATAAGTTCTTTGCGCAGATTTACTGCGTAGCTCCTTCGCCATATTTAATGTTGAAGTTAGCCTTTCCAAGGCTTTATTCCACGCCCCAGATTTAACAGGAGCATGATGGAAGGATACTCTCTTAATCTCTATAGCACCCTCAACTGGGCAGACATTCGCGCATGCGCCACAATAAACACAGAACAAATCATTAACATTAACTTTCCCATCATTAGAGATAAATAAAACGCCTGGTATTGGGCATGCGTCAACACATTCTCGGCACCCTTCAGGGCATAACGCATTATCCACCCTTATCGTTCCAGATATAATCTTTCTAGTGTGTATTGCATTGTAGGGGCACTTAAATTCGCATATCCTGCAGCCGGGGCAGTGCTCCTTATCCACATCAACCTTAACTTTACTATTCGCCTCATCAAAGCTAACCTCAATTAGGTTTAGAGGACATGCCTCCTCACATATTTTGCAGCCAACTGGACATTTGCTCTCCTCAACCTCAACCTCATGTATTATCTTTGGGAAGCTCTCGCTTTCTAGAACTGGAATATGCTCCTCACCATTTATGTTTTGTTTAAAAGCTCCGAAGATGCATATTTCACTGCATATTCCACAGAAGTTACACTTATCCTCTAGAACAGTTACGGTTATTCTCTTCGGCGGCTCCTCAATATCCTTAAAATCAGATGGCTTGACTATTTTTATTGCCTCTTTTGGGCAGGCTGCTTCGCAGAGCTTGCAGCCGACGCATCTGCCCCTATCAAGCGATAACGTATAACGCTTCGTATACATTATTCTCTCTAGGAGAAGCGAGCTAGCATCCTCAATTTTAACTAGTTTTACGGGCAAATCCACTCAACCCGCATGAATTTTACAACTATAAGATTGATGGAAAATAAGAACTTTACGTTAAATTTGCCTTATGATGCGTGTTTAATCCGAAATACTTTATAAGAGCATATCCATTTATCTCTTTAGGTTCAGGTTGTTAGGTGCATTATATGTCTACTCAGATGAGGGCTGCAAGAGAGGGGCGAGAGACCGAAGAGATGCGAATAGTTGCCGCCGATGAAGGTGAATCCCCGGAGAATATACGTAAACGGGTTGCAGAGGGGACGGTTATAATAGCCAGAAATATTCAACGCGAAAATATCCATCCAATAGGCATAGGGAGGGGTCTAAGAATAAAAGTTAACGCTAATATTGGAACAAGCCAAGATGTATGTGACTTAAACCTAGAGATTGAGAAGGCTAAGACGGCCATTAAATATGGCGCTGATACAATAATGGACTTGAGCACCAGTGGAGACTTAGATGAGATACGAGGGGCAATAATCAGAGCGGTTAAGGTTCCAGTCGGGACTGTTCCAATATATCAGGCTGCCATAGAGGCTGCCAAAAGAAGAGGCTCAATAGTTCACATGACCGAGGATGACATATTCAACACGATAGAGAAGCATGCTAAAGACGGCGTAGACTTTATGACGGTTCACTGTGGAGTCACAAAGGATGTTGTGAAGAGACTTATGAGGCAGCCGCGCCTAATGGGCATAGTTAGTAGGGGTGGGGTTTTCCTGGCCGCTTGGATGCTCCACAATGATGAGGAGAACCCGCTTTATAAGAACTACGATTACCTTCTCGAGCTGGCTGCAAAATACGATTTCACATTAAGCCTAGGAGACGGGCTTAGACCAGGATGCATATTCGATTCAACAGACTACTATCAGATCCAGGAGTTGCTAATAGTAGGTGAGCTTGTTGAGAGGGCTAGAGGAGCTGGCGTCCAAGCTATGGTTGAGGGTCCAGGTCACTTACCGCTAAACCATGTTGAAGCTAACATTAAGCTTGCGAAATCAATATGTAAAGATGCTCCCCTCTATGTTCTCGGGCCGGTTGTGACAGAGATAGCTCCCGGATACGACCATATTGTAAGCGCGATTGGGGGGGCGTTAGCTGGGTTGGCTGGAGCGGACTTCCTATGCTATGTAACCCCAGCTGAGCACCTTGGTCTACCATCACTAGAAGATGTTAAGGAGGGAGTTATAGCTGCTAAGATAGCAGCACACGCAGCCGACATAGCTAGGCTCGGAGAGAAGGCTACACTAAGAGATTTTGAGATGGCTAAAGCTAGGGCAAATCTAGACTGGAGGAGCCAGATAGAGAATACCATAGACCCGGAAAGGGCGATAAAAATTCGCAGAAGAACTAGGCTTAAGAGACCAGAGGCATGCTCAATGTGCTCAGAATACTGTGCGATAAAAATATTGAAGGAAACTTTAAAGGCACAATGCCTATAAATACAGCAACAGATATCCATAAACAATAATTTTAGAGACCAAGTTAATGATAGTTGGGGTTTAAAGGTGATAATTGAGGTTAGAGGAGTCGTTAGGAGAGTCCCGGTAGCAATAACTATTGCTGGCAGCGACTCCGGCGGCGGCGCCGGGATACAAGCCGACTTGAAAACTTTTGCAGCGCTAGGCGTTCATGGCACAACGGCAATAACTTGTGTAACGGCTCAGAATACTTATTCTGTAACAGCCATCGAATGCGTTAAGCCAGAAATTGTGAGAGAACAGATTAGGCAAGTGGCTGAGGATATTGGAATAGATGCTGGGAAAACTGGTATGCTTTATACTGAGGAGATTATTAGAGCCGTCTCTGAGGAGATATCAAAGTATAATTTTCCATTAATTGTTGACCCGGTTATGGTCGCTAAATCTGGAGCGCCATTATTAAAGCCAGAGGCTGAAGACGCACTTAAGGAGCATCTCTTACCATTGGCAACCGTCGTAACACCCAATAGGTTTGAGGCTGAGAGACTCATTGGTAGAGAAGTCAGAAGCATAGAGGATGCCGAAAAGGCGGCTGAAGAAATATGCTCCATGGGCCCGAGGGCTGTTGTTATTAAGGGTGGACACTTAGACATATCGGGGGAGGCAATAGATATACTCTATTATGCGGGCGAGCACAAGCATTTCAGGGCGCCAAGATTAGCTGAGAAAACAACGCATGGAACCGGCTGTAGCTTCTCAGCAGCCATAGCGGCATTCATAGCTAGGGGTGAAGATATACCATCAGCGGTTAAGCATGCAAAGGATTTCATAATAGATGCCATAAAATTTGGTATAGGCATTGGTAGAGGTACCGGACCAGTTAATCCATTAGCCACATTGTATCGTGAAGCCGCCAAATATAGTGTCCTAAAGAGCGTCGATGAAGCTAGGAGGATTCTTGAATCCACGCAATATATTGCCGAGCTAGTGCCTGAGGTTGGAATAAACGTTGCAATGGCTCTCCCCCATGCTGAGAGCCTTAGGGATGTGGCAGCTATCCCCGGAAGACTAATGAAAGCCTTTAATAGTGTTAGGTCCTCCTCTCCGCCAGAGTTTGGGGCTTCAAGCCATTTAGCCCGATATCTGCTTGAGATAATGAGGTATGACCCCGAAAAAAGAGCTGCAATCAACATAAAATTTTCAACAGAGATTATTGAGCTGCTTAGGGGGATGAATCTGAAAATATCATTTTATGATAGGAGAGAGGAGCCGGCCGAAATTAAGCATGTTGAGGGCATGAGCATACCATGGGGTGTTAGGCAAGCCATCTCCAGGATAGGTGAAGTTCCAGACGTAATATATCATATGGGAGACTTTGGGAAGGAGCCAATGATAGTTATTTTCGGGAAGGATGCTGCCGAGTTAGCAAGAATGATTGCTGAGTTATCATTGAGATTGAGATACGTTAAAGTGGCTGGTGGAGGGGTTGAGAAGCCAATAGTATGAGGTGGATACAAAAGCATCAACAAACATTCTTTTACCTAAGCAATAGTCTTATATCCTCATAGAGGAAAAGAAATTGATACGAATGCCGCTGGGATTAATGCTATGAGAATAAGGCTGAGATACAAAGTATTTGGATTGCGTTTGCCACTCGCAATCTTCCTAATCTCGGTTATAACAATGGTTGGGGTTGGATACGCAACGATATATTCGACTCTAAAGGATAATCTTTCCGAAGATGGAGAATCCATAATTGTTAAGACAGAAGGCTTCCAGTTTAAGTTCCCCAGAAACTGGTATGCTTACCCGATATGGGAGAATGAAAGCATATGCGCGATTAATCTGGTTAGTGCAGAGTCGGACTCGATTCTAGGCATAATATATTACAAGCGCCAAGAGTATGTACGCACCCTACTTAAGGAACATGACCTCACAGATGACCTCTCAATAGTACTCTTTGAGATTAATAGATTCTACAATTATCTTCGGGAGAAGTCCGAGAACACTACGCTATACATTATTAGGAATGGGACAATCTCAGTTTCTGGTTACAATGCCGCATACGCTATCTTCTTTATAGAGAATGCTTTTGAATCAAGGGGAACCTACTACAACCTTACCGGGATTTTCATCTCCCTAACAGTAAATGAAAATCTCTTTGAAGCGGTTTTCTATACATGGAAGGACCAGACTTGGAATGAAAGATATGATATGTTTAAAACCGTGTTGTTAAGTTCTTTGGTGATAAAGCATGGGAATGAGTGAGAAGATAAATTTGCAGTTAATACTCCATATGCTTATAGGTGGGTTTATCTGCTTCGCCCTACTATTTCTCCTGAAGTATTTAGGTTTAGTATGGGCGCTCACTGAATGGATTCTTAAATCATCCAATTCTGTCGGGGTTTTAATCTTTGAGAAAGCCCAAACCGGATATTACATAATCACTCTTGGGTTAGCTTACCTTCCAAGCGGCTTTCTAGGTGGATTATATTTTGGGCGTAAGATTGAAGAGAAAATGGAGATATACCTAGCTTTTCCGAGCGTCATCGGTTTTATAATCTCACTTTTACTCGAATATTACCTTGGATTAAGGCCGGATTACTTGAGGGGCTTAATAATACCATTTTTGACGTTGGCCGTCGGCTCATATCTTGGTGGATACACAATTAGTTGGCGTATTGAAGAAAAACCTGAGGAAGAAAGAATAAGCCTAGTCCTAGAGGAATAACTCTGCTAGAGAACTACCAAGATGGACACATCATTCACATTTGTTCCGGTTGGACCAGTATAGATTAAGTCCCCCAGCTGCTTAAAGAATGAGTAGGAGTCATTGTTGCGGAGGTATTCCTCAGCGTTAAGCCCCATTGCTTTTGAGCGGGCTATTGTGCTACCATCCACAATAGCTCCAGCTGCATCCGTTGGGCCATCAACCCCATCAGTACTGGATGACGCTATCGCAACACCCTCTAACCCATCTATACGTATTGCTGAAGCTAATGCTATCTCCTGATTTCTCCCCCCAATTCCCTTTCCAGTAACTGTGACTGTGCTTTCTCCTCCTATGACTATGCCCGCTGGCCGCTTTACCGGGTTGCCCGAATTTAATATCTCTTTTGCTATGGCGCTTAGAAATATTCCTATATTTCGCGCCTCACCTTCCATGTAGGAGGTTAGCAAGAGAGTATTTAATCCCAGTCTCTCTAGCTCGCTCACAGCGGACAGACATGAAATTCTATTATTTCCTATAATGAAATTGTAGGTTCTCTCGAAGCATGGCTCCCCGCCTTTAGGAGTTTCCGGAATTAATCCCGCCTCACCTTTAAGGAGAAGATCTCTAACAGATTCCGGAACAGCGTCCCAAACATTATATTTCTTCAGAATGTTAATGGCGTCTTTAAATGTTGTTGAGTCAGGGACCGTTGGTCCAGAAGCTATTACATCTAGTGGGTCTCCAACGACGTCCGAGAGCAGTAGGCTGATTAATGTGGCTGGATACGCGCTTCTTGCGAGCTGTCCTCCCTTAAACCTTGATAGATGCTTTCTAACGGCATTTATCTCATTTATGGTCGCCCCGGACTTTAAGAGAATCTCAGTAACCTTCCTCTTATCCTCTAGGGATATTTCATCGCGCGGATAAGCCATTAAGCTTGACCCTCCGCCGGAAATTAGGCATATTACTAAATCGGACTCCCCAGCCTCCCCGGCAACCTCTATTATTTTTCTTGCACCATCGACGCTATTTTGGTCTGGAATGGGATGGCTGGCTTCATGGAGCCTTACAATTCTGGTTTTGAATCTTTCAGAAGTTCCATGTGGAATGACAATCACTCCACCACTTATTCTGTCTTCGAGGATTTCTTCTATTGCCTCAGCCATGTATCCACTCGCCTTTCCGCCACCAACTACAAAAATCCTCTTAAACTGCTTTAGGTCGAAGACTTTATTCTCCACTATAAGCTTCTCATTAAAAAGTTTGACTTTTGAGCGGATGAGGCTCTTTGGGTCTGCGGACTCTATAGATTTTTCAATGGCTTTTAATGCGATTCTTCTAGCCTCGCGATTAGCATCCGATGTAGCATTATTTAAGAGTTCATCCATATTCCTAATCTTTACAACCATATTTAGTCGCCATCCACATGCACTTATTCTCTCCTGGAAGATATGAATGAGCCGCCAATATTTATCATTGATTCGTTAATAGGGAAACTGGGAATACTTTTATTTCTGTGCGCGCTAAAATGTCTTGTGGGAGCTAGCCCCTTAGAGAAATTGCTTCACTTACCCAACGTTCACGAATCCACTTTTTACAGGAGGGCTTCTGGAGATAGAGTTGAGTGTATCCTCTGTGAGCGTCGATGTATTATCCCATTCGGTGAGTATGGTTTTTGTAGGACTAGGTTGAACATTAATGGTAGGCTATATACTGTGGTTTACGGGGCTCTAAGCGCTATAGAAGGCCGACCAATAGAGATTAAGCCCTTCTTTCACTACTGGCCTGGCTCAACAGCCCTCACATTCTCCACATGGTCATGTAACTTCAATTGCCCATGGTGTCAAAATTGGACTCTCTCTAAGGTTTCGCCGAGCCCGGATAAAATGGAATATTACGATCCATTAGATATTGTTAATCTGGCTGTTCAGTCTGGTGATGAGGGTTTATGTGCAAGCTTTCAGGAGCCAACATTGCTAACTGACTGGAATATTGATGTGTTCAAGATTGGGCGTGAGATGGGCTTGTATGCCTGCTATGTTTCGAATGGATATATGACGCTTGAGGCCTTAAAGGCTCTCCAGGAGTCCGGCATGGATGGACTAAAGATTGACATTAAGGGCGATTCCGAAGTTTATGAGAAGTTCTGTGGTGGAATAGATTTGGAGAAGATTTGGAGGAATGTGAATGAGGCGAAAAGAATGGGCTTCCATGTTGAACTAGTCAATCTTGTAATTACTGGCACTAACGATGATGAAGAATGTTTGAGAGGAATCATTGAGAGAGCTCTTAAGGAGGCTGGTCCAGATACGCCAATTCACTTCACAAGATATTATCCGGCATATAAGTTTGATAAGCCAGCGACTAGTATAAGAACCCTAGAGAAAGCCTATGAGATGGCTAGGAGCATGGGCATGCAGTATCCATATATAGGTAATGTTCCAGGGCATAGATATGAGCACACATACTGCCCAAACTGCCATGAATTGCTCATAAAAAGATATGGTTTTAGTGTTATACGCTATAATATTACGGAGGATAATAAGTGTCCAAAGTGTGGCTTTAGCATAAATATACGTGGCAAATATATCAGGAGAAAGTAACGCTTAGAATGTTATAAATGGTCAGAAAAAGTGTCCAATTGCCCATTTTTGCAAAAGAGCGAAGATAATCGAGTATTTTTGGGCTAAAATTAGGTCCTTCAGATAAGCGGAATTTTAGTAAATGAGCGCCCCATACACTCACTAGTACGCTCTGCGTAAATACCTCTTTTTAGGGCAGATTCTCCATACTTTTTAAGCATGCTCTCTTAACCGCTATTTTAATCGTTATTCTTTGGACGTTAAAATTGACCATTATGGATGAAAACAGTAATCTTTTCGGTTCAATCTTTAATGGGTTAATTTTCTAACCATTTTTTCATCAGTAGATATTGTTAATACCTCCCTATCTTTCTGAATAGCCTCTCTCTAGTTTTGCTCAGTGTTGATGCTTTTGTATCCAGAAGGGAGGTTAGCGTATTATATGTGGGCATAAATCTCTGGTTATGTGCGTAACACTGCTCTTTAGATTAGAATAGACTAATTCTTTGTCTTCTCAGATTCCGGAAACATGTAGATATTCGCATTTTTGGACAGAATATCTGACCATTCCTGTGAGAGGAGGCTGTGGAAGCTCTCTCACCTAAGTTTCCCCGAGGCATTTTTCTGGGAGACTTCATGAAATATGAGATGTCTGATTTTTGGATAGAAAAAATGTCTCTTGAAGCAATGCTGGCTGACGGTGCCCTAATATTCTATTACTTCAAATCTTATGTTGCTCTCCTCATCTTTATGGATGGAGTAGTCATTAATGTTTTCTATTCTCTTGAAGACCCATTTATAGGGGAATTTAGCCGCTAAGATAGCTAGCTTAGTTGGATATGCCTCAAACATATCTAGGAAGTCGAATAACTTCTTTACTTGGTCTTTTGGGAAGTAGGCTCTTTCAGCATTTGGTGCCTTAACCTCAAAGGCTAGCACGCAGCCCCCTCTAGTTGCGAAGACATCTGGTAGTGGTTCATTGCTTGGCGCTGAGACTGGAACCCTAACTGACTTAAAGCCCATATCACGAAGTCTCTTAACTAGGTCCCTCTCAGCCTGATATCCGCGCTTCCTTATTCGCTTAATTTCTTTTATCGTTAGGATTCTGCCTCGCCTACCCTTACCCTTCTGTTTACTCTTGGCGGCTAAATCCCTCAGAGACAATTTCCGACCACCTTTTTAAGCGCCTATCACCCTCTTAACAGTCTCCTACCTTCTTTCTTCAAGGGGCCTTATAGCCAGCCTTATTAAATCCATGAGCCAGTCCGAGAAGGTTTTTGCGTTGGCATACTTCTGATACTTCTTCTTATACGGAACTTTAGATATCATGTGCATCTCAAGCATCTTCCTCACATAATATTTCGCTGTTGAGCGCGGTATGCCAGCCTCCTTAGCTAAGTCGCCGCTTGTGAACACCATATTTAGGCGTGAATAAGCCTTTATAACTTCTGCTGGAAAAGGCATGGACACATTTACTATCCTAATTAACTCATCACTCAACTGGGACATTTTTCAGCCTCCATTTTGGATTAAAAAATTACCTCAGAAAACCTAATAAAACTTCCGCAAGGCAATATGAGAAGATTAAGACACTTTTCACATGCCAATTTACTCCAGAAAATGTATTGCTACTCTCCCTTCACGCCTATTTTATGCTCTAATCCTCGGCCTTCCTGGGGTTGTTGATTATATGCCCACATTTATGGACTGTTAAATAGGACCAAAATTAATTCTAGAAGTTAAAAATTTCATCATGTCGATTTTGGTCCTATTTATTGTCCACTTATGAAAAGTCAACATGCTAAACGTAGACTATGCAGAAGTTGTTCACTTCATCGAGATGAACCATGACATTTTGGAGGAAATCTCTGAGTTGTAGGATGGGGACTATTGGTGTTCTCTCATAGAATTTTTGTTGGGCTGGTAGGAGCGACAGTATTATTGGTATGAAGTATGCATGCTCCCAGCCGGCAATGCCAATCTTATTCCTCATGCCCCTTGAGGCTTCAGCAAGTGCTTTAGTCCTCTCAATCTGGCTCTTTGCAGCTCTAATACTTGCGGCACCACTCCACTTCCGATGCCAATGTTTACAGTCTGCTGATATCACAAGCGGCTTCTTAAGCCCAATTATATCTATCTCCCACCTCTTCCTCAGCCAAGCGAAGTGGAAATTCCTCTTAACGCTAAAATCATTCGCCTCAAAAGCTAGTACAGAAAAATCTTCAAACTCGGACCATGTGAGAAGCCTAGCCACCCTCTCAATATCGGAACCTAAACTTATGGCCTTAACTGCAATTCTAAGCCGATTGCCCCCACCAACAATAACCTTATCGTTCGCGAGCTCTATGAGGCCTTCGCTGCAAAATCCCTCCAGAATATGTTTGGTTAGCGAGAGTGGTATATGGGCTTCTTCGCTTATATCCTCTACTCTGGCATCGCCACGCTCCATGGTTCTCTTCAGAATTGCTACCAGAATCTCTCTTTCAATGTGCATATGCTTAGCTACTGATTAATAAAGCATATAAGATGAGTTTGTTGGTTTTGTTGATGCTTTTGTATTCACTCAGAGTCTCTATGCCTCT